>NC_010718.1:315000-627000 GCF_000020005.1 Natranaerobius thermophilus JW/NM-WN-LF | reverse complement strand
GTTTTTTACACATAATAAATTATTAATAATCAGCGAAGATCTAGCACGGAGAGGAATTGGGCCTGTCCTAGATTATTTTGATAGAGAGAGAGAAACACGGTTAATAGCATTCCCTGCAATACTTCCGGAAGAACATGACATAACTCAATTATTTAGAACAGAGTTACCTTTTGAAACATATATAGGAGAAGGTATTGAAAGACAAATAATTCTTTCGGTATTTGAACGGTCGGTTTTCCCCTCTAGATCTTTAATTGAGTCCTTTAATGTACTATCAATGCCCGGAAGAGAAACTGTGATTGGAAAGATAGACTTAGGAGATCAGGAAGAGGAAGATATCCTTGGTGAAGAAGATGTAGTTAGAGGAACCACCCGACTAGAAGGTGGAGCCGTATTTAAAGGAGATCAGATGCAAGGATGGTTTGATATCGAAGAAACTAGAGGCTGGTTCTGGATTCACGGAAATGTAGATAATGCCATTAAGGTGATTAATTGTCCAGTTCATGATACCCATCCTATCAGTATTGAAATTTTCGAATCCGAATCTCATGTTAATCCTATTATTACAGAAGAAGGAGATTATCAAATAGATATTAAAATTAGTGCAGATGGACGAATCCAGGATCAGACCTGTCCCCAAGGGTATGAAGAAGAGGGGGAATTAATAGATTCTATTGAAAACAGAACAGCCACAGCTATTAAAAATGAAATAAAATCAAGTATTGAAAGGGCCCACCAACATGAATCCGATGTATTTGGTTTCGGTAATGTTTTCTATAGGAAAAAACCTGATGTTTGGGATGGAATAAAACACGAATGGCAAGAAGAGATATTTACAGATTTAGCTGTCAACGTAGACGTAGAATTTGAATTAAGACGCGCGGGGCTTGTAACGGACCCTCTCATTAGAGATTAAAATTAGACTTGTTCTACCATCAACTAAAAAGTCAAAATTTCAAGGCATCTAGATAGGAGCGAACAATAATGTTTCTTATTTGGGCAATATTAATTTTAGTTGCCGCAATTCAAATTCCCAGAATGATCAAAAAGAAACAATTTAACACACTTAAGGTCTATATCCCATTATGGCTTTTTGCTGGTATATATGCTAGTTTAGTGGTAGCTGGAGCTCCTATACCTAATGTCACTGATATCATATTGGTTATTCAGGAATTTATAATCACCAATGTTCTAGAACCTTTTGGTTTTAACTTTTTATCTTAGTTAATCTTGTGGTGGTGTAACATTAGGTGATACTTCTGGTTCAGCTTGATGATCTGTTTTTTTAACTGCTGTTTCAGTTTCACTCGTATGCTGTCCTTCCCCTTGCTCCTGATCCTGTTCCCGTTCTTCTTCAAGATCTTCAAAGAGTTCTTCAAATTTTCTTTTATCCCTGATCTTTTTCTGCTTTTTATGGGTAACGGTGATTCCTTTAATTAATGAAATGGCCATAACTGTCAAAATAAAAGCCAAGGGTAGTCCAGCACTGATAACGGCCGTCTGTAGAGTATCCAGCGCCTTTTCACCACCGATCAGTAACAGTGTAGCAGCAACTAGTCCCTCCAGACAGGCCCAAAAAACTCTTTGTTTTTTAGGTGTGTTGATTTTGCCGCTAGATGTAATTTTGTCTACTACCAATGAGCCCGAATCAGAAGATGTGACAAAATAAGATGATACTAGCGCTATCACTAAAATAAACATTAATACCCGCAGTGCTCCAGCCAAAAATGGCATTGGTAGTAAATCGATCATTTCAAATAAAGCCACAGGATAATCGTCTTGTACTGTCTCAAATAAAGCTCCACCTGCTTGTCCATCTAAAAAAATGGAAGTACCCCCAAAAACAGACAACCAGAAGAAAGACAGCAGGGAAGGAACAATCAAAACACCTAAGATAAATTCTCTGATAGTTCTTCCGCGAGAAATTCTAGCAATGAACATTCCAACAAAGGGGGACCAGGAAATCCACCAGGCCAAATAAAATATAGACCAATCTCCCTGCCAGCTTCCCCCATCAATGTTAATAAAGGAAGCATATTCTACAATATTACTGAAATATAGGCCTACAGAGTTTGAAAATAAACGCAGAATATAAGTAGTCGGTCCTAATAAAAATATTGCAATCATAAATATAAAGGCTAGTCTTATGTTAAGTTCTGACAAAAACCTGACACCTTTGTGAATCCCTGAAATTACAGATATAGTAGCCAATAAAGTGATAATGGCTATTAAAGTTACCTGCATTTGTACATTAAAACCTATTCCGAATAAGTAATCGAGACCACTATTGATTTGCTTGATTCCTAGTCCCAAAGAAGTAGCTAGTCCAAACAATGTCGATAACACGGCAAAGGTGTCAATTACATCTCCCAGGGTACCGTACACTTTTTCTTTAAATAGAGGATAGAATACCGACCTAAGTGATAAAGGCAGCTTCCTATTATATGCAAAAAAAGCTAGAGCTAAAGCTAATAAGGCATAGACCCCCCAGGGATGCAATCCCCAATGAAAGAAAGTAGTAGCAAGGGCTGCTTTATCAGCACTGGTACTTGTGAAGATTGGCGGGGCTTCCATGAAATGATGGAGAGGTTCACCTACAGCCCAAAACATCAATCCTATTCCCATACCTGCTGAAATAAGCATTGAATACCAAGCAAAATTAGAAAATTCCGGTTCACTGTTAAGGCCACCTATTTTAACATTACCAAGCTTGGAAAAGGCCAGATATAGACAAACTAAGATAAAAAAATTACTTGACATAATAAATACCCAATCAAATCGAGTTACAATTGTTTCGTTAACAAATTGAAAAACTTGATTGGCTCTATCGAGATCCAACAGAGCATACAGTGAAAACAAGATAATAAAAATTCCACTTCCAAAGGAAACAACTGGATTTAAGTCAAGACCGTACTTTGTGTAGTTTCTGTCGAATAACTTTTTTTCGAGTTCTTTTTTACTAACCTCAATTTTTTCCATACAAATCTCAAACCCCTTCTTTTTTGTTTTGGAAATAGTTGCCACCATCGCCTTTGTTAAGTACATTTGGGATTATATTTTAAAGGTTATGGGATGTCAAGAAAGGGGTTTGAAATTCAAACAAATGCTAATAACATCCATTTTATTACACGGAGTTTAAGAGGTTAACACAATGATTCCAACACCGAGTATTAAAGCTGTATCACCTATCTTTTCAATATCCAACTTTTTATCAAAATCAAATTTTAAAAATGGAATCAAAAAAGAAGCCGCACTCAATAAATAACAGAAATTGATGAAATTATGGATATTGTAATATGCAAACAACTCTCCTAAGGAATAAAGACCAGTAAACATAGAAAAGGCTAATCTCCACTTATCTTTTAAATAAGCTTTATTCTTAAGCCTGAGCAAAGCTAGTGCAATAATAATCCATCCAAAATATTGAATTGGTAACATGTTGTTCACTCCTTTTTGCTTCATAGTATATATTTAAGACTGTTGGAGTGAACAACCAACTTTTTTAGATTAGTGCTGTTATTTCGTTATTGATAACTTCAGGGCTCAATAACAGTATTATATTTGCTGATCTTATATTAAGCACTTTTTCCTAATCTCCCTGTTCTAAATAGGGTTGATACATCATAATAGCATGATTTTCTGTAACAAATTCATCATCAATATCTTCTCCTTTAAGATTATAAACTTTTCGATATATTGTATTATGACGTACATACCCGATACCAGGTTCATGGGTTATCCAGTGATCCCCCTGATACACCTCATATGTATGACATGGTTCATTATCAGACCTCCACTCTCCCACCAAGTAATCATCAGTCAAGTACACAAGCAATTGATATGTTTGTTTAGTCCCATTATATATTTGCAAATCTATATAATTATAGGCACAAGTGGCTCCACTCCCAAAGGGCACAGTTCGATTGGAATCCGGAAAAACATCGTAACTGTGTCGGTACCTTTCGGTAACTGTCAGGGGAGTGTGGAGAGTCATCCAATAGATTAAATTGGAAAGCTGACACAGTCCACCGCCTACACCCGACTCTACTTTCCCATTGTATAACACCATACCCTCTAGATAACCTTTAGTCCTGGTGGGTCTTCCGATTAGTCTCCAATAAGAAAAAGTTTCTCCTGGTTTAATGATAATTTTGTTTAATCTCTTAGTAGCTATTTCTAAATTAGTAATTTTATTATATTGCATCCACATTTCCACTTGACTTAGCTTTCTCAGTAAGGGTGTTTTATGTTGAAAAACTGAATACTTTAAAAGCTTATCTTTATACATACTTGCCCACTTAGTGGTACTTAAATACCATTCCAGGTATCGTTTAATTTGATAGTAGAACTTTCCCAAAAGCAGACGTAGTTTGGATCTTTGTATCGATGTTTTCATAATCCCCTCCCCCTGAATTTATAATAATTATAAAGGTGTTAGTAGTATAGCAAAAGCTAAAAATACTAATAATATCCCGGAAATTATATCCGACTTTTTAAGAATAGGTTGTAAGGCCCCGCCAAAAACTGAGCCCAAAAATAGAAAAATAAAGCTAACTAAAAAAGCTGCAATACTAGTAGGCAATAAAGGATATCCGGTTATACCAGCAGAAACTCCCAGAGCCAAGGAATTTATACCCAAAGTCAAACCCAAAATTATCGCCATTGACAAGGTAAATTTTATAGGTCTGTTTTCGTCATTCTCTTGATTTCTAAGGCCATTTACCACAAAATAAATTCCTAAGCCAAGAAAGACTAAAGCACCAATCAAATCATTTATTCCCCTGGGAATGAAATTTAACAACTGGACCCCCATGCCAATACCAAGGGCCATAGTCAGCCCTGAGATGGAAGCTATTACTAGAATTATGGGTACAGGTATTCTCTTTTGAATCCCAATACTAAACCCCACCCCAAGGTCATCTAAATTTGACGATATAACTAACATTAGTATGGATAGCAGTTCCATAAAGTGATTACGACTCCTTTCAAATCTAATACTATATTATAATTTTATGCTAGTTATTATTTTGCGGAAGGTATTTATAAAGACCAATAAGTAGTGTTATCATACTTGCCCAAAAAAATACCCTAGAAGCTAATTGTATAAAACTGCTGAAATAACCGAATTGGGAGGGGTCTAAATAATTGTTGATTGCCCCTGTCATCATAAGTATTGATGGAGTATATGAAAATAACTCTGACATTCCTAATAGCACAAAAAAATAAAATCCAGTTCTAAAAATTGTGCTAACCGAGATCCTTTGATAGCATATATAAGCTCCTACCAAAGAAATAGTAAGTGAAATAACCACAAAAAAAATAGCCATAATGACTACACCTCCTAAGGGTTTGTGAACACTAAGACCGGATTCTAGCTGGCCGATACCCACCTTGATATACTTTGCCCAAACCTAGTCGCAACTCTCTTGCCAGTGAATATAAACAATCAACATTTTGACTTTTACATGCTGATACTGCAATTTGAGCACAAGCGTAAGCATCTTCCATTGCATCGTGATGTTTAAATTTTACATCTAAAAACTTGGCAATGGATTTCAATCCATATTTATCAAGATGAGGCCATTGCTTTTCAGCTAATTTTTTTGTACATAAATAGTCAAATTGAGGGTAGTCCAAATCATATAAATCCAAAACATGTCTTAGAACGCTAATATCAAAGGAAGCATTGTGGGCTACTACCAAGTTATTTTCTAAATATGTACTGATTTCTCTCCATATTTCACTGAAATCCGGTTCATCTCGGACATCTTCTGGTTTAATCCCATGAATATATACATTATAGGGGTGAAAATAGAATGGTTTTGGTCTAATGTACCAATGCTGTTTTTCAATAATTTCACCTGCTTCCACCTTAATAATGCCCAAAGCACAAGCACTGTGTCTACGAGCATTAGCGGTTTCAAAATCAATGGCAACTAAATTCAGAAAAATCCCTCCTATTAAATTTTTTCATCACTTTATCCTCCCGCAACAGAATAAAAAGTGTCAGTTCTTTCCTCTGTCCTGTCGGGTTCTTTAAAGATTCGGCAAGGAAGAGTTAATAACCTGCCAGGTCGTGTGAAATTGAGAAACCATCTCATTTCCAAATACTCTATAGCTTGTCCAAATAATAAACGCTATGATGTCTTTTATCAAAAAACTTATAGTTAGTGTATACAGTATGTAATAATTCACAAATTCAAAAAGTAGATGGTGAACTAACTTTTGAAAAACTCTTTAACCTTTGTAAAATTTCTGTTCCAAAATATAAAACATTTTGGGAGTCGGGCTGATCTACATTTAAGATCTGTTTCATTTCTTTCAGGTAGTCGGGAAACGGATCTTGTAAATAATGCACCCCTTCAGGATATTCGTTTATCAATTCAGGTCTAATTTTAAATCCTTCCTCGGCATTTTCAGTAATTAAATTTGCCATTGCAAAATCCAAAACATAATTTAGTTCACTTTCAATTTGTTCAGAGATTTTTCCAGTTTGTCTCAACTTGGCCAATGTGTCTTCTAAAGTCTTTTCTACTTCTTTAAGTTTAAGTAACATTTCAATCCCCCCTTGTTTTAGTATCACCTAATATCAATCAATTAATCAGGGGAGATTTATAGGATTAATGGTTTTACTATAATTTAATAAATATTCAAAAATGTCATTAATGAGCTTTTGATGGATGAGCAACAATAAACTTTAAAATAATCATTAGTACTTTTAATCATATTTTCATTCAGTCCTTATAAAGTCTTTATTTGTAAATTGCTCTGTTACCACCAATTAACCTGGGACGAGTTTTAGCCATAGTCACATGGGCTGATCCAATATTTTGTATAGAAGGGCGAACCGGAACTGCTACAGGTTTTAAATGCATCCCAATAAAGGTATCACCAATATCCAGTCCAGCATGGGCGGTTATTCTTTCTATCATTACTGGCGAATCAAATCTGGTATAGGCCACAGAAGGTAAGCTACCACCTGCTTTAGGAGACGGAACCACTGTCACCTGTTCAAAGTTATATTGTTGGAGACATTTCTCTTCTATCAGTAATGCCCTATTTAGATGTTCACAGCATTGAAATGCTAGAAATAATTGTTTTTGATAATCTGTTAAATAACTGTTTATAGCTGAAATAATACCTTCATAAATTGATTCAGCAATTTCCCAACTGGAAGAACTGCCTATTTTTTCTCCCATAACTTCACTGGTACTACAACCTATCACAATTATTTCTCCATCATCTAAGTTAGCTTCATAAAGAAGTTCTAACATGATATCTCGGCTATTGTTAATTACACTATCATTAAATTCAGACAAATAATCCCCTCCCTTAAAATTTCCTTTAATTAATTTTACTATAATTTTGATGCTCATTTCAATTTAATTACCGGGCAGTAGGTGACTGCCCGGTATCCCAATGAGTGTTCTCACTAACATGCAGGTCTTATTTTACTAACCGTTATCACTTAATAACTTGGATTATTGAAACAATTGAATGCCCTAAACCTTCACCTTGTTGATATTTCATTTCTAAATTTCTCAAACAACAACCCAACTGATTTTCGATAATATCAGCTCTTACATCACCATAAAAATAATAGCTATTTTCTATAGTTCTTCTAATTACTTGATAAGCCTGGCGTAAAGCGGAACTATTAGTATCAGGAGGATCCGGCAATTGTATATTTTCTCCTATAATATCATCTCCTGGCTGTTGTTTATTACGATCTGCTATAGCTTGTAAAAGTTTTATTGTATAGCGAATTAAAGAGTTCCAGGACTTTTCCAAATCTTTAAGCCTGTTATTCTGCCATGTGTAGCCGGGGCGTGTGATATAATCTACTAGTAAATTAGGTAAATAAGTTCTATGACCAGGTTCATGTAAAGAGTTTACCATGGATCGTAGAGGTTGAGGGTAATCATTATAATCTCCAGTTTCTATATGTCTGCCAACAAATAAAGATCTGTCAAATATTTTTTTAATTTTTAATTTAATGCCCGTCCGTTCCGAGACTCTATCTACAATCTCAGTGATTTCTTCCGGTGTCATTACTCTCATGGGAAATGTGGATACATTCTTAGCCTGGTCTGAATAAAAGTTTAGTTTATAACTAACAAAGGGCTTGTTTTCAGGGTGTTGTGTCCATAAGCTCTGCCACTCATAGGAATATCTACCCAACCAGTCTCCTACAATGATACTCCCGTTTCTACCATGGACAGCAATATCGCTAAAAAGTTTTTCCAGTTCTTGATCATTGCAATGAGATAAGGTGGCATAAGCAGTAAAGTAAAGGTCATAAGGAAATTCTCCACTTTCTACGGGAAGGCCTTGACTAATATCTCCTTGTGTGAATTTCACTTTACTATGATCTTGAAATCTATTATTGGCTTCGGTAATCAAATCATTATTCAGATCAACACCTTTATAAAAAGCTAGATCTTGATTACTAATAACTTTGGTATCTGCCTGATCTAATACTCTTTCCCTGGACAATCTAGTTAAGAAGTCATAGCCATCCCCCGCTCCACAGCCTAATTCACAAACCCTTAAACCTTGCCCCAGTTCTTGCTTTTCCGATACCATCCTTCTTAGATAAGGTTTTAAATAGTAACCGGTAGTGTAATCTTCCCAAAATAACCTGACATTATCGTATTTACCTCTTAATTTACTAATGTACTGATGACCACCATAGTACCTGATAGCTTCACGATAAGCTTGATCAGCCCTCATGGTTATCGCCCCCTTTAAATGTAGTCACAACTATTTATATGGGGCTTTGTTCTAAAAATGACAAATTACTCAAAAAGGCCTCTTGTAATGCTATGCTTCCTTGCTTAACAAATATCAGTCCCAAGACGGATAAAAATCTCGCCTTCTGGCAGGTATCTTGCAGAGCGGGATTTTATTATTATATAGATAACTCGATCTTGAGTTAATAACAGTTTAAGGAAAAAAATGAACAGTGAAAGAGGTGAAATTGTTGCAGGATAGTCTATTTGAAATTGATAATGTGACCAAGATATATAAAAAGAAAGACAAACAAGTAACAGCAAATCTAGATATCAACTGTAGTATTAGATCTGGTGAAATAATAGGTCTATTAGGACCTAATGGAGCTGGTAAATCAACCTTGGTTAAGCAAATGTTAGCCCATATCCAGCCAACTAAAGGTGAGATTCGTTACCGAGGCCAAAATGTACTAAAAAACAGCCATAAATTAGCGCAAGAGATCTCTTATTACTCCCAAGAACCATCATGTCTCACACCTTTACAAGTCAGGGAGGCCATCTACTTTACTGGACGCCTTCGGGGATTAAAACACGAACCAGCCAATAAAAAAACAGAAGAGCTTATATCAGAGTTAGAATTAACAGATGTCAAAGATAATAAGATCAAAGAAATTTCTGGTGGACAAAGAAGACTAACTGGTATGGGAATAACTTTAATAGGTAGGCCCTCTGTGCTAATTTTAGATGAACCCACAAATGAGTTGGACCCAGAAAAGAGAAAGCTAGTTTGGAAGATTATTAGGGAAAAGAATAAACAAGATACCACAGTTATTCTAGTAACTCATAATATCCTAGAAGCAGAACAGGTAGTTGACCGAGTAGCTGTTATAAACAATGGTAAACTACAAGATATAGATACAGTAGATAAGTTAAAGCAACGGGTGGATCAGCGTCTTAAGTGTCAGGTTTCCACTGAATCAGGTGCGAATGATAGTATCGGAGAACTGCTAGATTCCTGGGGAACTATTATTAGTAATACAGAAACAAAGGTTGATCTGCTAATTGATAAGGAAAAAGCTTCATCTTTGGTGAAATTTTTGACCAATAATGAACAGGACCTACCCATCGAAAACTTTTCTATTATACCGCCAAGCTTAGAAGATGTATATTTTCAAATACATGACAGATATAAGAGGGAGGAATTACAAGATGGTTAACAATACTAGAGGTTTTACTTATAAATCTGCAGGCTCAGATTCATATTCAGAATCATACCCAGGTTCAGTTTCGGATTTCTATCATAAAGATCAAGACGATATAGAAGAGATAATGGAAACTAATAATTTACGCCAGCTAATCGTAGAGCTTTGGTATCTCCTTTGAATACAATTTGCTATTATTAGAGATGATTGGATTTTTATAGTGGGGTTAGCTTCTTTATTTCCCTTAACCACCTTGATGTTTTTAAATTTTTTTACTGATAATCCCAGCTCCGGTCAAATGGCCCATATTATAACTGGTAATATGATGTTTGCATTGGTTATTACAGGTTTAAACGTAGTCGCTCAAAATATATCTCAGCAGAAACACCAAGGACATTTCACTTTTTACGCATCACTTCCCATCTCTAAGATAAACTTTATATTAGCTAATCTAGCAAGAGGAGCCATGACTAGTTTACCGTCATTCTGTATTTTGTTTGTGATAGGCCGGTTGGTTTATGATGTTGACTTTTATATGACATGGGCACTTTTCCCTGCAACCTTTCTAATAATAATGAGTGTTGTGGGAATCGGAGCATATATTGGGTTTTGGTCACCAAATCAACAGCTTACTAGCATGCTAGTCCAGGCTCTAATGATGCTAATCAGTTTCTTGACACCTGTAATGGTAAGAATTGAGGATCTTCCTTCTTTATTACAGTTGATATCTAGATTATTACCGACAACTTATGCTGCCGAGACATTAAGAATTTTGTTGATTTCAGGGCTAACCCAGGAAGTGTTATTTAATGCCGCTATTTTACTAGTATTCACTTGCTGTTTTTATATCTTAATTTTAAACAATCTTGACTGGCGAATAGAAGAATAACTCCAGTGAAGGGGGGCATGAACTAGCTGTAGGGGGCATGAATTAGATGTCTATATCTTGAAAGGCCGTTGGGGGAAAATTAACAAAAAGAGAAAAGCTGCTCATTTTTATATCTAAAATTTCTATAAAATGAAGCAGCTTCTCATTTGTTTCTTACAATTAACTATCTTCACCCATTTCCTGAGACAACTAAGTTAACACTTAATATTATCTTTAATCCTTTTGTCCGTTACCAAAGCGTATATATATGATGATCCACGCAAATCTTTGAGATCAGCCACTCTAGTCACCTGTCCTCTATTTAACCCTTTAATAATGTCCTTGATGGGGATTGGGTACTTAGTTGTATCTGGCACAATAGAATTACCCTTAACTTTATAAGTAAATTGTTTACCACGCTTTTGTTGAAAGGATTCTCCTTCGTATGTTATCAATACATCTCTAATAAATTTTACACTCACCCCAAGAGAATCTCCCCCTTAATTGGGTCCAAAATCTTTTGATAGTTTCATTTATTTGACATTCCCCTTCTTTACAGTAAAAACAGTATCAACAACTAAATGTAACAGCACCAAAAAGTTAGAAGTATTCCAGAGGAAAAATGGGATGACTTGGAAAAATTCTGTTCAGTAGAGTCAATTTTTCCGGATCAGAGTTCCCAGGAGTTATTCTTTGTTCTTGTACAAGTTGGTAGGGCTGTATATAGCCTGCATATATTTGGGATAATGAGTTTATATCCATAATAAAATCAGGATTTTCCATGCTTGTAGTTGTTGGCTCAGAATTAACACTTATATTTCCTTCTTCCACTTCTATCATATAAATACCGGAGTTGTCAGGTGTAAATTTATCCTCAATTTGAAGATTTAACTTTCCTGTCAAGTTTTTAGGTGGTTCTAAATACGAAAGTGCGCTAACTACATCAACAATTTTTACCATAGGGCCTGATTCGATTTGACAGCTAAGAGCTTCAGGGGCCATTATCTTATCTGTAAAATATTGATCTGTAATTCCCTCAATGGAAAGTTGTTCTGCTTGCAGACTGTGACCCGAAATAAATTTCAAAATAGCACTATAAACTTCAAAATTATCATATACCAATTCCCGGATACGCATCTTAGTAATGTTAGCTGGTTGCCCCTGGGAGTTTACAGAAGGCACAGTATCGAAGTCATAAATCAAATAACCTTTATAATCTTCAGGATTATCATTGGGGTCTATAACAGCATAAACATAAGCTGGTTTTCCTGAAGAAACTTTTGACTGAGTAGTAACAAAAGCATCCCACCAATTAGAATCCCTATTAATTGACAAATTAAATTTTTTAGTATTTCGTCGATAAACCTCTTTTAGGGAATCATGTTCCTGACCTCTCTCTATGGGGACAAATTCAAGTTTTTTCTCGGTTAATTTGATATTACTGCTTAGTGAGAAGCTATTGAAATTCATATCATATACTATTTTTGACCCGGCAGTACTATACCCTAGTTTAGAATATATGTGGTAAGAAGAAGGCCATAATATTGATAAGCATAACCCACGATCCCGCATTTCCTGAATAAAGCCAGAGAAAAGTTGTTTAAAAAAACCTTTACCCCTATTTTCGGGCATCGTAGCCACATCGGCTATTCCACCAGCTGGTACATAATTACCACCAATACTAATTTCAGTAGGTAGTAATCTCCCTACTGAAACAAGTTGTTCATTTTGAAATATACCGCGTTTTTCTCCTATGGCAGGACCGCGCCAGCGATCTGGGTATTTAGGACCTTCAGGTTGCGGTCCATCTTCCGGGGTAAAAGCATAACCCTGATGATTTTTGTATTCAAGCTCCAAGTCATCAGTTAAAGCCTTATATGATACATTATTATTTATTGCCATCCTTTGACGACCTCCTTGTGGTTTTATTTTTAATTCAGTATCAGTATCAGTTTGAATATACTGAATATTCCTCAACGAATCATTAATCTAATTTTCCTACAGGCATTATATACAAAGGTTCCGTATCTTGAGAAAGCTCTAAGATATTGCTCACACTATCTTGGTGAAAGGCTCCAATTGCTACCGTCCCCAAATCCAATCCTTGAGACTGTAAGTAAATATTTTGCGATATATGCCCAGCTTCCATTTTACCATATCTATAGCCCACTTCTCCGTATTCGGCAGTGACACGATCATAAACAGCAGCTATGATAATATTCACTGGAGCTTCACCAATGGAATCTTGACCTAATGCTGCTTTCATCAACTCTTGAGATAATTCTTCACTTTTGTCTTCATCTTCAGATTTTAATACTTTTAAAGAGTGTTTTTCTGGTAGATAATGATATACTCCGGATGCTAAACCTTCAACCTGTTCTACAAGCACGAAAATTTCCATAGGAAATGTCGCACCTGCCGATGGCGCCGCCCTATAATTTCTATTCTTATCAGTAATACCCTGAGCGGCCCATAATAGTTGAGATAACTCTTGTTCGCTTAGGCCTTCTTCTTGATAACTCCTAACTGACCTGCGTTCCTCAATTGCTTCCTCTATTGTTAAATCACCTTCTATGTTGGGACTGGATAATTCTATAATGTTGTTATCATTGTTAAAATTCTCCTCTGTATTACGGTCCTGACTTTCCTTTGTTTGGCAAGCAGTTAATCCTCCTATTAATAAGATAGTGAGCCCTAAAACTAAAAGTCCTGACCTAGATAACACATTGCCCTGCAAGGGCAAATCACCCCCTTGTTAGGTTAGAGAAATTACAGTGGATAAAATATTCGTAAAAGTACAATACTAAAAATAAAAATATTTTCCTAATTTGGAGGCTGTTTAAATGTTTACAAATTATAATCATAATCCCAATTCAAAGCCCAATTTCAATGACAATGAAACCACCCACGAATTTCGCGCAACTTTAGAAAGCATAGTTAACAACTTTGATAATGAACTGGTAAAGTCAGATGATTTCCATAAAGATGCATATGAATATAATGGATACTTAGTCATCGAATTAGAACTTCCAGGTATTAAGAATGCTAACATATCTATCGCGAATAACACTATGTATCTTACAGGAGAATGGGATAAAGATGACCCAATTCAGACAGGTCTTCCTCTACCAAGTATTGTAGATACTAATAGATCTGATCAAATAAGCTGGGAGCACTGTAATGAAATTTTAAGGGTATATCTACCTTTATCCTACAGTGACTAACTAGAATTCATAAACTGTAGCTAAATACATTTAATTAATAGTTTAGTTAATAGTTCTAGCCTCATAGTACCATATCTCAGCTGGTTATCAAACTAATATAATCGAGTAGGAGGTAGATAATTATTTTATCTACCGACCTCTCACACCACCGAGCAAACCGTTCGGTACACGGCGGTTCCTAGTTTACGCTTTAACTTGTCGATAATATTCCGAAAAGAATAGGAAACCAAATCCTTTGATTACATCATTTCCAAGGGATTTGGATAAGACGGGGCTATTGGAAATTCTCCAGTAGCCCTTTCTTGTGTTTGCATATTCCCATGCTTTGTATTTATTGGCTCCAAAGAACTTGAGCATTTTAAATTTTGTTCTCACTTTCTTCCATTGTTTCCAGTAAATCATGCGAATACGCCTTCTCATCCAACTGTCAGTATTTATTAACAGATTCTTCATATCAGCTGGTTTAAAGTAGTTAACCCAACCCATAATGTATCGGCTAAGTTTCTTTGCTCTGGCTTCGTTGCTTATTCCATAACTTCTAGATGTGAGTTCTTTTATTCTCGTTCTCATCTTTGTAACTGATTTAAGATGAACTCTTAATCTGGCTTTTCCTTTATGTCTGTAAAAGCCAAACCCAAGAAATCTTACCTTTCCTACATAGGCAACTACAGTTTTATCTTTATTTACTTTGAGAAATAGTTTATTTTCGATGAAGGGTAGTATGTTCTTCAAGGTGCGTCCGGCACTTCTTCTGCTTTTACAAAAGATTAGCAGGTCGTCCGCATAGCGGACGAATTCGTGCCCCCTTTTCTCAAGTTCTTTATCCAATTCGTGGAGCATTATGTTACTGAGGATAGGGCTAAGAGGCCCGCCCTGGGGCACGCCAACTTCTGTATCCTTATAGGTGTGTTTGATCATTACTCCTGCTCTTAGATATTTGTTGATAAGAGATATTACTCGACCGTCTTTTATTGTCTTAGATAGCACTTCTATCAATTTGCTCTGGTTTACTGTGTCAAAGTATTTCTCCAAGTCCATATCTACTACATATTTGTATCCTTCATTTATGTTTTGTTGACTTTTCTTAATTGCATCATGAGTACTGCGTCCAGGGCGAAAACCATAGCTGTTATCTGAGAATTGCTCCTCATATATTGGAGATAGTACTTGGGCTATTGCTTGTTGGATTACCCTGTCTACCACTGTAGGTATGCCTAATTTTCTTTTCTTCCCATCTTCTTTAGGTATCTCTACCCTTCTGACGGGATTAGGGCGGTATTTACCGTCCAGGACTCTTTGCCTGAGGTGGTCCCCGTTTTCTTTGAGATATTGTAGAAGTTCATCTACTCCCATCCCATCAATCCCGTGAGAGCCTTTGTTGGATTTTATTTTCTTGAATGCTTTATTCATGTTGTCTCTATCCAAAATTTCCTCTAGCAAATTCCCCTTCGACAAGTTTGCATTGGAGATGTTGTTTTCAGTTATCCTTAAAGAACTGTGCACTCCCGCATATCCTTCGTGTTCCGCACTATTCTTCTGCGGTGAGCCTTCTTTGCAGCTTTCGCCTGTCAGAAGTTGGCGGCACTTCATTCCTTTATTGGTAACAGTCATTTACTGATCTCCTCCTAGGTTCATCCCTTCCTTAATGATGTCGACCTCATCAAGTACTATGGAATCTGCTGACTTCTCATGACAAATCTTATTTCAACCGTGGTTCGAAGTTCATCTTGCCACGTCCATGAGACCTCCCACGGTAAGACGATTAACTTTCATTCCATGTACCCACATCATTTACACTGGTATGTCCGTGTAGTTGATTGGACTTCGTTTTGTATTGCAAACTCATCCCATACCTTATGCCTGATGATGTTCGTGTGCCTTGGGTCGGAATTTTGCCTTAAGCTTCCTTCAGATCCCACCTCACGATGGGCACCCTTGCTCTTGGCTAATGGTTGGTAACTACAAACCCCCATAGTGGACTTACACCACCTAGCTAATCGTCATGCATGGCGCACAATAAAAAACCGGCCCTTGGGTTATTCACCCAAATGGCCGGTTATAGCTTGTTATGAAGGACTAAATCTCTGTTCGTCCCACCATTCTTTTTGCAGTTCATCGTATCGCTTTTGAAAGTCATTTAAATGCTGTCTTTCCCAATCAATTAAAATATCAAGCAATTTTTCAACATTAGGATCATCGGTTTTTTCCTTTGCATCTTTGTAAAACTCTACTGCGGCGTATTCCATTTTAACACCGATACTAAAAACAGACAAAGCCTTGGAAGTATTGTCTAATGGTAGATTTTCCCATCTAAACAGTTCAGGTGAAGGGGCAGTCACCTGATCAAAATCAAAGCTATCTGCACTTCCTTGTTCGAATTTTTCATATAATTCAAGGATCCATTCTTTATGTTGCTTTTCTTCCTGAGCAAGTTCATTCAAAGCCTCTTGAGACTCCTGATTATCAGAGTTTTGGGCGGCCATCATATAAAATTCATATCCCTCTTGTTCGTTAATGGCAGCCTGTTTCAATAGTTCTAATTCCTTTTTCATAGGAAATATTCTCCTCCTTGTTAAGGTTTCTGTTTTTTCCAGTATAACTAATAATTGTTATTATTTCAAGAAAATATTTATAGCAATTATAATCAATATTGTTTGTTGTTAACCAGTAGTTGTTATTCTTGTATTTATTGCTTCTTCAATTGCTTCTATCATAAGTTCACCCATACTTGGATGAGGAAGAGGTAAATCAACTATTTTACTTGCAGGAATTTTTGATTGCATCGCAACTGTTATAACTGATATCAACTCTGAAATATCATGCCCTATCATGTGAACTCCTAAGAGGGATTCATTTTTACCTAGCAAAACTTTGACAAAGCCATTATCATGTCCTAATGATAAGGTCCTCAAGTTTTCTTTAAAATAGGCTATCCCTTTTTTATAGGGAATTTTTTTATTTCTTAAATAGTCTTCGGTAACTCCTATTCCTGAAGTTTGGGGATCTGTAAAAAAAACATAAGGAGTAAAGGAATAATTAATATGTTTATTTTTTCTTGGTTCTGTTAAATTTTGGGAGACCAGCTTTCCTTCATGAATAGCAGCATTGGCTGAGGGAACACCACCTGCAAGATCACCAATGACATAAACTTCAGGTGCTGAACTTTCCAATTGAGAATTAACCTCTACCAAACCTTCCTGGGTAATTTTCAAGGGAAGGTTAGCGTAGCCCTTAGGTAATTGAGGTATTCTCTTGCCAGTAACCAATATTTTATCAACTTCCAGGGATTTATCTGATTCATTTTCTGTTTTGGAAGAATAATAATCACCATGGGCTTGTGGAGTATTCGAATTATAAGTAAGCTTTAAGGCTTCACCTTCTAAGTTTTGAACTCCAGTAACTTGAGTATTTGTTTTTATTTTTATTCCTTGTTTCTTATATTCAGTCGATAAACTATTAGAAATTTCCTGATCACAATTTGGCAATATATTATCTTCCATTTCTAACAGATGTACTTGTATCCCAAGTCGGTTAAATAGACCGGCAAACTCACAGCCTTCTACATCAGCACCTATAATAGCTATAGAGTTAATGTTATTATAATGCATATCTAATAAGTGCTCATGAGTAATAACATTCTTCCCATCAATAGTTAGTTCAGGTATAGGCGACCCTGGAGCCGTGCCCGTAGCCATTACTATGGATTTCGCACTAATATACCGATCACCATCTATGATATTTGGGTCCTGGATTTCCCCTTGATATTTACTTGAGTGAATTTTAATTTGATAAAATTCAGATGTACTTGAGAGTAACTCTCCTTCACCGGGAATTAGATATAATTGTTCAAACCTTTTAGTCAGGCTAGAATCCCACTGAGCTCTAGCTTTATTTACCCTCTCATTAGCTTTGGCCAGGCACTCTTCATTTGGAGCTAATTTATTTTCTTTTAATTTAGCCGCTTCTATTAGGGCTTTTACAGGAAAATACCCCCTGGCAACAGATCCTCCTCCAGGGAAATCTTTTTCTATCAAAGCAGTTGTTAATCCTAATCTTGCAGCTTTTAAAGCACAAGCAGTCCCACCTGGTCCTCCACCTATTACTACCAGGTCATATTGATTTGAAAATTTATTTTGCTTTTTGATATTTTTCCCTCCTTGAAAGAATAGCATTAATCTAAAATAGAAATACTATGCCTGCTTGGATACATACATCTTCAAAACTATTAACTAAGGAGAGAGATAAAAATGTGGCAAGTTGCACATAAAGTTCAAGATTCATCCCCAGTATATTTCAAAGAATGTATCAGCAGGACAGGACATATCACTCTGGTTGTAATCTCAGAAAATCCTTTCAGATTACAGCTGTTTCCCAATACTTTTATGGAAGAGTTGTATTATAGACCTGATACAAACAACAATTCCATGAACCATGACAATCATGTAAATTTAGATCAAGAGCAAGTCTATGATGCCTTGATTTCAACAGATAATATGGAAAGAGCTATAGATCTTGGTGAACAAGAACTGGCAGTTTGGGGTGATAATAATTTAGACTATCGCAAGTTAAGAAGTATTTTATCAGACGTTATCATAGACCCAGAAGTCGATAGCATAATTGATCTGACAGTTAATATAACTAGAAAACATAATTTCGGTCAGTAATCAAAATTTAAAAAATGTATTTGTTTCGGCGTGGCTGGTTTTTTATGAAAGTTGTAGAAACTAAAATTAACAAAAACCCTACAACAATTAATCCGTAATTTACAAAGGCTAAGATTTCACCTGGAAAGTATTCATTCATAACAAGGGACATACTATTCCAGGATATATGAATAAGAATTGGAGCCAATAAAGTGGCCGTCCATTGATAAACCAGTGCCAATAGTATCCCGGCTGGCACCACATATACAAATTGATACAAATTGGCATGTAAAATGCCAAATATAATAGCTTGAATTAGTATGGCCAGATTCATATTTAAATTCCGTTTAAGATCGTTAAAGATCATCCCCCTGTACATCACTTCTTCAAAAATGGGAATAACAATACCGACACTGAGAAACCGGATTCCTAATCCTCCTCTGTCAATTACATCTTGAAGCATTTCCATTTCTTCACCAAAAAATCGTTCAATTTCAATTGCAGCAAAAATGCTGTTTAAAAATAATGCCACTCCTGCACCTAACACTAACGACATTACCACTATTGGAACATTAGTTGGATTAAATTCTAGAAATTCACCTGGCCGATCGCCCCGAACACTTAAATAAACAAGGTAGATAATTATACCAATTATACTGGCAATGGTCATGCTTAATAAAATATTTTCTGTAATATAGAGATTGATCTGAGCCATGCTTGATGTTTCTTCGGCTAAAACCGCATAATAAAAACCCATCAATAAACCGCTAAGCACATTTGATAAAAAATATACAGCTATCACAAATAAAATAATTGCGGATAAACGCACAAATCTCATCTAATTTTCCCCCTCAATCCAAGTATCCTTGTTTTTGAGCTGTATCCAGAATTTCCTGTGTAAACTTCCACAGTTGTGAAGAACCAAAGTCTATTTTCTTATTCTTCTCTTCGACTTGTTCCCGGTTAATACTAAACTCCTGCCAAGTTCCACCCTGATTATAAAAATTATGTATAATGGGCTGCATTCGATCCAGAGCTAATGCGAACCTTGCCTCGGCGGTTTGTTCTTCTTCAAACTCGTACCACAATGTCCTTAATTCCTGTTCTTGATCTGATGGTAGTAACCCAAAAATTCTTTCCGCAGCAGCTTGTTCACGTTCTTCTTGATCTTGAACTGCTTCTTCATCGTAAACGAAGGTGTCACCGGCATCAATTTCTACAAGATCGTGGATGAGTAACATTTTGATCACACGGCTGAGATCTAGTTCCTCTTCTGCATACTCTTGTAATACAACTGCCATCATGGCTAGTTCCCAGGAGTGTTCTGCATCATTTTCAAATCTGTCTCCTGTGTTTAGTTTAGTTTTCCTGTAAATCTCTTTTAAACTGTCAATTTCCGCAAGAAAATTAAGCTGCTGTTTAAATCTTTGTTGAGAACTCATAATATTACCACCTTTTCCTAACATAATTTTTGATCTAGAATTAAAACATTTCATCAATTAACCTTGTCAAATCCTGAAAATTTTCAAAATGCAGCAGGTGACTAAAACAGTTACAATCCGATGCTCCAAACCCTGGAACTATCACCTGGGCACCTTGTTGAATAAATTTTTCTGCAATGTCACATTCACTAAGTTCGTCTAACCTATAGGGAAGTAATCTCATTAGTATAGGTGTTGCGTTTTGGCTTAAATAGTCAATGTGCCAGCGTAGCTTCTTTTTGTGAGCAATATGTCTTGATACCCTTGACCTGATATTTCTTTTGTCTCTGCCTATATAAAGGTAATACCCCTTAGGCAATTCAAAGTCTCCTAACTTACCGATTGTTAGATTGATTGAATCAGAAATTTGATAAACTATAAGATAAAAATTATACTGGTTCATCCTTTGTTTAGACTCCTTCCCACACACTCTAATAACTTCCTATTTTAATAACTTCCTATTTTTTCTATTTTCGCCATGAAAAGGATTGCCTCCTGCTATATAAAAACGAAAGCTAAAAGTTAACACTATTAATGTCAATATTAATTTATCTATCAATCAATCATTGAAGGAGGTATTCAGTGGTGAGATACGCTGATAGCGGTAAAAATTTATTCAATTGGACACCTGGTTTTGGAGTTCTAAATCCACCGGCAGAAGAACTTGTTAAAACGGGTTTCGGTGGAGCTGATATCTATAAAAAAGATAGAGAGTTAAATTTCGATATCGTACTTCCGGGACTTAACAAGGAAGATATAAATGTCCGAGTAGAAAATAATTATCTAGTAGTCAAAGGAGAACTCAAAAAGAGTGAACAAGTAGAACAAGAGAACTATTTAATGGTAGAAAGACAGTCAGGGCTGTTTCAAAGAAATTACCCAATCCCAGAAGAGGTAGATATGGGTAGTTTAAATCATATTACGGCCACCTATGATAAAGGTATCCTGAACGTCAAACTACCTCTCAAAAATGAGCCTAACAGCCATGGTGACTCCCATGAAATTGATATTGAATAACTTGCTAACTACCAATCTCTAAAATGATTTATTTTATCCTGATAATGTTCAGTCAATTGTTCAAGCTTTTCTAAATCATGGTTCTCTAAAGGTGAAAAATTTTTCAAAATCTGGATATTGTCTTCTAATTGATTGATTTGGGATATTCCAATAATAGCAGTACTTATGGGAAAGGAACAGGTGTAAGAAAGTGCCTGTTCCGCTTTTCTAATCCCCTCTTCATTAAATATGTTGCCGTAAGCCATTACTTTCATGGCTATTATCCCCATATTCCTATCCCGGGCTTTATTTAAAAGCTTAGTTTGAAAAGGCCGGTCATGGATATCTCCTGCGTTTAGTGGCATCATAATACAGTCAAAGTCATACTCTTCTAGAGCGTCCATTAACACTCTTGGTTCACGATGACCGCTAACCCCGGTAGATTTAATAACACCCTCTTGTTTTAATTTCTCTAAAGCTTGGATAGATCCATCTTGAGAAAAAGCTTCTTCTAAATCTTCTTGACCATTTATACCATGAATTTGGTATAGGTCTATATAATCAGTTTTTAATCTGTTAAGGCTTTCTTCCACTAGTTTCATAGTTTCGTCATAAGATCTAGATAAGGTTTTAGTAGCAATAAACAACTCGGATCGGTCTATTGCTAGTCCTTCTAAAGCAGTTCCTATGTTTTCTTCACTGGGACCATAAGTGGGAGCAGTATCAATAAAATTAATACCATTGTCGACGGCTTTTTGAATCAATTCTTGGATCTCTTCTTGAGATTCATTCCCTTCTTGAGCCAGAATCCCTCCTCCACCTAATCCCAATAAACTAACCGATCTTTCAGTTTTTCCCAGTTTTCTTCTGGGTATCATGTTTTGATGTTCCTTGTTAGCAGGATTCGGATCTTTGTTTTTGTCAGCATTTAGCTTGACGGAATCTTCATTATCTTTTAAATTATTATAATGTGGAGATGAATCTTGATCTTTTTCAGGAAATATTTCCGAATTGATTACATAAATTACACTACCAGCTATCACAACACCGCCAATTTTTAAAAAAGTCCTTCTACTTATGGTCATTTAACAACCATCCCTCCACATTAAAATCACTCATTGAGATCATGAAAGATCTTCTCCAAGATCCCTCTTTGACTTTCTGAAACTTTTCTGACAAAATTATTATTAACAATCATAAATTATTTGTTCATCAATTGCAAGATTACATATCCAAAGGGGGTATCAAATCAGATGAGCCTAGAACTTTTATTCCAAAGGCGCAGCATTAGAAGCTATCAAGATCGACCCGTAGAAGATGATAAAATCAAAAAATTAATAGAAGCTGGTATGGCTGCGCCATCGGCACGGAATATTCGTCCTTGGCATTTTGTAGTAATTAAGGATCGAGAGATCCTAAATAAAATCACTGACATCCACCCTTATTCCAGTATGCTAAGAGAAGCCCCCATGGCTATTGCTGTATGTGGCAAACATAGTGAACCTTACTGGGTACAAGATTGTTCTGCAGCCATGCAAAATATTTTACTGGCAGCTACTGCTCAAGGTTTAGGATCAGTTTGGCTAGGGATCTATCCAAGGGAAGATCGGACTCAGGAAGTTAAAGATTTACTTGATTTGCCAGAAGAGATCTCACCACTTGGAGTTACAGCCATAGGATATCCTAATGAAACTAAACCTCAAAAGGAAATGTATGAAGAAGATAAGGTGACTGTTATCGAATAAGAGTTCAATAGAAAATGAGGTGATATTTTGACATCCAGTAATAAACCAATAATATTCAGTGGTGCTCAACCTTCTGGAAGTATGACTCTAGGTAATTATATCGGAGCTGTACAAAACTGGAAGGAAATGGAGCAAGATTATCAATGTATCTTCTCCATCGTGGATCTTCACTCTTTAACAGTTCGTCAAGATCCAAAACAGTTTAAAAAAACAGTTCTATCCTTCTTAGCTCAATATTTAGCATGTGGACTAGACCCAAATAATAGCATTATATTTTTCCAATCACATGTTAAAGAACATAGCGAGCTATCTTGGATACTTGGTTGTAATACCTATTTAGGAGAGCTAAATAGAATGACTCAATTTAAGGAAAAGTCGGAGCGCCACGCAGATAATGTAAATGCTGGCTTATATACCTATCCTATTTTAATGGCAGCAGATATACTACTATATCAAACTGACTTGGTCCCTGTGGGAGAAGATCAAAAACAACATTTAGAACTGGCCAGGGATATTGCAGAAAGGTTTAATGGTGCTTATGGAAATGCATTCAAAGTACCAGAAATCCATATTCCAAAAATCGGGGCTAGAATAATGAGCCTTCAGGAACCCGAGAAGAAAATGTCTAAATCCGATGAAAATGAAAAAGGTGTCTTATTTTTACTCGACGAAGAAAATGTCATCAGAAAGAAAATCAAAAGAGCAGTCACTGATAATGAAAACCAAATTGCTTATAATGATAGTCAACCCGGCATCAAAAATTTAATTACTATTTACTCAAAACTAAAACCTTGTACAGTAGAAGAAGTAGTAGAAGAGTATGCCGATCAAGGCTACGGAACTTTCAAAAAAGATGTGGCTGATTTAGTTGTGGATAGGTTACAACCTGTCAAGGATGAATACAATAAATACATGGAAAACAAAGATTACTTAGAAGATGTTTATCATGAAGGAGCTAGAAAAGCCGCAGAAATTGCAGCAGATACCATGGAAAAAGTAAAAGATAAACTTGGACTAGTAAATTAAATTGAAACTAGTCATAAAAGAGCCCGGATTTTTATCCGGGCTCTTTTTAATGTTAAATGTTGCTTTTAAATAGTTATTGATAGATATAAAATCTAATCTTCTAAGGGTTTATAATCTACCCCTTTGGTGTATCGGTTACTAGCGTTCCAAAGCAGGAATTCTTCTACACCTTGTTCGTTTAAGGCTCGAATTTGATCTTCTACCTCGTCAACTCCATATGAAATGTAATTACCTTGTCCTAACCAGCTAGCAGTAAAATCTTGAATCCAAGGTCGTGATATAGGTGGTTCTTCCAATTTATCAAGTAATTCATTTTCTCTTTCGGTATATTTGTAAACTAATTCATAAGGTTCAGTATCAGGCTGAGAGATCCCAAAATACCCTGGTCCCCAATGGCTTGGATAAATCATAGAAGAAATCACATCGACATTTTGGAGTATACTAAAGAAGTTCTGTCCAATTTCTCTTGATTCGGGAACAGTTACAGTGTAACCAAAAACATCCACGGACACATCTACATCATAGGATTGTAATCGATCATAGGCATATTCTGTGAAATCTGAGACTGCCATTACCCGGGCAAGACCGTACTCATATTCCGGAGGCGAGGCTTTTTCTTTTAATTCTTCTGCTTTGTATTCCTTGATTTCTTCTTCATCTTCTAAAATATCCTCATTTTTTTCGACAACATCTTCCTCATCAATGTTGTACTCTGTAAAATCTGGATTATCACTTGCTTGTTCTTCCAACATTTCTTCCCACTCTTCTTCAATACGTGGAGTTAATTCCTCTTCAGTATAATTTCCTAAGGAGTATTCTAATTCATCAGCTCTACTGCCATGACCTTCAGGAAATCTTACATAGTCAAATTGAATTTCTTGAAAGCCCATTTCAGCAGCTTTTTCAGCTATTTTTAAATTGTAATCCCAAACTTCTTCCTTATAAGGATTCACAAAAGCTTCTCCTCCACTATTTTTCCAAACAGAACCATCTGATCTTCTAAAAGAATACTCTGGCTGTTCCTCAGCCAAAACTGTATCTTTAAAGACCACGACTCGAGCAATAGGGTAAATATCGTGTTCTGATAATTTTTCAAGCATTTCTTCGGGATCGGAAATATAGTTTTTACTGAATTCGTCAAACTCTGTTCCATCAAGTTTAAATGTTATATTACCGTAATCATCTTTGACATCAATAACCATAGAATTTAACTCCGTATCATCAACTAATTCAATTAATTCTTCCATACGAGAGCCGCCTGCAGTGTGACCTGTTACATAAATTCCTCTGACTCCATCTTCAGGATAAGTGAATTCAGGCCCTAGATCCTTCTCTTCTTCATCTTCTTTCTCAGTTTGCTCATCACTATCATCGTTTTGATCCTGGTCTTTAGAATTTTCATTTTTTTCTTCTTGATCAATGTTTTCTTCGTTATCTTTGGGAGAATCTGTTGTTTCCGAATTATTACAGGCTGTAACTGAAAAAATCATTACTAAAGCGAGACTTAAGATTATAAGCAACTTCTTCACCATGAACACCTCTTTGCAAATTATTATTGTGTAATTTATATTGACATAAAGATAGATATAAATTTGTATTTACTTATATTCGGCATGGAGGGGATGAGTTCCTCTCCATGTTAGATATTGGCATAAAAAATTATTTCAAAAATCTTTTTAGAGCTTTGCCATTCAAATAATCACATTTAGCTCCTTGCCAGGTATTTCTCTGTTCCAGTTCACTTTCAATTTGCTCTTTTAAATACCACCAACTTCGATCCCAATTATTAAATATGACTTTATCTTTAGGACCTTTACCAACAAGTCGTTGTACTACTATTTGAGGCGATAAATATTCTAAAAAGGTGATAACCCGATTTACATACTCAGTTAAAGAGATAATATTTAATTCATCCTTCTTATACAACTCTCCCAATTTTGTCCCTTCCACTACATACAAGGAATGAATTTTTATTTGATCAGCATTGACTGCACTCATAATTTTTGCCGATTCAACAATATCTTCTAAGCTATCTCCAGGTAAATTGAGTATTAAATGAATACATGTAGAAAATCCACGCTGTTTTATTCTCCACATAGCATCTAAAAATTCAGCCAAGGTATGGCCCCTATTAATGTATTGAAGGGTTTTATAATTAACAGTTTGCAAACCTAGTTCCACATCTATATCTAAATTAAATTCATGGTGGATTTCTTCTAGAACATCTAAGTATGCTTCATTGATACAGTCTGGACGTGTAGATACTGAAATACCCACCAAATCTTGGTCTTCTGCTGCCGACCAAAGGAATTCTTTAAATTTATCTAAAGGCCAGTAGGTGTTAGAAAAGGCCTGAAAGTATACAATAAATTTCTTGGCTTTAAACCTTTTTCCAAAGTACTCTTTGTTCTTGGCTACTTGTTCTTTAATAGCCATAGAATTGGGAAGACAGTCAAAGCCTGAACCTTCTTCATCACAGAATATGCACCCTTCTTCTCCCATAACCCCATCTCTATTAGGGCAGGTACCGGGGAGATTGATGGGAATTTTATAAACTTTTTCTCCGTATTTGGAT
This sequence comes from Natranaerobius thermophilus JW/NM-WN-LF, assembly GCF_000020005.1. Taxonomy (NCBI): domain Bacteria; kingdom Bacillati; phylum Bacillota; class Clostridia; order Natranaerobiales; family Natranaerobiaceae; genus Natranaerobius; species Natranaerobius thermophilus. The sequence goes on along the minus strand of NC_010718.1, from coordinate 600,508 downwards.
TTTAAATAAGAGGAATAAGTACGATAACGATTGTCTGATCCCGTCCATTCATTCTTAATCATCATTAGTCCTCCTTGAAAATTAATTTTTTAATTTATCTAGATAGTTTATTATATCCCAGGGGTGCTTTAAATTTTCTTCCCAAGGAATGTCCCGGTCAATCAACTCTTGTAGATTACAATTGTAGGCTAAAAATGGTATTGAAGCATCTTGGGCTGCTTTTGCGTCTATCCAAGAATCTCCTACCATGACCCAATCTTCAGCTTTAGTATCACCAAAATGCTCTAAGATGTATTCCGCACCAGAAGGAGATGGTTTCAAACTAGTCATCTGCTCCCTACCTACCACCAATTGAAAGTATTCATCTAAGCCAAATTGTTTCAAAGCTTTCATAGCAGCTTTATATGAGTTATTAGTCAATACGATCAGAGTATACTCATTAGCTAAAGTTGAAATCACTTCATTGATATCAGGTTCTGTTTCGGCCTTATCCATGCCTTCAGCTTCAATGGCAGTAATTAAAGCCCACAATCCATCTTCTTGTTCCTGATCCAAAGTGGAATGTTGACGAGCAGTTTGAATCAAGGTAGCAGCAGTATGTTTCTCAAGGTTAGTAATTTCGGGCAAAAGCTGTTCTTCTTGGAGATAATTCATGACTTCTACTTTCATTTTATTAAAATTTATTTTTGAGTTGATCAATGTATTATCTAAATCGTAGATAATGCCCCAAGGATGATTAAACTGACTTTGATTTTCACTAGTATAACGTCTGGCAATCTTTCCTTCACCTACAAGGCCTTCAATTACAGGTAAATTTTCCGGCGGACATCCGGGCACAAAAGTTCCTTGACTTTTATGCTTGTATAGGCAATTTCCGATCAGTATAGAGTTGGAGCTACCACTAATCTCACCTTGTGTTAATGGACCGGCATATACAGTTTTTCCCGATAAATATGGCTCCACTCCCTGAGTTTGGATATCATCTAAGGAGCTCATAACTGTATTTTTACAGCCTGTACAAACTTCCTCATTAAATATTAAATCAAAGTCAACATTAAATTGATAATCCAAATCTTTGATCCGAGTAAATCTTCTCGCTACTTGATCTATATCTGTCACATCACCTGAGATGGTGATCTTATCTCGTCTCAATTCACCTAAACACCTATTATAACATTCTCCCTCAATCTTAAGTTCATCTTCCTCCAAACCCATTATACCTGCAGCTATTGAATCTAAGGCCACAGGATCGCTGCTGGCTAAAATAAGTCCCATGGGTACAGATTCTCCATAGACAGGCCCCATACCCTCTAATGCATAGGTGGCATCTAGGACTGAAACCACTGGAGGCACAGTTGCCAGTATATCTGATACTCCTTTAGCTAGGCCATATTTATTATGAAATGCTTTTTTTATTTTATCTGGTAGTAGTCCTTTTAGATTTTTGATACTCAGGCTAACTTCTACCTGATCATGAGTTTTCATAACTGGTACTGAAATTATTAGATCTACGTCTTTGACTGTTTTGGCTACAGGCAACTGGGACAGTGCTTTTCCACCTCCTGGAACTTGAAGGTCTACTACCGAATCCTGTTTTAAATCAATAACTTGATAGCCCTGCTGTCTTAGCTTCTCATATCCCGTAGTAGAGATAACATCTTCTGTGTTGACCCCTACTGCTGATGAGTCACCAATAATAACTTGTCCTCCCAAGGATCGGACTATATCTGACAGTTTTTGAACTATTAAAGGATGAGTAATGGCTCCTCGAAAATCTTCCGGGGGAACCGCCACTAGGTTGGGCTTAATCAGAACCTGTTTATTTGGAGCTATATAATCATTTAAACCCGTGTCAAAAAATAGCTGCTTCATTTTAGCAGCGATAATGTCATCACTATACTGGCAACCAACTTGGGCTATAGAAACTTTGCTTGACATAACACCTCTCCTTTATGATTCCTGATACCTGATAAATTTTATTTTTTAGTTTAACCTATCAAAAAATTACTGAGCCGGTCAATACTTTTTAGATAACACCATCGAGTTACAAACACAGCAGTCCCAACAAAAATACCTAAAGATATTGTAATAACCCACCATATGGGAAAAGCGCCGGGAATAATCACTAGTAATCCAAGAAAAGCAGCAGTGACCAATTGTATTAAAACACTGACAATGGAACGAATTTCGCCCTGAATTTTATTGTCGCCTCCAATGCGATTCAATTTATCACCATTTTCAAATTTTGGATTCTCTATATCCAGGTATAAAATAACAGATGTGATTACCAGGGCTTTTCCAAAAAGTAGTGGTAATGATAAGTACCAGGGATAAACTGTTAAATTGGGAATTAAATAAAATATTAGATAAGCTATTTTCATAATTGCCAAATTTATTATCAAACCAAAGGATAATTTCCAAAAGTATAATCTATGTTTCGAAATCGGCGCAGTTTGTAAGTTCCATAAAGCCTTTCCCTCGGCACTAAAGGCAATGCCAGCCACACTTCCACCGGCTTGAGTACCAAATAAACCTATGAGTAGTAAGTTTAAACTAGCTTCCAGATTAAATATCCCTGGGTGATGAGTTTGGCCTTCTTGAGGAAAGTTCACAGCTAATATCCCTAACATGGCTACAATTATCAAGATGTTATACCACATAAAGGGTGTTCGCTTCAACAAAAGTAAATCTTTTTTTACAACGGGTGAAATGGCAGGCAAACTTAAGTGGTTAATCAATCTTGAAAAAATGCCTCCATTTTTACGAGAAAACTTGCCTCTACTACCTGCCTGTACATCCATACTCTTCGACCAGCCAGTTAGAAATACCTTTTCAGCTATAAAGACACTCATTAAAAAACCTAAAATAGCCGTAACTGCTAAAGGAATAAGAGACTCCCAGATTGTCACATCAAACTCAGCCAAGGGAAACATTAAACTCCTGGCCATCCACAAATGGGGTAATTCTAATTCTAAATAAGCTTGCATATTTTGACTGATAGTAAGAATCCCTTCAGGTGTGATTTCTACTTCTGCTATCTGAACGAAATACTGCCAACCAACAAAGATAATAAAAGCCATGGCAAAAGAACAAATAGTAATAGCTTGTTTCATAACCACAGATGGAACGAAACGGGCAATAACAAGGAGTAAAATTGTTGCTACAGCGGTAAAAATTAATCCACCACAGATCAAAACAAATAATATTATAGGTAAATATAAAATGCCTGCACCTACCGCCAAACCATAACCCAGCCATATAGTACCAATAAAAGGAATGATTTGCACCACATTGATACAAAAGCTCTGTAAAAATTTACTTGCAAATATTGCCTGAACCGATAGAGGTAAGGTTAATAATATCTGTACATCTCGTGACTCAAAATAATTTTCAAAAACAATTCTGATACCATTAAGCATTAAAAAAAAGAAGACCAAGACAGCGGTTGTTGCTAAGATATGGGTTTCTAAGATAGGCATTAGTCCAGCATCCCATTGTTCTTCAGTTTCAAATAGAAATCTAATACCTGAAAAAATACTTGAACTGAGCCGGAGAAGCAATAAAGCTATGAAACCAAAAGCAACTATACTCAACCAAAAACTGTTATTGCTTTTATGATCATCTTTAATTAAAAAATCTTTTTTAGTTAAATTGAACTGATGCTTTAATAGAAAGACCAATTCATTCCAGATACTCATGTTCATCTCCTCCAGTTAGTTCTAAAAAGAGTTGTTCCAAATTTGTTTCATCTTCTTGGGAAGAGTGAGGGGTCTGATTCTTTTGAGAATATAACTCATCCATAGTTCCCAAAGCTTTTAATTCACCGTGTTGAATGATCCCTATTCTATGACTCATCTTTTCTGCAATTTCTAAAATATGAGTAGACATAAACACAGCTTTTCCCCTTTGCGCTTCTCTAGTTAATAGATCTTTGAGACGCTTAACACTTCTAGGATCCAGTCCACTGGTTGGTTCATCTAAAATTATAATCTTAGGATCAGGAAGCAAAGAAGCTACTAAAGATGCTTTTTGTTTCATTCCCCGAGAAAAGCTGCCTAGTAATTTATAACTACTATTTGCTAGTTCAAATAACTCTAATAACTCTTCAGCACGAGTCGTGGCCGCTTGGTAATCTAAATCATATATACGAATAATGAAGTCCAAAAACTCGCTCAAAGTTAATTTTTCATATAGCACCGGCTCATCAGGGGCATAACCAAATACCCTTTTAGATTCGACTGATCTACTGTCAAATTGTTGACCATCTAGATAAACCTTCCCAGTAGTCGGTTGTAACAGTCCTGTTAGCATGTTTATCGTTGTAGTTTTACCTGCGCCATTTGGACCTAAAAAACCAAAAATTTCACCTGATGACACTTGAAAATTGACATCTTTAACGGCGTAAAAACTACCGTATTTCTTAGTTAAGTTTACAGTTTCTAAAACATTCAAGCATATCACTCCCCGCCCCATTGACTATTTAATCCTAATAAGGATCTATTCTTGACACTTGTTATCAAAATAATCAATAATAACAAGTGAGAGTATTCATGAGATAAAGTTCCAAAAAATCAATTCAAAATATGAAAGGAGATATTCAGTTTGACTATTGAACAGTTTAAATGTCCTCACAGAGCTAAAAATTTTAGTTATGTAATTTCTTCTCCATCTAGCAACAAAATCGCCATAGTAGATCCTTCATTTTGTGATGAATTATTGGCTACCAAGTTAACAGAAGCTCAATACGATGTACAATATATTATAAATACCCATGCTCATTTTGACCATACTTGGGGTAATGATACCTTAAAAAACATATTTCCAAAAGCTAAATTAATAGCTCATACCAACACAAAATATAAGCCTAACGCAAGTTCAGTTGATATTGCAGTCGAGGACGGCGAATCAATCTGGCTCGACCAACTAGAAATAAAGATATTACATACCCCTGGTCACACTCCTGAGGATATCTGCCTATTAGTCAATAATTCACTCATTACGGGAGATACGCTCTTTGTGGGAAAAGTAGGCGGCACAAGAGATCGGGAAACAGCTAAAACACAATTTGAAAGTTTAAAGAAATTAATGCAACTTCCTCAAGATACAAAAATTTATCCTGGTCATAATTACGGCCCTAGTCCAAGCTCAACTATACAGGCAGAAAAGGAAGCTAACCCTTTTTGTCTGAGACTAGATAATTTCGAAAACTTTTATTGGCTCAAAGAAAACTGGAAAACATTTAAAGAAAAACACAATTTAGATTAAAAATAGTTTTATCTCTAGCTATGTCTTTTTTTAAGTAACGGGATCAAACAGGCTCAACTTTTAACTAACGGGCTCAACCACTTCTGGAAAATCATTTTTATAAGAATTTACAGCTGTTGAGACCTTGTGCCAATCAGCTTTTTGGGTCATAAGAGCCTGGGATTCTGATACTATTTCAGAAAGAACAATATTTGAGGAATATAGCCATTCCTTTTCCCCTTGCTCAGTCAATAATAACGGCATTCTAGAATGTATTTCGGTCAAATTACTATAATTAGGGGCTTGTTGAGTAATTATCACACAACCTGTATATTCTTCACCATTTTGCTTCCAACGGTTCCATAAAGCTGCCATGGAAAAAAATTTTTTGCCTTGTAAATAAATATAATACGGTTCTTTTCCTTGATGAGTTTTTTTCCATTCAAAGAAACCATCGGCTAAAATTAAACATCTCCTTTGATCTACCAGCTTGGCAAAGCTCTTTTTTTCACGCAAAGTTTCAGCCCGAGCATTTATGATTGGGGAACCTTTAGGAAAAGCTTTTAATCCCCAGTTAATATATCCCAATCTGTTTTGCTTTTGTCCGGCAGCAATGGCCAACACAGCTTGACTAGGAGCAATATTAAATCTGGGAGTATAGTTAGACGCTATTTGAGATACATAAGATATTTCAAAACCATAATTTTCGATTATTTCTTTTAGGTCAATAGTTAAAGTGAATCGTCCACACATAATTCGATAGCTCCACCTTCCAAAAAAACCCCCCGATTAAATTTAGCCGGGGGCTTTTTTATGATTTTTAAACTTAACCCTTTTGATATAACATTTCTATATGTTCAATGCCATCTAATATGAATGTATCAGATACAGTTCTAAAATGAAACTTTTTGTAAAAACTTTCAAGGTATTTTTGCGCCTCTATACGAATTTCCTGCCAATTTTTTTGTCTACACATAAAGGACATCACCTGTTCCATCAATTCCAGCCCTAAACCTGTCCCTCTCACTCTTTCGATAGTCAATAATCTCCCCATGGAAGCTTCTTGAAACTTATAACCAGGTGGAATAACACGAGCATAAGCAACAACATTTCCTGAGCTCTGTATAAAACAATGATAGGCCATTTGGTCCAAATCATCACATTCCATATACGGACAATTCTGCTCAACCACAAATACTTGAATTCTTGCTTTAATAACTGCATATAGCTCTTGAAGAGTTAACTCATCAAATGTTTTAATTTCTATATTCATATCTGCTCCCATTTTATAATAACTCCTTCATTTCGTCTTCAATAAATCCTAATACGACTTTATGACCATTAGTTAATATTGGTCGCTTCAAAGCTTTCGGCTTATCTGCTAAGAACTCAGCTAACTCCTCTTCACTTAATTCTTGTTCATCTACCTGACAATTTCTGTATGCAGCACTCTTTTTATTCAAAAGGGATCTAATGCCGTCAGGAGCAAGGTCTCCCAATTGGACTATTTCTTCAGGAGTTAAGGGGTCTTTGACCAGGTCTCGGATCTCAAATTCGACTTCCTTTTGCGAAAGCCACGCTCTCGCTTTTTGACAGGTCTTTCAAGTCGCTAGACAATAAAAGGTCAGCATATTATTCCTCCTTAGTTTTTGATAGTTTATTAATTCAAGATTTTATTGGTAAATTCCTTGTTAAAAATAGTTTAGCTCATCCTTAAATTACCACTCATATTTAAAAAAATTAACCTGTCTTTGATTACTTGCCGTTTTTTCTTCCAAGTCCTTAATTTGTTCTGTAGTATAAGGGGTGAAATTTTGAGCAAGGTTAACATTTTCCTCTAGTTCTTTTAGATTGGAGATACCGATAATTGCTGTGGATATAGGATGGGACCATACATAATTTAAAATTTGGCCCATACTGATAGATTTATTATTTGCAAAAATCTTGCCAACAGCAGTAACCTTCATAGCGATAATACCAAGCTGACGATTAACAGCTTCTTCTAAGAACTCTGTTTTAAAAGAATTATAATGAATATCTCCTGGATTCAAGGCATGTAGTACGGTATCGAAATCATACTCTTTAATTCCCTTTAACATAGGTTTTGGCCGTTTATGTCCTGTTATTCCTATAAATCTTATATCTCCATTGGCTTTTAATTCTTCAAGAGCTTTAATAGCTCCCTCGCCTTGATCCAAAACTTGCAGCAGTTCTGCCTCAGTCTTTATGTCATGAACTTGATATATATCCAAATAATCTGTCTGCAATCTCTTAAGGCTTTTTTCGAAAGATTTCATTGTATCATCGTATGTACGTTCAGGTGTTTTACTAGCAAGAGTGACTTCATCTCTTCTATCCTTCATCACCATGCCAATATTTTCTTCACTACCTCCCTCTCCGTAAGCTGGAGCAGTATCGATATAGTTAACACCTAAATCCAATGCCTTATTTATCAATTCAATAGCTTCACGTTTAAGCCCTCTTTGTTCTACAGTAGCCTCTCCCCCTAAACTGAACAGTTTGACTTTAATACCTGTTTTGCCTAGCTGCCTTTCTTTCATTAACAACTCCTCCTTAAGGACTTTATAAAATTATAATCATTTTTTGACTATTCTAACATAAATCATTTCGAAAACCTACTTTTCGGGGGAATTATTTAGTAAGCCAGCTAATATGTTTAAATAAAAAGCTTTATTAAAGTCTTCTATAGGCGGGATAATATGGAAATTATGATTTTTAGTACACTGGCTGGTATGTCAACTTTAATGGGAGCTGGGATAGTTTTTTTGTTCGGTACACCTTCTCGGATTATATTAGCAGTTATCTTGGGGTTCTCAGGTGGTGTAATGTTTTCTGTCAGTATTTTTGAGTTAATTACTGAAGCTCTAAAGTTGAGCTATCAAGGACCAGTCCTGGCTGCATTTTTTGCAGGGGGCTTTATCATGTGGTGTTTTTCTGTAGTAATAAATAAGTTTCTCACCCCTACTCACCAGATGTATGAGACTGAAGATTTTCTAAAGACTGGCTATTTAGTAATTTTGGGAATTGCTCTGCATAATCTACCAGAAGGATTAGCTATCGGTACAGGAATAGAAGCTTCCCCCGACTTAAGCCTGATAATAGCTATCACCTTGGCAATTCATAATATACCTGAAGGAATGGCAACAGCTGGACCATTAAAAGCTGGTGGTTTAAACACTTTCTCTATAATTATTTTAATCACCTTTGCAGGATTGGTAACCCCTCTTGGTACCATGGCCGGGATTATTTTTATGGGAGTTCTTCCCGATCTAGTGGGAATAAGTTTGGGAATTGCCGGGGGAGCTATGATTTATTTGGTTATCGATGAATTACTCCCCAAAGCTCAAAGTTCTAATAAAGTTTTAGCAAATTCAGGGTTTTTTTTGGGATTTATCTTGGGAAAACTTATAGTAGGCTAAATCGATTAAATATTTAAATACAGCTGATAAATTTCACATAAATACCATGTTTATGGGAAGAATTAGTATTTGAAAGTTTATTTACAATCTTTACAAAGGGGAGTATGACTTTGGTTCAAACCAAGACAATTACTGAATTTGAAACTCATCTTTTTCATGAAGGCACATATTTCGAAAGCTATCGTAAATTTGGAGCTCACTTAAGTAATGAGAAAGGAACTGTTGGTACTCGATTTACTGTCTGGGCACCTAATGCCAAGAAAATTGAAATTGTAGGCAGTTTCAACGACTGGCATGGTGAACAATACGCAATGAATAAAATCACAACTTCGGGAATTTGGTCATTATTTATACCAGAAGTTACTGAAGGAGAATTATATAAGTATAAAATTTATCCTGAGGGGGGAGGAGAACCCCTATTGAAAGCTGATCCCTATGCTTTCTATTCTGAAAAAAGACCAAAATCAGCATCCATCGTTTATTCTCTAGAGGGATATAACTGGGGAGATAGGGAATGGCAACGAAAAAAGAGACGAGAGAATATTTTAAAAAAACCTGTATCCATTTACGAAGTACACTTAGGTAGCTGGAAAAAAACTGAAGATGGAGATTTTTTATCTTATCGTGAATTAGCCCACGATTTAGTCGATTATGTAAAAGAAATGGGCTACACTCATATAGAGCTCCTCCCAGTTGTTGAACATCCTTTTGACCGTTCGTGGGGTTATCAGGCCACTGGGTATTTTTCTGTCACCAGCCGTTATGGTACCCCGAAGGATTTTATGTATTTTGTAGATCGGTGTCATCAAGAAGGTATCGGGGTAATTCTGGATTGGAACCCCTGTCATTTCTGTAGAGATGGTCACGGTTTGAGACTCTTTGATGGAGCACCGGTTTTTGAATATCAAGATCCCCACAGGGCTGAAAATACTGAATGGGATACTAATAACTTCGATCTTGGGAAACCAGAAGTTATCAGTTTCTTAGTTTCTAATGCTTTTTTCTGGTTTGACCTTTTTCATATTGATGGTCTTAGAGTAGACGCTGTCTCAAGTATTTTGTATATGGATTACGGTAAAGAAGATGGTGAAGAATGGTTACCGAATAAATACGGAGGCAGAGAAAATTTAGAAGGATTAAATTTTCTCAGGACATTAAACGAAGCTGTTTTTGAACGGTTCCCTAATGTAATGATGGTTGCAGAAGAATCTACTTCTTGGCCCTTAGTCAGTAAACCTACATATTCAGGTGGGCTAGGTTTTAACTTCAAATGGAATATGGGTTGGATGAATGACATGTTAGAGTACATGAAAAAAGACCCAATACACCGAAAACATCACCACCAAAATATCACATTTTCTTTCTTATACGCTTTTTCCGAAAATTTCGTTTTGCCATTGTCCCATGACGAGGTAGTTCATAGTAAAAGGTCTCTTCTCAATAAAATGCCCGGTGATTATTGGCAAAAGTTTGCCAATTTAAGAGTATTACTAGGATATCAAATGGGTCACCCAGGAAAAAAACTATTATTCATGGGTGGAGAACTGGGGCAATTTGATGAATGGAAAGACTTAGAGCAATTGGACTGGAACCTATTACAATTTGAATTTCATTGGAAGATGAGGCAGTACTGTCGTCAGTTAAATCAACTTTACACAACAGAACCAGCTCTCTACGAACAAGATCATACATCTAAAGGTTTTGAGTGGATAGATCCTCATGATCACAGTCAAAGTATTATCAGTTTTATTAGATGGGGGTATAATTTCCAGGATCATTTAATTATAGTATGTAATTTTACGCCTCAAGTATATCACGGTTACAGGATTGGAGTTCCCAAAGATGTGAGTTATAAAGAAATATTTAACAGTGACGCTGAGGAGTATGGTGGTTCCGGCATCTTAAACTCAGATGAACTGCAACCCCATGAGGTTGAATGGCATCATCGCCCGTATTCCATTGAACTTAATATCCCTCCCCTGGCCACCTTTATTTTAAAACCTTTGGCAGCTAGAGAGGAGAATTAGAATGATTAATAATGGTCAAGATTGGGTCGCCATGATTTTAGCTGGTGGTAAAGGGTCGAGATTAAATGAACTCACTTCCGAGACGGCTAAACCCGCCGTCCTTTTTGGCGGAAAATACAGAATAATCGATTTCACCTTAAGCAATTGTAGAAATTCTGGTGTTAACACGGTAGGTGTATTAATTCAATACAAACCCTTTGAACTAAATACTCATATCGGTGAGGGAAGGAGTTGGGACCTTCATGGTACGTGGAGCGGAGTTTATATATTACCACCCTATACAGAAAAAAACGGGGTATGCTGGTATAAAGGGACCGCAGATTCTGTCTATCAGAACCTGGAGTTTCTATCGACTTACAATCCTAAATACGTGTTAATTTTGTCAGGTGACCATATCTATAAAATGGATTATCAAAAAATGCTACAATTTCACATTGCTTCTCAAGCTTCTGTGACTATTTCTGTAATGGAAGTCCCTTACAGCGAAGCTCATCGTTTTGGAATTATGAATACAGATAATAAAGGGAAGATCTTCGAATTTGAAGAAAAACCCCAACAACCCAAAAATAATTTAGCTTCCATGGGGATCTACATTTTTAATTATGACAAACTAAAAGAGTATTTAGAAAAAGATAGCCAAAATCCCACCTCAACAAGAGATTTTGGTAAAGATATTATCCCTCAAATGCTAGCTAATGAGGAAAGATTATGTTCTTATATTTATCAAGGTTATTGGAGAGATGTGGGAACTGTAAAAAGTTTTTATGATGCCAACATGGACCTATTGTCCAGTAAACCCTTTTTAAAACTTGATTGCCAAGAATGGCCAATTCTCTCCAGAAGCAGCTCTTACCCACCACAATACATTAGTGAAACTGCAAAGGTTCGCAATTCTATTATCAGTGAAGGTTGTCACCTGGAAGGCACTGTAGAAAATTCTGTACTATCTCCGGGAGTGACTATCAAAAAAAATGCTGTGGTTGAAAATTCCGTACTTCTGGAAAACACCATTGTAGAACAAAACGCCACTATCAAACATGCCATCACATGTCAAAATTGCCATATCAAATCTTTTGCCTCGATAAATCAAGAAAACCATCAAGAACCAGTACTGGTACCCCAAAATACAACAATTACACAAGAAACGAAATTAGAAGAGGTGTTAACATGAAAGATTTAATGGGCATAATTTATTTGAACAAACCAGAACAAGATGGAAAATTACCGATTTTAACTCGAAATCGGTGTATTGCCTCTTTACCAATTTGGAGTAAATTCAGACTTATTGACTTTATTTTGACCAACATGGTCCAGTCTGGTATTGAAAATATTGCACTGTTATCTACTATTAAGTACAGAGCACTAATCAACCACCTACAGGGAGGAGCAGCATGGGGACTAGATAAAAAACGAGATGGATTATTTATTTTCATACCCACAATGTCCCAATCCAGCTATAATTTAGGACATTTTGATTTTCAATTACTATCCGAAAATATTGATCATATTAAAAAAAGCCATCAGGATTATCTGGTATTTGCGCCGGGGAATCTGGTGGGAAATATAGATTTTCAGTGGTTATTAAACTTTCATAAAAAACAAGAAAAAGATATTACCTATGTAAGACCAGGAACAGACTATGCAAGCTACTCAAAAGATCTATCAGAAGATGGATACTATCAAATGCATCCAATTTTCTTAATAAGTAAAAGTTTAATGGTTAAATTAATAAGAGAATATTATTATACTAACTTCAATGGATCTATCACAGATCTTATGACTAGTTCTATCAGAAATAACGGATTAACAATTAATGAAGTTAACTATCCAAATCTTAATTGTATTACTAATATGGAAAATTATTTTAACTTTTCCATGAATATTTTAGAAACACCGGAAATGCTTACTGGTAATATGGAAGTGCCGGTTACTAAAAAAAGAGACCTCCCTCCCACTCGATATTATGAAGGATGTGAGATTTCACAATCCTTGATAGCTGAAGGTTGCCACATCAAAGGAGAAGTCAACTCCAGCATTATCTTTCATTCAGTCAGTATAGAAAGAGGAACTCAAATTAGTAACTCAATAATTTTTCCGGAGACTATTATAAATGAAAACTCGCTATTAAATGAAGTAATTGCTGATAAACAGGTTTATATTTCCGAAAATAAGCAATTGATAAATTCATCAACTAAGCCTCTAGTTTTATCAAAACAAGCGCGAGTTTAATAATAGGCGCTGCTATATTTAGTGTTGATACTTAAAATAATTCATCCAAGGGGAGGACTAAACAATGAAGGTATTAGTTGCAACAGCTGAGGCAAGTCCCTTCGCAAAACGCGGTGGCTTAGGGGATGTTCTGGGAGCACTCCCCATTGCTATCAAAAAACAATCAGAGATAGACATCAGGGTTGTATTACCCGGATATTCTGCAATACCAAGCCAATTTAAAAGTGAATTTCAACCAATTGATTCCATTATTATACCTCTAGGATGGAGAGCCCAAAAAAGTAGAGTCTCTAGCTACAATTTTCGCAATGTCACCTTTTATTTTATAGAAAACGATTATTACTTTAATCGTGAAGATATTTATGGATATTTTGATGAAGCAGAGCAATTTGGTTTCTTTTCTAAGGCTATTTTAGATATTATGCCCCTTTTAGACTTTTATCCAGATATTATACATTTGAATGACTGGCATACGGCCATGGTTAGTCCCTTGTTAAAATACAAATACGCTCATAAAACTAATTATAATCAGATGAAAACGATATTGACAATCCACAATTTAAAATATCAAGGGATTTTTACACCACATGTACTAGAGGATTTTTTTGATTTACATGACCACAAATTACAACATGATCCCGAGTATTTGGAATACCATGGCCAAATCAGTTTCTTAAAGGGTGGTTTGATTTTCTCCGATGCCATTACTACTGTTAGTCCCACTTATGCAAAAGAAATTCAAAGCCCTGAATTAGGTATGGGAGTAGATGGTCTTCTTCACAAACGAAGAGATGATTTATACGGTATCTTAAATGGTATCGATTATCAGGACTACAATCCAAAAACTGATGTTAATATTTACCGTAATTATAATCTCCCTGATGAAGGCAAAACTAATGAAAAACTAATTAATAAACTCAGACTCCAGGAAGATTTGAGGTTACCTGTAAGTTCTCGTGTTCCTTTGATAGCATTTATTAACCGCTTGGTAAAACAAAAAGGATTGGATTTAATAACTTATGTTTTACCTGAGTTATTAGAATCAGAAGAGGTCCAATTTGTATTTCTAGGAACAGGAGATCCTCATTACGAACAGTATCTTAGTTATTTAGCCGAAAAACATCAAAATTTATCTGCTCAAATTAAGTTTGATGAAGGTTTGGCCAGAAAAATATACGCCGCATCTGATTTATTTTTAATGCCATCTTTATTTGAACCTTGTGGAATAGGACAACAAATTGCTATTCGTTATGGCAGTGTTCCCATTGTTAGAAAAGTGGGCGGTTTACATGATACGGTTTATCCGTCAATTTCAGAAGAAGGTACAAGAGGTATTGGTTTCACTTTCGAATCATTTAACGCCCATGAAATGCTATTTACCATTAAAGAAGCAATACAATATTATCACCAAAAAGCTTTTTGGCAGGAAATCATAAATAATTTGACAACAATTGATTTTAGTTGGGAAAAATCTGCCTGTGAATATATCGAATTGTATCACAAACTTATACATAGAAACACAAACAGCACCAGAAAGGAGAGTTATCTTAAATAATGTTTGAATCAAGGGATAAATTCAAAAGAGAATTTAAGGAAAAATTACGTAAAGAACGAGGTAAAGCTATCGATAACGCAAGTTATTTGGATCTATATAAAACTCTGGGGAGAATGGTCAGAGAAGAAATAAATGATAATTGGGTAGCTACCAATAGTCAAATGGCTGACAAAGATAAAACCCAAGTTCACTATATCTCTATGGAATTTTTGATGGGAAGGATGTTAAAGCAAAATTTATTAAGCATCGGTGCTCTTGACACCTGTCAAGAGTCTTTCAAAGAACTAGGAATAGATTTTGACAAAGTAGTTCAAAAGGAACCAGACCCGGGATTAGGAAATGGTGGTTTAGGCAGATTGGCTGCAGATTTTCTCGACTCTCTGTCTGCCCTGTCTATTCCCGCTGTCGGCCATTGCCTTCGTTTCAAATATGGACTCTTTGACCAAAAAATTGTAAATGGATATCAAGTGGAATTACCAGGAAATTGGTTAAGAGAAGGTAATATTTGGGAAATAAGACGAGGTGACCACGCTCATGAAATCAAATTCGGAGGCAGAGTCACCTCCAGCCACCAAAACGGAAAATTAACTTTTCACCATGAAGATTACGAGTCCATTCTAGCTGTCCCTTATGATATACCAATAATAGGTTATAAAAATCAAGTGGTTAATACCCTACGCCTTTGGAATACCGAACCCGCAGTCCAAGATTTTTACTTTAAACCTATTGATGGTAATAGCTGTCATCAGGTACTCAATTACAAAAAATCAATTGAATCTATTTCTGAATTTCTATATCCCGACGATAGCCACGAAGAAGGCAAAGTGCTCAGATTGAAACAACAATACTTTTTGGTCTCTGCCACCTTACAAAGTATTTTAGATAATTACAAACTAAAGCAAAAATCAATTCACGAATTACCCCAAGAGGTATCGGTTCATATTAACGATACTCATCCTGTCCTAGCTATACCAGAGTTAATGAGAATTTTAATGGACGAAGAGGGTTTGGATTGGGATACAGCTTTTGATTTAACTAAAAGAACAATCTCCTTTACTAATCATACTACTTTGCCAGAAGCTTTAGAATCATGGCCGGAAGAAACCATAAAATGCTTGCTACCTAGGATTCATATGATTGTTCACGAACTAAACGAACGCTTTTGCCAATCTTTATGGGATAAATACCCTGGAGATTGGAACAGAATCGAAAATATGGCTATTTTAGCCCATGGAAGAGTTAAAATGGCTCATTTGGCTTTAGCAGGAAGTCATACTGTCAATGGTGTGGCTGCTCTCCATACTAAACTGTTGAAAGAAAAACTATTTAAAAATTTCTATGAATACATGCCAGAAAAGTTCCAGAATAAAACAAATGGCATAACTCATAGACGCTGGTTAATGCTTTCTAACCCAAAAATAGCTGATACTGTGACAGACTATATAGGAACTAATTGGATTACAGAACCAAAAGAATTAGAAGCTTTGGAAAAACACCAAGATGATGTCGGTCTACAGGAACAATTAGTAAAAATTAGGCACGAGAACAAACAAGATCTGGCTGAAATTATTAAAAAAGAAAACGGGCTAACAGTTGATCCTAACAGTATTTTTGATGTGCAAGTCAAAAGATTCCATGCTTACAAGCGTCAATTAATGAATGCCCTTCATATACTAAAAATTTACAATCAAATTAAAGAAAATCCCAATACTTTATTTTACCCAAGAACCTTTATCTTCTCTGGCAAGGCAGCTCCTGGGTATCACTATGCAAAAAAGATAATTAAACTTATCAACAGTATTGCTGAATTGGTGAACAACGATCCTCAAGTTAATGATCAGTTAAAAATTGTTTATCTAGAAAACTATCGGGTAGCCCTAGCCGAAAAAATCATCCCAGCTAGCGATGTTAATCAGCAAATTTCTACTGCCAGTAAAGAAGCTTCAGGTACCGGTAATATGAAGTTTATGATGAACGGTTCTATTATAGTAGGAACCAATGATGGAGCCAATATTGATATCCGGGAAGCGGTTGGAGATGATAATATTTTTGTTTTCGGACTAGAATCTGAAGAAGTATTACAATATTATCACCATGGTGAGTACAGTCCTTTTGAAATCTATGAGAATGATTTAAAAATTAAAAGGATTTTAGATCAATTAGTATCTGATTTTTTACCAGGGGAAGAAAATTTCCGAGATATCTACGATTCGCTATTGCTTGGAAATGATGAGTATTTTGTTTTAAAAGATTTAACATCATTAGAAGAAGCCCAACAAAAAGTTTCTCAAGCTTATCAAGATCGAAGTAAATGGTTTAAAAAAGCCATTGTTAACATTGCCAATTCAGGGCGGTTTTCAAGTGATTATACAATTAAATCCTACGCAGATAAAATCTGGCAAGCTACTCCTCTGAAAACAATGACTGTAAATCAAGCAGATTCATCTCAAATGCCGGCAGGTGAATATAGTGGAAACACCTATTAAGCTGTTTCATGACTCCCATAATCCTTTGTATCGAAAACCATTTGGAGCAGTCTCTATTAACAAAGAGATCTTATTAAGGCTTTATATTCGTACTACTAACCCAAAGGAACTGCAAGTCTTGGCTAATTGCATTGACGATCAAGGTAACAAAGTGGCGTATCCCATGTATCAAACTGGAATTTCGGAAAATGACTGCGATCAAATTGACTACGATAATGGCAATGGTAGTATTTATAAAGAAGAACTTACAGGGTATTTTTATGAAGCATCCATCAAATCACCTGATACACCAGGATTATTTTGGTATACTTTTACAGTCGTAAGTAATGAAACTAAAGTTTATTTCGGTAACAATCAGGAATTATCAGGAGGCCCAGGCCAAGAAAGTCACCAAGAACCTTTAGGTTATCAAGTAACTGTTCACGAGCAAGATTTACAAATACCCAATTGGCTAAAAGATGCTGTCATTTATCAAATATTTATTGATAGATTTAATAATGGAAATGAAGATGGTACGGTATCTAATCCTAAGAGAAATAGTTTTTTACATTCCCACTGGGATAATTCGCCTCTGTATGTTCGAGACCAAGAGGGAAAAATTTTGCGATGGGATTTTTTTGGAGGAAATTTAGAGGGAGTCAGGCAAAAACTGGTTTATCTCAAAAAATTAGGTGTTTCCATTATCTATTTTAATCCTATTTTCGAAGCGGAAAGCAATCATAGATATGATGTAGGTGACTATCACAAAATTGATGCGATGATAGGAAACAATGAGGAATTTCGTCAATTTTGCAAAGAAGCTGAAAACATGAACATTAAGGTTATCTTAGACGGTGTCTTTAGTCACACGGGAAGTAATAGCCTTTATTTTAACAAATATGGAAGCTATCCATCATTAGGGGCATATCAATCTAAAGAATCTCCTTATTATAATTGGTACCGCTTTTTAGAACATCCTCACAAATACGAAAGTTGGTGGGGAATTGACAATCTCCCAAATGTAGAAGAACATAATCCTGATTATCAAAACTTTATTATTAGTGATGACAACAGTGTTTTAAAGCACTGGTTCCGGCACGGTGCAAAGGGATGGAGATTAGATGTAATTGATGAAATCCCTGATGAGTTTTTACAAAATTTCTATCAGACTTTAAAATCTCAAGATCCAGAAAGTATTGTTATTGGAGAAGTGTGGGAAGATGCCTCCAATAAAATTAGTTACGACAGGCGGAGGCAATATTTATTGGGAAAAGAGTTGGATTCAGTCACAAATTATCCTTTAAGAAACATAATGCTGGATTTTGTATTAGATCATAACAGCTCTCAAGAGACTGCTCGAAGAGTTTTGTCCCTCATGGAAAATTACCCTGAAGATTATTTTTACACAGCCATGAATTTACTCGGAAGTCATGATGTCGAAAGGGTTTTGACTGTCTTAAAAGACAATACTCCTGATGATTTAAGAGAAGATTTGGACAGTATAGCTAAAAAACGTCTCAAGTTGTTGACTCTCTGGCAGATGACTTTCCCTGGGATACCTTCAATTTATTACGGAGACGAAGCAGGATTAGAGGGCTATCAAGACCCTGACAATCGAAAGACTTATCCCTGGGGCAATGAGGATCAGGAATTGGTTTCATGGTTTAGAAAATTAACAGCTATAAGAAACCACTACGATGTATTACGAACTGGCGATTTTTCCCTGGTCACTACAGTCAGTGATTCTCAACAAGATCTGGATAAGGACATTTTACTGTATCGACGTAAAATTTCTCAGAACCAAGATAGATTCCACCAAAAAAGATTAAACAATACAGCTGTAATTGTTCTAAATAGAAATCCCAGAGAACGAAAGAATCTAAAAATTCATATCTCAGAAGTTACTGGCACGAATAGTGGTCAAAGCTTTGTAGATCCCTTAGAGGATTATAACATTGTTTCGACTGACAATGATGGATATCTTGAGATCACCTTAGAACCTTTAGAATGCAAGTTACTATTAGCCGATAGATATCAAGGAAACGCAAATTTTGAAAGGAACGCTGGTATTTTACTTCACCCTACTTCATTACCTTCTCCTTATGGAATTGGTGATTTGGGTAAAGAAGCCTACAGATTTGTTGATTTTCTAAGGGACTCTGGTCAAAAATTTTGGCAGATTCTCCCTCTGAACCCTCCAGGTTACGGAAATTCTCCCTATCAGTGCTTTTCTGCTTTTGCCGGAAATCCTTTGTTAATAAGCTTAGATAAGCTGACTGAACAAGGGCTGCTTACTCAGAATAGACTTAGTGAAGCTCAACAGAAACAGACTAACTATGTCGACTATGAAAAGACTTATCAATTGAAAGAACCTTTATTACAAGCTGCCTTCGAAAATTTCATTGATAATGGTGGGAAAGAATCCCATGATTTTAGAGAGTTTATCTCTCAGCACAGTTACTGGTTAGAAGATTACGCTATGTTTATGGCATTAAAAGCTCACTTCAATTATAAACCTTGGCATCAGTGGGACGATGAAGAAATTATCTGGAGAAAACCACATGCACTAGCAAAATACAGAGAAAAATTAGCTAATACTATTGATTATCACAAATTTTTGCAGTATATATTTTTCAATCAATGGCATTCATTAAAAAACTATACCAACAAACAAAATATACATATTATTGGTGACCTTCCCATTTTCGTGGCTCATGATAGCAGTGATGTTTGGGCACTAAAACATTACTTTGAGTTGGATTCCCAAGGTAAACCGGCAAAAAAGGCTGGAGTACCACCAGATTACTTTAGTGAAAATGGACAATTGTGGGGCAATCCTCATTACGACTGGAACGAACTAGAACAAGATAATTACAGGTGGTGGATTGAACGAATTAAAGTCCTAATGCAGTTATCCGATGTAGTACGCATTGACCATTTTAGAGGTTTTGAAGCTTATTGGGAAATACCTGGTTCAGAAGACACGGCAGTAAATGGCACATGGGTGAAAGGACCCGGAGAAAAGTTTTTTAATACCATAGAAAGTAATCTCCAGGATAAGTATGACCCGCAAATAATTGCCGAGGATCTAGGAGTAATTACCTCAGAAGTAGAGGAACTTAAATTAAAATTTGATTATCCTGGTATGAGTATTTTACAATTTGCAATCCATAACGAGCCAGATCACAAATTCAGAGTCCCCTTGTACAACAAAAATACTGTAGCCTACACTGGAACTCACGACAATGACACTATAGTAGGTTGGCTTGAAAATGAATTGGGTGAGAGATTTTCTTCCCAACAAGAACAAATCAATGCCGCCTGGAAACACATCGAAATGGTATATGAAAGTGATGCCCGCTCAGCAATTATTCCTTTACAAGATTTTTTAGGATTAAATAGTAATCACAGAATGAATACTCCAGGAACCATTGGTGATAATTGGGAATGGCGTTTTTGCTGGGATCAAATTGGGCAAGAGCTTTCTGATAAAATTAATAATTTGGTTTATAAAACTAAAAGAAAACCGTAAACGCTTAACCTCCTTCCCTTTTTTTGAGAAAAGGGGCTTTTTCAATTGACAAAATCTAAAGAAAATATTACCATTAAATTAACTATGAGGTTAATTTCAGAATTTTTACGATAAAAGGGGTGGACATACAATTTCTACAAAAAAAATAACGGCTAAAGAGAAAATATTACAAACTACGGAACACCTCTTTGCCGAAAAAGGATATGACGGAACTAAAGTCGATGAAATTGCTCACAGAGCTCAAGTAAATAAAGCTTTGATCTATTACTATTACGATAATAAACACGGTTTACTCAAGGAACTGGTGATAAGACATGTCCAGGAAACTCTAGAATTTAAAGAAACCTTACTAGAGGAAATTGATAATTATTCCGAAGAAGAAATCAAAAAGATTTCCCAAAGATTATTTAATTTTTTAAAACAAAAGAGCAAAATTCTTAGTATTTTGACCATTGAAACATTAAAATCCGGTTCACAAGATCATAATATTTTTCGAATACTGCATCCTATTTACGAAAAAACTTTGAAAGATCTAGAAGAAAAAGGCTACAAAATAGATAATCATACAGAACAGATTCTAAACTTGTTTTTCTTTGGTACCATTCCTGTTACCTTATTTATTGCACTAAAGGAAAAATGGTCCGAGTTTTATGGAATAGACTCTGACGAAACCGAAAAAATATTCCAAGCTAAAATAGATGAATTTCATATAAACTTTTATCAAGCATTAATTAATGATAAAACTAACACAAGCAACTTAATTAATAAGTGAATTTATAGAATTTAATAGCATATTATTACAATAACACGAACTATTCTAGTTATATAAAAATCGTTAAATATGTACTAATAATTTGACAACTTTCATTTCAAGGGCAAAACTCCCTCAAAAACCATTAGTATTTGGGGGATATTTCCAATATTCACTTGTAAAGGGGGGAGGGGAATTGAATTATAAAAAATTAATTGGCTCAGCCGTCATTAACCAGGGATTAAACTATATTGAAAAGGATCCACTAAATAACATCCCAAAATTATTAAAATATATCAAAAAATTTACTGCCTTTGACCATCATCACAAAGCAATTGACAACTTCGGTAAAGCTATAGAAGATCCTGATAACAATTGGAATCAACTGACACAAAAAGTTTTAAACAATTACGATATGAATATAGTAAAAAAGTTTGTAGCCAACTTCGTATTAAATTCGGTTATTTTAGGTCGAAAAGTATCAGTTGAGTACAGTGAAAAATACGACTGCAATGTTCCATGGGCTATACTAATGGACCCTACAGCTGCA
Organism: Natranaerobius thermophilus JW/NM-WN-LF; assembly: GCF_000020005.1. Lineage (NCBI taxonomy): Bacteria > Bacillati > Bacillota > Clostridia > Natranaerobiales > Natranaerobiaceae > Natranaerobius > Natranaerobius thermophilus. Next base: position 578,715 of record NC_010718.1, on the reverse strand, counting down.
TGTAATTTGAAATGCGAAGGATGTTGGGCAGCGGATTATGATAAAACTTCAATGAGTTTTGAGACCATGGACAGAATTATTAGAGAAGGAAAAGAACTGGGAGTCTATATGTATGTCTTCTCTGGGGGAGAACCTTTCCTAAAAAAGCAGGATTTAATTAAACTGGCAGGTAAACACAATGACTGTGCCTTTTTATCTTTTACTAATGGAACTTTAATCGATGAAGAACTGGCAAAGGACCTCAGTCAAGTAGGTAACTTCGCTCTAGCTATAAGTGTAGACGGTTTTGAAGCTGTTTCTGACCAAAGGCGAGGAGAAGGAACTTACAGCCAGATTGATGAAACTATGGGAATACTGTCAAGCTACGGGGTGCCCTTTGGTTTCTCCACAACTTATCACAGATACAATACCGAAACCGTTGCTTCAGAAGAGTATATAGATGCAATGGTTGATAAAGGGTGCTTATTCGGATGGTACTTCACTTATATGCCAATCGGAAAACAAGGAACTCCCGATATGTTAGTAACTCCTGAACAAAGGGCCTATATGTTTGAACAAATTCACAAATTCCGTGCTGAAAAACCTATCTTTTTAATTGATTTCTGGAATGATGGAGAGTTTTCTGGAGGTTGTATCGCAGGCGGTAGAAATTATTTACACATTAATGCTAACGGAGATGTAGAACCTTGTGCCTTTATTCATTATGCCAATGTAAACATTCATGACCATAGCTTGTTAGAAGCTTTAAGATCACCTCTATTCCAAGAATACCGAAAGCGACAACCTTTTGATGACAATTTATTGAAACCGTGTCCATTACTTGATAATCCAGATATCTTAACCGAAATGGTTCAAAATTCCGATGCTTATTCTACACAGATACTGGAGAAAGAACCCGTTGAAAGGGTGGCCAATAAATGCCAGCCAATTGCTAGTAAATGGGCAAGAAAAGCCGATGAACTCTGGGAAGAAAATTATTCTGTCTCTTCTGAATCGGACTAATAAAAAACCCCGGCTAATGCCGGGGTAATTATTTTATATTGACTTATTTTTTTACCGTAGATTTATTTTTTTCTGGCATTTCTGCCAAGATAGTTTCTCCTGCTTTCACTTTATCTCCGGATTTCACCTTTACTACAGTTTCCATAGGAAGATACAGTTCGGTGCATGAACCGAATTTGATCATTCCAAAAAGATCACCCTTTGTAACAGCTTGACCTTCTGTGACTTGGGAAACAATGCGCCTAGCTACAAAGCCAGCTATTTGCACAACAACAAAGGGAGAACCGTAATGATCAATTAGAATTGCATTTCTTTCGTTTTCATCGGAAACCTTATCTTTCCAGGCTAATAAATATTTACCTGGTAAGTAACTAGTGCCAGCTATATTACCATCAATGGGCATCCTATTCATATGCACATTAAATAAAGATAAAAATATTCTTACCCGCTTCATTTTATTATTAGTAAAATTCGGCTCAATAACTTCATCGACTTCCATAACTTTACCGTCTGCGGGAGAAACTACTACTTCTTCACCTTGGGGCGGGAACCTTTTAGGATTTCTGAAAAAGGCTGCTGTAAAAGTAGCAAAACATAAAAAAGTTAACATTAACCACTGATTTATAAACCAGCTAATTAAAGCTCCTATTAAAAAGAATCCAATTGTGCTAAATCCATGTTTAGAAATTGTAAAGCTTCTCATGTTAATCTCCCCATTCCAACTTGAGTAGAAACTCTAGCTACTGCAATTACTCAGTATCTCCAATTCACTATGTAATCTATCATGAATTAGCATAAAATACAATAGTTCAAGATTAACATCTATTATTTGGTTTTTAAAAGACTTATTTTATTTATTATATTCCATTGTATTTTTGGCTCCCGAATAGGCTCCAATAGCAGATAATCCAATAGAAGTACCCCAGATTATTGCTTTTTCCGGCTCTCCTGGAGCTAAATAAACATATCCCATTACATTACCCACAATCAATGCCACTACAGGAGCAGCCTTTTTAGGCATTCCCAATTTCTTAAACACTTGAATCATTCCCATCACAAAGGGAATCAACGCCACATCATAAGCTTCAAATTCCACTAAGATTCCCCTTTCATCATTTAGTCTTAAAACTATATAAATCTCTTATTCCATCTGTATTTTTATTTGAGTATTTTTATCACCAACTAAACAATGAAAAGGGTAGATTTTATTTGAACTTTTCTGTCCCTCAATTAAAATATCATCTGTCGTCACTAACTCATAATTAAATTCACGAGAATGCGTAAGGACTGGTTCAATGGTTAAGCAGTTAAGCTATTAATGATAATCTTCATCCTTATCTTCATCGTAATTGACCTCAAAATCAGTATCAATATAATCGGATTTCTCCGAACCTGTATTGCCCCAAAATTCTTGATTATTGGTATGAACGGTAACTTTACCATCTTTGATAAGTTTTTTAATTATCCTGGAAAACACCATTTTCCAAAACACTCTGGTAAAAGGGATTAACAAGCTTAAACCAAATAAGTCAGTGAATAGTCCAGGAGTCAATAATAATGTCCCACCTATCAAAATACATGCACCGTTATAAAGTTCATCAGTTGGAAAAGCTCCCGATGCCAGTTTTCTTTGAAGTCTGTGTATCACTATAAAACCCTGGCTTTTAGCAAGGAAAACCCCAATAAAACCTGTCACGGCCACTAAAAAAATAGTAGGAAAGGCTCCTATATTCTGCCCGAGTCTAACCAGGAACCAGACTTCAATTAAAGGTACAATTGTAAATAATAATAAAGCTTTTACCAGCATATAAACCCTCCGGTTATAAGTAAGAGTTCTGCGAAGTTGCTAAGTTTACTCTGTTACTACATTTTCCTATGTAATTATATAGTTTTTTAAATCATTGTAAAGATCTGGGAAGTACTTCTTAAAAGCAACTGGCTTTCCTGTTTCATTGACAAAGGCATGGGATGTTTCACCCTTAGCTAGGAACCTATCTCCTTTTCCTGAAGTTGTTGTGTCTTGAGTGCCTCTAATTATTTCATAATTGAACCATATCTTGGCCGACGTCATTTTAGTTATCTTTGTCTGGATTTCGATCAAGTCATCATACCGAGCAGGTTTTTGATAATTACAGTTTGCACTAATTACTGGAATATAAATCCCCGCTTTTTCCATATCCCTATAAGGGAAATCAAGTTCCCTAAAATAGTGATTCCGTCCTACTTCAAACCAAACAAGATAATTGGCATAATAAACCACACCCATTTGGTCTGTTTCCTGGTATCGTACCCTTATATTTGTTTTTGAAATCATTTAACTCACCTCTAATCTACTCATGGTTTACAATATGGTTGCTTGCCCTTTATAGACAAAACCTCGTAAAGGATCTATAGTAACCTGATCACCATCTGCCAGTTTTTCTAAAGCTCCTTCAGCACCAACAATAACAGGTAATCCTAGATCCAGTCCTACAATTGCACTTGGTGATGTGTAACCACCTTCTTCGGCAACAAGACCACTAACCTGAGCCAGATGAGGAACCATTTCATCTGTAGTACCCCGCAACACTACTATATCACCACTAGAAATTTTAGATAAATCATTGCTATCTTCTACTTTGACCACTTTGCCAGTTGCCGGTTTTTTCCCGATTCCTGCACCTGAAACTAAGATTTCTCCCACAGTATGTACTCTAATTAAGTTAGTTGTTCCCGAAACTCCTACTGGAATTCCTGCTGTTATAACAATAAGGTCCCCTTCACTAATATATTGAGTTATCAGGGCTGTTTGAATTGCTTCCTGAAACATTTCATCTGTTGTTTCTGAAGGGTCACAGGTTATTGGATAAACACCCCATGATAAAGATAATCTCCTGGCAACTTTTTCAATTGGCGTCACTGCCACAATTGGCGCTTTTGGTTTGTATTTGGCAACCATTCTTGCCGTATACCCAGATTGGGTAGCTGTTAATATGGCATTAGCTTCTAATTGGCCTGCTATCTGACAGGTGGAGTACCCAATAGCTTCGGTCATACCAGTGTCTTTAGCGGTAACTTCTTGTGGTTTTCTAGATAGCTCCCTCTCCGTACTTTTTGCTATATTTGCCATAGTACTTACCGATTCCACGGGGTAAGCTCCAGCAGCCGTTTCTCCACTAAGCATAACCGCATCAGTTCCGTCTATGATAGCATTAGCAACGTCGCTGGCTTCTGCCCTAGTTGGGCGTGGGTTTTCCGTCATGGACTCTAGCATTTGTGTAGCTGTTATAACAGGCTTACCTTCATCATTACATCTGTTAATCATTCTTTTTTGCACTAAGGGCACTTCTTCTGGTGGTATATCAACACCCAGGTCTCCTCGTGCCACCATTAGGCCATCGGAAACTTCTAAGATTCTTTCTAAATTTTCAACACCTTCTTTATTCTCAATTTTTGATATTACGGGAATATCTGAACCATGTTCTTCAAGGAATTTTCTAATTTCTAAAACATCTTCTGGCTTTCTAATAAATGAAGCTGCAATAAAATCCACCTGGTTTTCGATACCAAATAAAATATCTTGTTGGTCTTTGTCAGTCATAGCTGGTAAAGATAGAGTCACACCTGGTAAATTGACACCTTTATTATCCTTAATGGTACCGTCATTATTGACGACTGTTTTAACCTCTGTTTCAGTCACTTCATTAACTAATAGCTCAATCAAACCATCATCAAGAAGCACCTTATCTCCGGGACTTATATCAGAAGTGACTTGTGGATAATTTACATGTACTCTTGTAGTATCCCCTTCTATTTCTTCAGTTGATAAAGTAAATTCTTGTCCTTTTTCCAAATCCACTTCACCATTTTCAAAAGTTCCCAATCTGATTTCAGGACCTCTGGTATCAAGTAAAATAGCTGGGGGAAACTTTAATTCCTGATAAACTTCCCTGATTAAATTTATCCTATCCAGGTGCTCCTGGTGTTCACCATGTGAAAAATTTAACCGACAGACATCCATTCCGTTTTGGGCCATCCTGGCTAAACTTTCTTTGTTTTCACAAGCAGGGCCTATAGTTGCCACAATTTTGGTTTTTCTTAACATTGAGTGTTTCCTCCTTTTATTTACTAAATTAAAAAAGGGCACGTATTTTCTTACAGTGAATATTTTAATTTAATAGAATCAGTTCCCATTATTTCTTGGACTTTATGACAAAATTCATTATCACCTGTGGCAAAAAACTCCTTACTAACTTTTTTTAATTTTCCTTGTTCAGGGAAATATAAAAATACTGGTAGTTCTCCAGGACTTTTTAATAATACTTGTTTTAATTCTGGAATCTTGGGGTATAACTTTTCAGGTACTTTGATATAAATTTGTTGAGAGATACTTTCTAGAGCTAGTAACTTTTCCACTAGTATTTTTGTTTCTCCTTCTTCTTTATAATCAACTTTACCTGTGATTAAAACAGGTGCGCCATCTAAAATCAGTTGTCTTCCTTTGCTGTACTGATCGGGAAAGATCACCAGTTCCACTGTTCCACTTTGATCTTCTAAAGTGCAAAAAGCCATTTGTTCCCCTTTTTTAGTTATTATTTCTTTTACATCTTGACAGATTCCTGCCACTTTAATCCTAAAGCCTTCTTTTATTTGGTTAAGCTCTGCTAAGGACGATGTATCAATATTTGCAAGTTTTTCTTTATAATTATCCAGGGGATGTCCACTTACAAAGAAGCCTAGCAATTCTTTTTCCATTTGTAATAATTCATTTAAAGTGAACTCTTCTACATCTGGATAATCAAGATCAATTTTATTCGTGCCATCAGAAACAATTTCAAACATGGTCACTTGTCCTTTAACACTGCCAGAGGTAAAAGCTTGGGCTTTTTTAACAGCTTCATCTAAAACCTGGAGCATCTGTTTTCTGTTGTGTTCAAAGGCATCAAAAGCACCTACTTTTATCAAGCTTTCTATGGCTTTTTTGTTACAGGCTCTAAGATCTGTTCGAGAACAAAAATCATCTAAGGAGGTAAACCCACCTTCTTTTCTTCTACGAGTAATTATTTCCTCAACAGCACCTCTGCCAACATTTTTCACGGCTGCTAATCCGAATCTGATTCTAAAATCACTAACAGCTGTAAAATCTACCAAAGATTCATTGACATCGGGTGGCAAAATTTCAATTCCCATTTCTCTAGCATTATCAATATATAACGCAAGTTTATCGGTATCATTCATACTATTGGTCAATAAAGCCGCCATAAATTGGGTCGGATAATTAGCTTTCAGATAGGCGGACTGATAGGCAATATATGCATAGGCAGCTGAATGAGATTTGTTGAAACCGTAATCTGCAAATTTAACTATTAAATCGTAAACATGTTCACCGGTTTCTTTCCCATAACCCCGGTTAATACAACCTTGAACAAATTTTTCTTTTTGCTCTGCCAGTATGTTTTTCTTTTTCTTACCTATAGCGCGTCTTAGTAGATCGGCTTCCCCTAGAGAAAAACCTGCCATTGTACTTGCTACTTGCATAATTTGCTCCTGATAGACAATAATTCCATAGGTTTCTTCCAAGATTGGTTTTAAATCTTCATGGGGATAGGAAATCTCCCTTTGACCGTGTTTACTCTCAATAAAAGTTGGAATCTGTTCCATTGGACCCGGTCTATACAGAGCAGAAGTTGCAATAATATCTTCAAAGCTTGTAGGTTTTAAATCCCTTAGTACTCCTCTCATTCCACTAGATTCTAACTGAAATACGCCCAGGGTATTGCCTTCTCTTATCAACCTAAAAGTCTGTTCATCATCCAAAGGAATTTTATTCAAATCCACTGTTTCAGCTTGAGTTTGATTAACTATTTCAACTGCCCTGTTCATCATGGTCAACGTTTTCAAACCCAAAAAGTCCATTTTTAAAAGTCCCAATTCTTCCAAAGTCCCCATGGGGAATTGAGTGACAACCTGATCATCATTACATTGAAGAGGTACATACTCTGTCAAAGGTGCTTTTGAAATGACTATACCAGCAGCATGAATCGATGCGTGACGTGGCAACCCTTCAATAGACTTTGATATATTAATAAGTTCTCGTACTTGGGGATCTTCATCGTAAAGTTTTTTAAAATCTTTATTTAACTCCAAAGCTTTATCTATTGTCATGCCTGGATCATGGGGAATCATTTTAGCTACACGGTCAACATCCCCGTAATTCATACCCATGACCCGCCCCACATCTCTAACAGCTGCCCGGGCTTGCATGGTACCAAAGGTGATTATATGAGCCACATTATCATTTCCGTATTTTTCCACCACGTATTGGATAACTCGTTCTCTATTTTCATAACAGAAATCAATGTCAATATCGGGCATATTAACCCTTTCAGGATTTAAAAACCGCTCAAACAGTAGTCCGTATCTGATTGGGTCCACATTAGTTATCCTTAAAGAATATGCAACCAAACTACCTGCCGCGGATCCTCTACCGGGACCAACAAGAATATTATTTTCATGGGCAAACCGTACAAAGTCCCATACAATCAAAAAGTAAGACGCATAACCCATTTTACTAATGACATCTAATTCATATTCTAAACGTTCTTGAATTTTCGTTGTGACCTGTTCATATCTTTCAAGTAGGCCTTTTTGACATAGTTTTCTTAAATAAGAGTTTTCATCATAACCTTCAGGTACTCGAAATTCGGGCAAATGAAGAGTATCAAAATCTAACTCTACTTGGCATCTGTCAGCAATGGCCAGAGTATTTTCAATTGCTCCCGGGAAATCTTTAAAAATATTGCTCATTTCGTCGCCATCTTTAAAATAGAATTCATTAGATGGAAATTTCATCCTATCCTGATCATCTAAGTGTTTACCTGTCTGTATGCATAGTAACACATCGTGGATTGAGGACTCTTGATTTGTTAAATAGTGTATATCATTAGTTGCTACCAATCCGATATCTAACTCTCGGGATATTTGCAATAGATGGGTATTCACTTGTTGTTCTTCCGTTAATCCATGATCTTGAAGCTCTAAATAAAAATTGTTTTGTCCAAAAATTGATTTTAACCTGTCCGCTCTATTTTTTGCCACCTCGTACTGACCTTGTAATATCAATGTGGGAATTTCTCCTGCAAGGCAAGCACTTAAAGCTATAATTCCATCATGATAACGTTCCAAAAGTTCGTAATCAACTCGTGGTTTATAATAAAATCCCTCTTTAAAAGCTAGAGAAACTAGTTTCATTAGATTTTTATAGCCTGTTTGATTTTCAGCAAGTAATACCAAATGATATTGATGCTTGTCTTTAACCGGGTCTTTTACTGTTCGACCCCGGGGGGCTACATACACTTCACAACCCAAAATTGGTTTGATACCTGCTTCTTTAGCCTGTTTATAAAATTCCACCGCACCATACATTACACCATGATCAGTCAAAGCTAGAGCAGGCATTTGATATTCCTTAGCTTTTTGAACTAATTCATTGATCCGACACTTACCATCAAGTAAGCTATACTGACTGTGAGTGTGTAAATGTACAAAAGGTTTAGGCATAACAGTCCACTCCTTAACATAATATTACCAAAGGAGTTGGTAAATATATGTCTACATTTTTTGGTACTCTTATAGTTAACTTTTCTATTGCTCTGGGTGTAGTTATTGGAGGTTCTTTCATAGGTGGATTAGGGGCCAGCATTGGTGGCCAACCTCCTATTCAAACCACATTGACTATAGCCGAAAAACTGAAAATTTGGGCGCTGGTAGCTTCTTTAGGAGGTACTTTTACTACTATCAAGGAAATCGAAATGGGTTTTTTGGGCGGACAGCTTCACACTGTTGTCAAGCAACTAATTTTCATTTTAGGGGCCTTTTTAGGAGCCCATTCAGGAGTAATCATAATCTCATTTATAGCTGGAGGAAATAACTCATGATCTTTAAATTAACTAATATTGAAAACCAGTCACCTACTAAAGAGACTAGGAATAAGTTGCGCAAAATATTTCTGGGTTGGTTTTTACTGGGCATTCTAATCGGAGCTACTTCCACTTCATATTTTTTAAATTATCAAATAGAAAATCTTTACTGGGAAAAAACAGAACTAGAGCAAGAACTTAGTCAAACAGAGAACCGTATGGAAAAGTTGGAAGAAGAATTGCGCACCTTAGAAGAAAAGTGGGAACAAGATCCTTCTAATGTCGTAAAAGATGCCAATATTGTAGTTGATTATGAAGATAATCCTCAAGTTGTACTAGCTATTAAAGAGTTTTGTCAGGATATTGCCCAGGAAATAATAGGATATCAAATAAATAAATTAGAACCCGAATTAATTTTTCAAATGTTTGACAATAGATCCACAAAAGTTGAAGAACAAGAATATAAAATAAATGTTAACAGTTTGATTATTAGCGAACGTTTGACATTGTGGATAGAGCCTGAGAAAGTAAATAATTAAAAGTTTATTTTTTTAAGATTTGACATGAAATAAAACCTTTTAAAAGCACTTTTTCATCACCTTTGATCTCTAAATCCACTTTTCCATACTTGCGAGAATTTTCCAGCACTCGGGCTGTTACATTTATTTTCTGCTCTAGTTGTATTGGTGCCACGTAATTAAAAGAACAGTTTTCCAAAACTATATTAAATACATTATCGTGACCTAGGGCTGATAAACTTGCTTGAATAAGCAACGCCGTTAATATTGAAGGGTCCATGCTACCCACTTGGTCTGTCATAGCTGGATTCACAAACCCTGATAAAGTGATACCTTCATTAAATATCTCTTTTGTAAAATTGTTTTGGATCATCTTACGAGCTGCTGTGGCAGTATTTTTATCGTGACCCTTACCAAATTGCATGGCTTCCATTACATCATGTCGACTGACTATTCCTATTAGCTTGTCTTGTTCATCAACAACTGGTATCATTTCAATACCTTGCCAAACCATAACGTAAGCAACAGAAGCTACTAAAGTCTCAGGAGAAACAGTAATAGGATTCGATGTCATTAGCTTGGCTATAGAAGCATTGTAATCCCTACCTGTGACATCTTTGGATGTAACTACTCCCACCACTTTATTTTCGTCATTTGTAACCGGAAATCTACTATGTTCAGTTTTATCTAAAAGTTGTTCCCAATCTTGGTAGGTATCTTTTTCATTCAAATAATGTGGGTGATTATTAATAATATCTTTGACATGAAGAATTTCACTTTCCACCATTTTATTATACAAGGTTTGATTAATTAATGTAGCTATTTTGTAAGTATCATAAGGGCTTTTTATTATTGGTAAGGCATATTTATCCGCTAATTTTTTATTGGCTTCAGTTGTCTCAAATCCTCCAGATATCAAGACAGCCGCACCTTTTTTCAATGCCAATTCGTGAGCTTCCTCTCTATTACCTACAATTAAAACACATCCATCACTTATATAGCTAGAAATATCCTTTAATTTCATGGCCCCAATCAAAAATTTATTCAAGGGCTTGTATAGTCCTTCTCTTCCACCTAGAACAGTACCATTGACTATTTTAATTAATTCAGCGAAAGTAACCTGATTATTGTAATTTTTATCTTCGTTTTTAATCCTAATAGTACCTGTCTTAGGAATCGTAGTGACAAGTCCTTTATTTTCTGCATCTTTAATAGCTCTATACGCTGTACCATCACTCACTGACAATTCACCAGCTATTTTACGTACAGAGATTCTAGTGCCTATGGGAAGTTCTGAGATATATTTTATTAATTCTCGGTGTTTAGTCAAGGTTATCCCTCCATGCTGTTATATTTCATTGTTGAATGTAAAAATTACAATTGAACGAATTATAGGTTTATCAATTACTTTCTAAACTAACTTCGGCTTCGGTTTTGATTTTTAGGCCCTGTTTGTTCTCCTTCATTACCCGAAAGCCCTTGTTTCTTCCTTGCTGTAAAGATAGTTTCTTTAGATCTGTTTTTATTTCTTAAATGAGGATTCTGAATACAATATTTGATATGAGCAGCCAAAACTAAAACAGCCAGTATTAACCATAATAAGCTAAAAAGAGATGGTCCTTGTACCCCCAAGGGAGGTAGATAAGGTAATATTAAAAAAATCACTAGACAGAGTAACACACTTATTATATAAGAAATTATTGCAGAAATAAGAGTCACCCCTTATGGCTTAAATTTAATTCGCATTACTATATTTATTAAATCAACTATTACACTATTAATAAAATCTTCTTGGTTGTGACAATAAAACAAAAATTACATAATCTACTATTGAGAATGGATTTAAGCCGGGGGTGTTAAATTGAAAATTCAATTTTCTCAGTTCAATAACAAGAACAGTAGGGCATCTAACAACAATATTAAAACGATGAAATTAGAAAAAGAGTGGGCAAAAGTCTTATATGTTGAAGGAGTTAAGCCAGACCAAAATTTGCCCGCAGAAATACAAATTAAAAGAATATCATATAAAACCCTTTCCCCTGAAAAATTAGCAATTAACGCTGATTTGACAGTTAAAACTCTTAAGACCAAACAAAATACTTCTTCTAATAAAATTAACGTGGCTTGGAAAAAAACTTTAGATACAATTCCCGAACAACATACACAAGTAAAGATACGCCTTATTAATACTCGTCCTAAGTATTTACCGCCAGTCAAAAAAATCAATAAAGTGACACCAACAATCAACAGAATTAATGCCAAAACTATCAGAAATAGAATTGCCCTCAGAGGAAAACTGGTTTTTCAAGTTGATTATCAGGCAGATAAAAGTAGCAAAAACTAGTTCAAACTATAAACTTTTCAATACTGAAACCACATGCTCTACTTGGTCTCTTGTGACATCTTTATGAGTCACCATCCTGACACCACCATCACCGCTGACATTGACCTTTATATTAGCTTCTCTTAATTTGTTTTCAAACTCTACAGCACTAAAGTGAGATGTATCTAAATTGAATCTAATGATATTCGTTTCAACTCTATCTACATCTATTTCGATCCAGGGTATTTCTGCTAAATTTTTGGCTAATAAAAGAGCATTTTCATGGTCTTCCTGAAGCCTGTTAGTCATTTCCTCTAAAGCAACAATTCCAGCAGCAGCTAATATCCCGGCTTGTCTCATACCTCCTCCTAGTAATTTACGACATTTTCTAGCCCTATTGATAAAGTTTTCATCGCCAACTAACATCGATCCCGCTGGTGCTGATAAACCTTTAGACAGGCAAAACATGAGAGTATCACATGACGAAGTAAGCTCTGCCACAGTTGTCTGTAAATAAGTAGCTGCATTAAAAATACGGGCACCGTCCAAGTGCAAAGGCAGTTTATATTGATGAGCCACTTCTGCAATTTTGTCTATGTCCCTTTTAGAAATAACAGTACCTCCATGAACATTATGAGTGTTTTCTAAACAAATAAGTGAAGTCCTCGGAAAATGTATATTGGATGGTCTGATTGCTGCCTCTACTTCCTGAGGATCAAGTTGTCCTAAATTTCCTGGAAGTTGTCGCGATTGAACTCCTGATAAAAAAGCCAAGCCCCCAACCTCATATAAATAAATATGCATGTCCTTTTCTATTATAATTTCCTCACCGGGATTAGTATGAGCTAGAATTGCTGCTTGATTAGCCATAGTTCCTGTTGGAAAAAATAAGCCTTTTTCTTTATTAAAAATTCGAGCACTTTTCTCTTCCAATTCCAAAATAGTTGGATCTTCTTCGTATACATCATCTCCAACAGCGGCTTCACTCATTGCTGTACGCATCTTCTCAGTTGGTTGGGTAACGGTATCACTACGCAAATCTATAAAAGACATATCTGACTCCCCTTTATCCGTCTAATAAATTTTTTAAATAATTTGATAGATAAAAAACCCTTGCTGGCGATTATTACCAGCAAGGGGGATCTTAACCCTGAGCCGTTGACTGTTGATAGCATTCTTGGCAAGTTCCATAAAATTCAAGTCTATGCTCTTGTACTTGGTGTTCACTTACTTCATCAGCTTTAGCAAGTAATGATTCATCTGTAGGCATATCAATATCGTATACGCGCTCACAATCATTACAAACAAAATGATAATGGTTGTGAGGATTACCGTCAAATCTACTATAAGTACTACCAAAATCTAATTCCATGATTTCTCCCATCTCTTTTAGCACTTTCAAATTACGATATACGGTCCCCAAACTAATGTTGGGAAGCACTTCTCTAACTTGGTCATAAACCCAATCTGCTGTAGGATGACTTTTAGTATTCTTGAGCACATTTAGAATAATTTTTCTCTGTTTGGTCATTCTCTTTTTCTTACCTTTTTTAACATCACTCATGTCGAGTCTCCCCTTTATAAAACTTTTTTACCGCAATCTCTAAACACAAAGCTTTCCCATCCCGTCGTTTATTATAGAAAATACTTATCGAGCGTATATTGAAATTCATTATTTGTTTTAATTATATCTTAGATCTTTTTAGTTAACAAGTTGTTCATTAAAATAATCTGACATTTCTTGAAGAGTTCCTTGATAATCTGGAGTCATTTGTTCTAAGAGATTTCTTTCATCAATTAAGTAATCAGTTACCAGATAAGTTTGCATATCCAATTTTTTCGCAATTAAATCTTCTCCCGTATCATTACCGACCATTATACATTCTTGAGAAGACAGTTGTAATTGTGAGCATATTTCCTGATAATACCTGATATTCGGCTTGGCAAAATGCATGTTTTCGTAAGTTGTCACCAAATCAAAATCAGATCTGCTTAATCCAATCCAATCAAGGCGGTGTTCTATAGCTTCCTTAGGAAAGATAGGATTTGTAGCTATAATAACCTGATATCCAGCTTTTTTTAATGAACTGATCAGCTCATACCTATTTATCTCTGTTTCTCCTACACAATTTCGTAGCTCAGGAAATTTATTGTTATAAAAATCATCAAAAAAGGATTCAATTTGCTCTAAAGGTAAATCTATAGCTTGATTAAAATATTGGAAAAAAACTTGCTGATTGGTAGTTTTTGAATCATTACTGTTAATCATCTTTTTGCTGCCTTCCCAAACATGCTTTACAAAGACTTCTGGATCATATAAGTTTGAGACGCTTTTTTTCATCAATTCAAAATATTTGTAAATAAACACCTTAGTATCTACAGGCAACAAAGTTCCATCTAAGTCAAACAAAATAGCTGTAAATTTTCCCATACAATTCTCCTTTTCGTTGACAATTTTAATTTAATCCTGGGAAACTTTGCTGTCGCAAAGCTTCAAACAATACAACAGCAACAGAGTTACTCAAATTAAGGGATCTAAAATCTGGAGCCATTGGTATTCGAATGGAGTTTTCATAATACTTATTAATAATCCAATCCGGCAAACCTTCAGTCTCTTTTCCAAATACCAAAACACTATCACGGGGATATTCTATATCATAATAATAATTTTTACCTCGAGTTGTTGCAATATAAATGGGATGTGTTTGTAATAAGTTTTCAACAGATGTGAAATTTTCATGAACTTGATATGATAATTTGTCCCAGTAATCGAGACCTGCCCTTTTTAACTCCCGGTCGGAAATTGAAAAACCCAAAGGTTCAACTAAATGTAAAGTTGTATTACTGACTGCACAAGTCCTGGAAATATTACCTGTATTAGGTGGGATTTCAGGTTCCACTAGTACTACATGCATTGCCAGCTCGCCTCCATTAAAAAAGAAAGTATTTATATTACTCAATACCTATTATAATATTCATATTAAAATATAACAATATCCTTATAAAACACGGCAGGTGGTATAAACCTGCCGTGTTTTATGCTTTAGTCTTCATGAAATCCCCTATTAAAAATTCATTGCAAATCTAAATTTTTAGCTACTAGCCGTTTTACCTCCGGAAGCAGGTTCAGAAGTCTTACGTGGCTCCATAAAAGATGGGTGCTGGGTAAATTTCTCTATCATTGGTGTGAAGCCATTCATAATTAAGATAGAAAAAGCAACCCCACCTGTGGCTGGTAGTGCATATCTAAATATGCAAATTAGTAAGCCGACACAAATTCCAAAGACTAGTTTACCTTTATTATTGATAGGGCAAGTAACCCAGTCAGTTGCCATGAAGAAAGCTCCAAAAAGAACTCCTCCACCTAAAACTGCATAAATTGGATCAACGCCAAAAATCAAGCTGATGATGAATACTGTAGCTATCATTCCCACTGGAGTTCTCCAGTTAATATGTTTCTTATAGAGTAAATATAAGCCGCCAATTATAACTGCTAAGGCAGAAGCTTCAGCAAGAGACCCTGCCTCGCCATGTCCTAACAACATACTTCCATAACCGGGCATTTCCATCCCTTGAGTCAACATAGCCAGAGGGGTGGCCCCGCTAACTGAATCTAAAGCCGGTAGTGACTGAAATCCAGTTTCCATGAATGGAAGCCATGCTCCCATCAACAATGTAGTTACATACCCAAATAAAGCAGGGTTATATCGGTTCCAACCCAAACTACCCATTAATTCTTTGGCTATACCTACTGCTATAACAGTAGCTATTATGGCCCTAATAGGTGATGTTGCAACTGGTAACACTAAAGCTACAAATAACCCTGTAAGAACTGCACTTAAATCTGCCAAGGATGGTTGTTTCCCCATTATTTTTCGAAATACCACTTCTGTCACCGCTGCTGTGACAACTGAAACTGCTATTAAGGACAAAGCCTGCATACCATTGAAATATAAAGTTACAAGGATTATAGGTATTAAAGCGATAATTACATCTCTCATAGATTTTGACACAGAGAGATCGGCTTTTAAGTGCGGTGACGGTGAAACAATGGTTTTATTCGATTCCACTGTGGATTCCCCCTTCTCCAAAAATTACAACACGATTTCTTCACAATACTCAGGTTCTAACTTCTAATCTATTTACTTCGTTGCCGTTGTCTCCTTTTAACAGTGGGCTTAACTTGCTGGATCCACATTAAAATTGGTCGGTTAGCAGGACAGAAGTATACACATGTACCACACTCACCACAGTCCATTATATCCCATTCCTCGGCTTTACTGTATTGTTTGTGTTCAGCATACATCCCTATCTTATTGGGATATAGATGAACAGGACATCGTTCTACACATTTACCACAACGGACACATTCATTGTAGTCGGTGTAGTCCCAGGTCATATCTTCAGGAAATAGTAATAAACCTGTGCTATTTTTTACTACTGAAGATCTGATATCTTTGACAGCGGTACCAGTCATTGGCCCACCAAGAATCACCTTCTGATTTTCAAAGTTATCTACTCCACACTCTCTTAAAACATGCTCAACGGGTGTGCCAATTTTAATATTGTAGTTACCAGCTTCAGGAATATTATAACCACTTACAGTTACAACTCGTTCCATTAATGGTTTACCGTATTTGACGGCTTCATAGGTAGCAATAGTGGTTCCTACATTTCTAACTATACAACCTAAGTCAGCGGATCTGACTCCCCGAGGAACATCTCGACCGGTGCATGCATGGATTACATTAACTTTATATCCTTGAGGATATTTTGTCTTAAGAGGAACAACTTCCATACCGTCTTTACCCTCGATTTGCTTGGAAACTGCATCAATTGCATCAGGTTTATTTTCTTCAATACCAAAATAGCATTTTTTGGCACCTATAATATTCATTAGAATTTCTGCTCCGATAACTAATTCCTCACTGCGCTCGACCATTTGTCTATGATCGCATGTTAGAAATGGTTCACATTCAGCTCCATTGATCAACAAACTATCGATGGGCTTAGATTGATTGATGTTTACATAAGTCGGGAAAGCTGCACCACCCATTCCTACTACTCCTGCTTCTCTAATTCTATCTTTCATATCATCTAAGCTCATATCTTCAATATTCTTCTCATCATAAGAAAACTCCTGCTGTTCACTATCAGGCTTAATGACAATGCTTTCAACTTCATCCCCTTCAAAAAACGGCCTTTCCTCTATAGCCACAACTTCTCCTGAAACGCTGGCATGTACTGGTGCGGTAATATATTCCTCTGAATCACCAATTTTTTGACCAACTTCAACCCTATCACCAACTTTTACCAGCGGTTCACATGGGGATCCAATATGCTGGGCTAAGGGAATTACTATCTCTTCGGGAATAGACATGTCCTCAATCGGCTTGTCGTCAGTAAATTTATAATGAGGTATATATGCTCCTCCCGGAAAAGTTTTAGCTTCCATACTCTCCACCCCCTAGTTAAGTAAAATTAAGATTTATTCTTCATCTTCTTCTGGTTGTTCTAATTCGGCTTTGGTTTTTCTTGAATGTAAGAAATTAAATACCATAGCCGCCCCACCTACTACTAAAAAGGCTGGTGCAAAAGGTATTTGATTCCATACCCTTAATTGCATAGGTATTTGAGGATCCTTTGGCAACTCGTACTCTTGGGGCTCATCATGTAAAACTCCTAAAACTGCCAAACCATCAAATTCATCATCACCATATAACATGGCTTTATCATATCCCTGGTCTTTTAAATCGGAAACTTTTTCTCGTCCCAGCTCTAGCATTTCTTCTCTAGTACCAAAGTAAATAGCATCTACAGGACATTCTTGCTTACACAAAGGTTCACTTCCAGCATTAATAAGTTCAGTACATAAAGTACATTTCTCATTAACACCTTTTTTGCGATCATACTTAATAGCGTTGTAAGGGCAAGCAGATACGCAATAACCACAATTAACACAAATACTGTTATCAATTTGGGTTAATCCCAAATCATCTTTATAAATTGCATCTGCAGGACAAGCCATGACACAGCTAGCCTCATTACAGTGAAGACAAGCATTTTTCTTAAAGTATTCTTCGTCTTCATCATCTTTGAATCTGTGGATCTCAGTTCTTAAAATACCTTCAGACAATTCATAAGCTTCTGAACACACCCTGGTACAAGCGTTACAACCAACGCATTCCGTTTTGTCAACCATCATTGCATACTCGGATCCGTTATTTTCACCAGCTTCAGCTATGCGCGGAGCTGAAAGGCTAAGACCTGCTAATAAGCCTGTACCAGCCATAGACTGAATAAATTGACGTCTTTTGAGCTTAAACCCCTTGTTCTCTTTCATATTCCCTTTCTCCCTCCCATCTAATAAAATTCAGCTAATACTAGAAGCGGTTTAATTGTTACATCTTGCTGTTACATCTGTCACTAATTAAAGCATAAAAATTCAAAATAATGAGTTAAGAATAAAAATTAATGAATACTTTTATCACTAATACAATTATAACAAATCGATATCAATTATTCCATAACCTTTTTTTATGTGATAGTTATTAATTAATTAAATATCCTATTACTAAAAAAGGCGCACCAAAGGGTGCGCTTTTAATTAAAATACGGAGATAATTTTAGTTCTGTATTTATTTGCAAACAATATTTACCAATTTTTGGGGAATCACAATTACCTTTTTGATCTCAGCTCCTGATATATATTTTTGAACTTTTTCTCTTTCCAACGCCTTTTCTTTAATTGTTTCTTCACTGGAATCTGCAGGTACTGTTAGATGATCCCTAACTTTTCCATTTACTTGAACAACCATCTCCGCTTCTTCAGCAACCATTGCTTTTTCGTCATAGCTAGGCCAATTCAATTTGTGTACACTATCTTGGTAACCTAAAGTTTCCCATAATTCTTCTGCTATATGAGGGGTAAAGGGAGCCAGCAACATCACGATAGTTTCCAAACCAGTACGCAGTAATGATTCGTTAACCTCTTTTTGTTCTTTATATTTACTGCTGGCATTTGTTAATTCCATAATAGCGCTAATAGCTGTATTGAAGTTATGTCTCTCAGAAATATCGTCAGTAACCTTCTTAATTGTTTTATGAATCAAGCGATGATATTCTTTATCCTCTTTGGTAAACTTTGTATCATCCAATTGCAGATCCACTAAGTTTTGGTTGTCATTAACCAATCGATACAATCTTTGTAGAAAGCGATAACAACCTTCCACACCTTCATCATTCCAGTCTAGATCTTTTTCAGGTGGAGCTGCAAACAATATAAATAGTCTACCTGTATCTGCTCCGTAGGTCCGTAGTATTTCATCAGGTGATACCACATTGCCCTTTGATTTACTCATCTTGGCTCCATCTTTATTGACCATTCCTTGGGCTAACAAACGTGAAAAGGGTTCTTTGAAATTAGTATAGCCCTGATCATACATTACCTTAGTAAAAAATCTGGCATAAAGTAGATGAAGTACAGCGTGTTCTATCCCACCGATATACTGGTCTACAGGCATCCAGTAATTTACATCTTCTTGACGGAAAGGAACTTCATTATCCCAGGGGGTAGTATACCTTAAGAAGTACCATGAAGAACAAACAAAGGTATCCATAGTGTCGGTTTCCCTCTGGGCTGAACCTCCGCACTGGGGACAACTAGTTTCAACAAAATCCTGTCTAGCTGCCAGTACATTACGACTTCCCTGACTAAAGTCCACATCTTCAGGTAGCTGAACAGGCAACTCATCTTCCGGGACTGGTAGAATTCCGCATTGATCACAGTAAAGAACGGGTATTGGCGCTCCCCAGTATCTCTGCCTAGAGACTAGCCAATCTCTCAACCGATAAGTTGTCACACCTGCTCCAATCCCTTTATTTTCTATGTCTCTGGTAATCTGTTCAATAGCTTGCTCAGATGTCATGCCATTGTATCCCGGAGAATTTATTAAAATACCATGATCTGTATAAGCTTTTTTGAGCTCGTCATGAGTTTCTGACTCTGTTTTACCCTCTCCCTCTGGGGGTGTAACTACTTCCTTTATTGGTAGATTATATTTGTGAGCAAATTGGAAGTCCCTCTGATCGTGAGCTGGAACTGCCATAATAGCACCAGTTCCATATTCCATTAATACGTAATTACCTACCAAAATAGGGATCTCTTCACCATTTAAGGGATTAATAGCCCATCTGCCAGTGAAGACGCCTTCTTTTTCAAGATCTTCTGCTTCCCTGGCTTCTTTCCCCATTTCGTGGACTCCTTTGATAAAGTCCATAACTTCCTTCTCTTGATCGGTACCTTGAACCAATTGCTCTGTCATAGGGTGCTCCGGAGCAAGCACCATGTAAGTAGCTCCAAAAATGGTATCAGGACGAGTAGTAAATGCCCTGATTTTTTCTCGAGAACCTTTTACCGGAAAGTCAATTTCAGTTCCTTGACTTTTGCCAATCCAATTTTTTTGCATTGTCTTAACCCGATCAGGCCATTCTTCCAACAGCTCTAAATCTTGATCCAAGCGATCGGCATATTCCGTGATCTTAAAAAACCACTGAGACAATTGTTTTTGCTCTACCATACTATCACAACGCCAGCAAGCTCCATTTTCTACCTGTTCATTGGCCAATACTGTTTCACACTCTGGGCACCAATTAACGGGTGCTTTCTTCTTATAGGCTAGGCCATTTTTATACAATTGTAAAAACATCCACTGAGTCCATTTATAGTAATCGGGAGAACAGGTGGATACTTCCCGTTTCCAATCGTAACTAGTTCCAAGAGCTTGTAACTGATCTTTCATATTATCAATATTGGCGTAGGTCCATCTTGATGGCAAATCTTGATTTTCAATAGCCGCATTTTCCGCTGGTAAACCAAAGGCATCCCAGCCCATAGGATGGAGTACATTATAACCTCTCATACGTTGAAACCGGGCTAGCACATCTCCAATTGAATACACCCTCATATGACCCATATGAAGTTTCCCAGAAGGATAAGGAAACATCTCTAGTACATAATATTTGTCTTTATTATGGTCAACTTCGGTTTCATAGGAAATTTCATCTTGCCAACGTTTTTGCCATTTAGATTCAATTTTTTGTGGCTGATACTCTTTCATGGTTAACCCTCCTCACTTTGTTTTTGTGGCTAACTACATTTATCGTTTAAATTCTAGGAGAAATAAAAAAACTTCTCTCCCTTAAGGGACGAGAAGTTATTCCCGTGGTACCACCCAATTTGGCCTAATTGGCCCACTCTTTTAGGTAACGGCTAAATTAGCCGGATCAGTTACTTGGTTTTACCGTTCACCTCACAGCTCCAGAGCGAGTTCATCGAAGTCGGATACCGGTTCACACCAACCACCGGCTCGCTGTAATCCTGCTCTCGATTACTACTCTCTTTCATTGCCTTTAAAATTCTGAGTTTTTAGTTTGATAAAATTATATAAAATTCTAACTTTCATGTCAAACATATTTAAAGAGTAATTTCTTCAGCTTCTCCCCATAGTCTTTCCAAATTGTAAAACTCTCTTGTATCCTCTAAGAAAATATGCACTAACACAGAATCGTAATCTAACAAAATCCAATTCCCTTCTGCCAAGCCCTCTTTGTGTAAGGGTGAAAAATCATCCTCTTCCTTCAATGAAGAAATCAGGTTCTCCGCCAGGGATTGAATATGAGTAGTACTAGTTCCCGTAACAATCACAAAATAATCAGCAATCAAGGTGATATCCTTGACTTTTAGAAGTACAATATCCTTTCCCTTCTTGTCATCTAATTTTTTAGCTATGTTTTTTGCTAATTGCAGAGAATCTTGCAAATAGATCCCTCCTATTCAAAGTTGTTTTCCTTTTCTTCAGAGTTGTTTTGAACATAATTTTCTCCTATTATTACAGTTACTTGAGCTTCTGGATCATCTTGTTGGTCATGCAATAAATCTGCTCCAGAAATCTCTAACGCCACTTCCTTAGCTGCTTCTATTAAATCCGTTCTAGCTATTACTTGAGATGATTGATATTCAAAGTGGTCTGCATTACCTATCCTAACTACTTGGAAGCCCTGATCTTCTAATTCACTTTTAAGATCAGTTGCAGCTCCATCTATGCCACAACCATTTAAAATTTCAACTGTTATATCTTCTTGGGGGATAGACCCAACTTCTCCGGAAAAGTACTGTTCAACCATGATTCCCAAGTCATCGTTATCAAGTACCAAATACTCATGATCATTTACCTGATCTCGTTCTCCCGGTATTGTGTAAAGATTAAAAGCTTCATTTTCAAATGCATTATTGTATAGTTCAATGTATTCTGTAAGTTCTTCCCATGTTAAATTAGTTTCAACCTTATCACCTACATATGAACGAATAGCTGGTCTGTTAAAAAGCCCGAGTTCATTTCTTACTTGTAAATAAAAGGATACTAGCGATTCCATGGTATCATTAAACTTAGTTTGGAATTCATCTCTCTCAAGTCCACTATCTAGAAACTTATAACCCAATTCTTCTAATTCAATTTGTTGCTCTAATTCTAATTGGTGATTCAAATGTTCAAAAGTGCGTTGATCTACTTGAATAAAATTATGTATGGAAATCCCAAAGTACTCTTTTGTTGTTTGTAATAATTTTCCCACACCATCGTGATAGCTTTCCATATAAGTTTCAATGTCATTACCAGGTGTATCTAAATAAGTTTCACCGGGAACAAAGAGCAAATTTAAGTCTTTTGGTTCTTGGAAGTCCGATTCTGCTTGCTGTTGGTTAATAATGACTACGTATTCTAATAAATTATTTTCTCGATTTATTACACTAATCATGGTATTGTCATATTCCTGTGTATCCTGGGAAGCCAAAGCAGTAACCCAATTAGCCTCTGTTTTTAAAGTACTGCCAATTAACAGATATCTGGAAACAAAACCTGCAAAGAAAAATAAAATCACCAAAACCAAAACAGCTACTAACCTATTCTTTTTTATTTTCGTTCGCTTGCGTCGCTTCTTCCTTCTATTATTAGATTTACGATACTTATCTAAATTCTCCATAACTTGGCCCCCCAAAGTTATTTGCTTTTAAGCATAAAATCTTCTTGGGAACAACCCGATTCTAAATCTTTAGAGATCTGGTAGTGCCTCTTTTTTGGAGATAATAGTTCCTAGTCTTTACTGTTAAAGGATGAATTACCCAGCCCATTCTCATTAGGTATTCCAGGGTCCAATCAAGGGCTTTTACTAATCCTAGATAAGGTTCATTAAAACTGAGTTTTCTCAATATATCCACATTAGGATAGTCACGACCTGGCTCTATCAAATCTGCTAAAAAAACAGCTTTTTCTATCGAGCTCATGCCAGGCCGTCCTGTGGTATGGAAGCGCACAGCCTGTAAAATGTCTTCATCATTTATTTTACCTTCTTGTTTAAGGAGGTAGGCGCCTACTGGTCCGTGAAGTAATCCCGGATGAGATGTTTCTGCTTCATCTAAGATTAACCCTGCTTGTTCCGCAATTTTAATCAATTGGTTAACCCCGATCTCTTTACCACGGTCGTGAACTAAAGCAGCCAAAGCAGTTTTTTGATAATCTGCATCAAATTTAGGAGCTAATTTTAAGGAAGTCTGAACAACTCTCATAGAGTGGGTATACCTGGCAGGTGTCAGTATTTTTTGTAATTGATCATTATAATAATTGTATATACTATTATAGTCCATTTACTATTTTACCTCCTAATCAGTCCCCTTTAAATAAATTTTCTTTTAAAATATAATTTTCAACAGTTTCTGGCACCATGAAGGTAATATCTTGTTCATTAAATCTTTTATTTCTGATTTCAGTTGAAGAAATTTCTATTAAAGGTATTTGGAGATAGTGAACATGGGGTTTTAATTCAGGAAAATAGCGATATACTCTGGTTTCCAGTTCTTCGACAGAAAAATTTGGCCTGGTTGCACAAATAAAGTCACATAACTGGGGTAATTCATGATAATCTTTCCATGTTAATATATCCAAAATAGTATCAGTCCCTGTGATAAAGTATAAAGAAGTCTCACTATCATATAAGTCACGAAAATATCTCAGTGTTTCAATGGAATAAGAGGGCTGATTTCGATCTATTTCAAAATTACTAACGAAAAAATGGGGATGATTATTTGTCGCTAGTAATGTCATCATATATCTGTGATAAGATGGCGTGATATTTTCCGCAGATTTATGGGGAGGTATACCCACAGGGACAAAAATGACCTTGTCTAGAGAGAACTTCTGACGTGCTTCTTCTGCTACCATTAAATGACCTAAATGTATAGGGTCAAAGGTGCCACCCATAATTGCAATCCTGCTTGCGTTAAAAGTATTATTTTCCATATATAACTCCCCCACTCTATAACAGATAATTTAAGTTAACTAGTTTAATTACTGATATTCAAATTCTACATTACCAATTTTGACAGTATCACCTGGTTTGATTCCTTTATCTACTAAAGCTTCTTCCAATCCAAACTCGTCAACTTTAGCCTGAAAGTAATGCCTTCCCTTCTCTGTATGAACATCTATTTCGTTTAATATTTTCTCTAATTTTTCATGTTTAACAATGAAAATATCTCCTTCTTTTCTGATCCCAAAATCTGATTTTGGTTTTTCTTCAATTTTATCATCTTGAGACATGGTGAATAAAGCTTCTTGTTCTGTGTCAGTGTTTTCTTCAGATTCAGGTAGTTCCAAGTCAATATCGAAGGTATCATGAGTATCAGGTAGTTGTGCTACTTTTTCTGCCACAAAATCTAATAATTCCCTCAGCCCTTCTCCAGTTGCAGCCGAGATAGGAAAGATTTTTTTGTATTGTTCAGGTATCAGGATTTCGTCTGAATTAACTTTATCTAGCAATCTTTGGAGGTTTTCTTCTGCCTGATCCCCTAAATCCATTTTATTAGCAGCGATCACCTGAGGTTTATCCATCACCCTACTATTATAACCCTTTAATTCTTCATTGATTGTTTCGATATCTAAAACAGGATCTCTACCCTCGATAGAGGCAATATCAATCACGTGAATTAACATTTTCGTTCTTTCTATATGCCTTAAAAATTGATCTCCTAATCCTCTTCCTTGATGAGCGCCTTCGATTAGACCAGGTATATCTGCCATGACAAATCTACTACCCTCTTCTAATTCAACTACACCCAAATTGGGATTGAGGGTGGTAAAGTGATAACTGTCAATTTTGGGACTAGCCTTGGTGACTTGACTTAATAAAGTAGATTTACCCACATTGGGATAACCAATTAAACCCACTTCTGCCATAACCTTTAACTCTAGTACAATCCATTTCTCTTCACCTGGCTTGCCGTCCTCACTGAATCTGGGAGCTTTATTTTTGGGATTAGCAAACCGGGTATTCCCTCTTCCCCCTCGGCCACCTTCAGCAGCTATGTAGCTATCATGTTCATGAACTAAGTCAGCTAAAACTTTTCCTGAAGTAGCCTCTTTCACTACTGTACCCGGTGGTACTTTAATCACTTTATCCTGACCAGATTTTCCGTGTTGATTGCTCCCTTGACCATGTTCTCCTCGTTTCCCTTTGATATGGATGTTATACTTATAATCCATTAGAGATTTGAGTCCTGGGTCGACTTCCAAAATTACGTTTCCACCTTTGCCGCCATCTCCACCACTGGGACCACCATCAGGCACGTATTTTTCGCGCCTAAAAGCAACTATACCATTGCCTCCATCTCCACCTTTTACGTATATTTTCGCTCGATCTATAAACATATTCGATTACCCCTTCATTTAATAGATTCGTAAAATATCTTTATTGCAAACTACTTTTGTCTGTGTTCTTATAAATACATAACTTAATCCAAATTTGAGTTTTAAAGGTAAAATATTCAAAATTAAATTTTAACTCATCAAATTTATCTTGTAAAGCAATAAAGAAGTTTTCATCTATAGTTTTCCAAGTTCTTTGAGAATCATAAACATCTAATACAATAATATAACAATCCTCATCTTCCCTCAATTCCCAATTAATCTTCAGTGAAGTATCAGTATTTTTAAATAAATTAATTTCATCACAAATATTTTGTAATAACTCCGCCGTTGTTTTCCCTAAGTCAAATTCATTTATATTTGCTGTATTACGAAAATAAAATTGACCTCCCGAATCCAAGGTTTTAACAAATTGATTCAAATAGAATGCAGTCAAATCGTATTGAGGTAGTTTTAGGATTTCACCGTATAAAACATCTAAAAACTTAATCTTCTTTAAATGTTTTATCAACCTTTGTTCTCCTGATAATTGGGCAAGGCTATATACTATCTGGAAATGATTAACGATATCATGTCGTATCCGCCTAATGTCATTAGTCAATTGTTGATAATTGCGTTCTTTTATTTCAGATACCCGTTTATTTAACTCCTGATGGTATTGTTTTTTTAGATATTTGTAAACTATTAGCCAATAAATTATGACAACGGGAGTTAAAAATAATAAATAAGGGGTAATCAAATCTGCCATCAACGGTATTAAAAAAGTTACTACAATCCCAATTATCACACCACAGATCCCCTGCTGAAATCCCTTCTGATCCACTACGTTTTCCTCCTACCGGGACATATTAACTTCAATCTTCTAAAACTCGTTCCTTTACTTCAAATTCTTATCTAATTATTTTATATTAGGCAAGTAATTTCCTTGTAATTTTACATAAAAATATTAAAAAGCTACCAATACAAAGATTGGCAGCTTTTTAATTAGCACATTTTATGGCTTTCTTTTAAAGGGGTTATTCTGCCATAGCCGGTTCCGGATAGACACAAACCCGCTTCTTCTTTTTACCAACTTGTTCGAAAGTTACTACTCCATCCGCTTTAGCAAACAATGTGTCGTCTTTACCAATCCCTACATTTTCACCAGGATGGAATTTAGTACCTCTCTGGCGCACAATAATGTTTCCGGCATTAACTTGTTGGCCTCCGTGCCTTTTAACTCCTAAACGTTTACTAATACTGTCTCTACCGTTTTTGGAACTGCCTGTACCTTTTTTCTGGGCAAACAGCTGTAGATTCATTTTTAATTCCATGAGTATTCCCCCCCTTCATCCTCTATATTAATGTAATCCGGATAATTTTTAGCTGTTTCATAAATACCTATAATCACAGTCTCAAGAATAATTTCGTAGGTTTGTTGTTGTTGTTCATCTAACCCGGTAGGCATTTCTAAAGACAATAGACCCTCTTCAGGTTGAGTTATCTGTTTGCTCAGATTACACAGTTTTTCACTGGCAAAAACTCCTGTCAGACTAAGTGCTGATATGGCTGCACAAACTATATCCTCACCTTCCCGGGCATAATCTGCGTGTCCTTCAACCTTAAAACCACAAATTTTACCTTTTTTGCGATATACTTCAACCTGTATCATAGCATTAAATTAACCGTTAAGTTTAATTTTGTCAATTTTAACCTTGCTGAATGGCTGACGATGTCCTTGTTTTCTACGATAGTTTTTCTTAGGTTTGTACTTAAACACGGTAACTTTTTCTCCCTTGCCATGTTCTAAAACAGTTCCTTCAACTTGCGCTTCTTCTAATACAGGTGTACCAACTTTGACATTTTCGTCGTCTTTAACTAACAATACTTTGTCAAAAGTTACCTGTTCTTCCGTTTCTTGAGAAAGCTTTTCAATTTCTAAAACATCGCCTTCAGATACTTTGTACTGTTTTCCTCCAGTTTCAATCACAGCGTACATAATTACACCTCCTGCTCGTAAGACTCGCCGGAATAAGGTCATTATGTTTGCAACCCATTCCGTGCGGTTTCAGTGCAGACTTTCCTGCAGTTTATAACAATCCGTATTTTATCATGTTACATACTGGATGTCAATTTAACCTATCCCATTCTGTAATTGTTCTGTGATATTGTCACCCCTAGAATGTTCTGTGAAAATGTCACTATGACTAAAAAGGTGACATATCAAATGACCCAAGAAGAAATTAAAAAACTAAATATTATCAATCAAACAATTGATGGCTACTTAACCATTAGAGATGCAGCACGAGCTTTGAACCTCAGTGATCGACAAATTAAACGACTGAAGAAAGGAGTGCAACTAGAAGGACCCAGTTTTGTCATACATAAAAGCCGAGGTAAAAAGCCTGATCATTCTGTTCCTGAAAGTACTGAAAAACATATCATTTCTCTAAAGTTAGAAAAATACCCAAATGCAAATTTCACTCATTTTACAGAACTTTTAAACGAGCGAGAAAAAATCTCTATCAGTAGGCCAGTTGTTCATAGAATTCTTAGTAAAGCTGGAATTTCTAGTCCTAAAAAACATAAAAAGAGTAAGAGTCACCACAGACGCAAACGCAAGGACAGAATGGGACTTTTAGTACAAATAGACGCCTCACCTTATGACTGGTTTGACACTGGCTTTGATTGTGATTTACACGCTGCTATCGATGATGCCACAGGAGCTTTGCTAGGATTATTTTTTGTTGAAAATGAATGTCTTGAGGGATACTTTCAGATTATGCATCAGTTAATTTCAAACTATGGTATTCCTGCAAGTCTTTATAGCGATAAGCACACTATTTTTAGATCACCTAAATCGGACAAGCTTTCGATTGATGAACAGCTCGCAGGTAAACAAGTTAAGCCTACTCAATTTGGTGCAGCTATGGAAGAGTTAGGAGTCACTATTATACCTGCTAACTCTCCACAAGCAAAAGGACGAGTTGAAAGGCTTTTTGATACTTTACAAAGCAGACTGCCCACACTTTTTAAGCTACACAATATAACTACCATGGAGAAAGCTAATGAATTTTTACAAAAAGATTTCTTGCCTGATTTTAATAAAAGATTTGCCCTAAAGCCCGAAAATGAGCTATCGGCTTTTACCTGTTTAAATCAAGATATTAATCTTGATCATATACTTTGTTCTAAATTCAAAAGAACTGTGGACAACAGTGCCACTTTCTCTTTTGAAGGAAGTTACTATCAAATTTTAGATAAAAATAGTCAACTGGTTCCTAAATCTAAAGTTACTGTCCTATCTAATCCTAAATTTGGAGTTAAAGTAAAATATAAAGATATGGTGTTTGAAACTCAAATTGTGGACAAGCCTTCAACTACTAAAATGACCAAAAAAGTTAAAACAACGCAATCACCTAAAAATAGAATAGTCCCAGATGAAAATCACCCTTGGAGAAAACAAAGTGAAAGAACAAATCTTAACTACGACCTGACTGATCAAGAACTTTTAGATACTATACTAAATACCAGGGACCGAGTTTAAAACTCGGTCTACCTTCCTGGGGGGTGACATTTTCTCTGAACAAATTTATGCGTTTTTAGGTGACATTTTCAAAGAACATTGACATTTAACCTATCCCATTCCCAAAGGGGGATCAAATTCTTTTGGCTTTTGTTGTTTTCACAAAACAATTCTAATCTATCACAAGAGATTTTTGTAAAAGCCTTTTGATCATTCAATAGTGCAGAAATAAAATCATCTGGACGTAGGTTACCACTACTTCCAGCTTGAAAAGTACCGTAGATGTCTTGACCTTCTGTCTTTATTTGATAAATCATAGGTGTAATATTTTTCTTAACATACTCCTTGCGTTTTTTATGCCATTTATCAATATATAAATCTTCGCCCTTTTTTAACCGTCCACACAGTTCAACTAGTTCATTTTCTTTTGCTAATGAGCTACAATTAAACCTATAATCGGCGGCCACCACCAAAGACATTAATTTAGGTGGTTTTGAATGCTCAGGTTCCTTCAGTTCAAAAATGTTAAAACCTTTAGGGAGCTCTTTATTAATACCTGATATCATATCAGCCATATCCCATGAATTAGGTTTGCTGACAATTTCAAGTTCTCCATAATCCCTAAGAGAGTTAACTCCTAAGGGCAAGGGCTGGGCAAAGGAAACTTTCGGTTGGGGATTAAACCCCTTGCTCATGGCTGGCTCTATTCCCGCCCGTTTAATAGCCCGAGCGAACACATTCAAAAGATCTAAGTATGAAATATATTTCATCTTATCTATTTTTTCAAAACTAAACCATAGTTTCACTAGTTCCTCCTCCCTTCCTTTGATGGAAGCAGTTCTGTTTCCATACAAATATTACAAAAGCTACAATTATCCAAATTATGGTCACAGTCACTGGTTGTTTTTTCCTCTATAGCTCGTTTGTATTCACGCTTTAAAAAACTTTTTTTAATCATGGGACTGATATGGTCCCATGATAATGTTTGCCCTAAGTCCAAGTCCTTATTGGCATAATCTTCAGGGTTTACACCGAGTTCTGAAAAAGCCTGTTCCCATAGTTTAAAGTCAAACTGATCACTCCAACCGTCAAATCTGACACCATTGAGATAAGCCTGATAAAGAACCTTACCGATTTTCCTGTCCCCTTTTGCTATACAAGCCTCTAAAAAACTGGGATTCGGGTCTGTCCAGCTGTAATTGATAGCAGGATGATTAAGATTCTGTTTTAAATATTTTTGACGCCTGTTTATTTCTTCTCTAGAAAGCTGTCCCATCCATTGAAAAGGAGTGTGAGGTTTAGGTACAAAAGTTGATGTACTAACATTCAGTTTTAATCTATTTTTCCCTGTAATTTGTTTATATAGTTTAATTACTTTGTTGGATAGTTCTACTATTCCTTCTAAATCTTCTTCTCTTTCAGTAGGTAATCCAATCATAAAATAAAGCTTAATCTTGTCCCACCCGCTTTTAAAAGCTGCTTCTGCTGCTTTCATCATGTCTTCTTCGTGAACTTTTTTATTGATTACATTTCGTAACCGTGGTGTACCCGCTTCAGGAGCAAATGTCAGCCCCGTTTTTTTGCCTTGTTGAACCTTTTTGGCTAAATCAACGGAAAAGGAATCAGCTCTTAATGAAGGTAGTGACAAGGCAATATCATTTTGAAAGCAATCATTCAAACTATCTAACAAACTATCGATTTGCGGGTAATCTGCAGTAGACAGGGAAGTGAGTGATAGTTCTTCATACCCCGTCTTGGAAACTATCTGTTGAGAAAGGTCTACTAGATTAGCGGGAGATCTATCCCTAACAGGCCTATAAATCATGCCTGCTTGACAAAATCTACATCCCTGGGTACATCCCCTAAAAAGTTCCACAAAGGCCCGATTATGAACTATATCAATATTTGGGACTATCATCTCTGTAGGATACTCAATTTCATCTAAATCCCGAATTAAGCGTTTATGGATTACTTCAGGTATATCGGATTTCACAGGCTTAACTCCCATGTATTCACCATTTTCATATTGTTCTTCGTAAAATCGAGGAACATAAACACCTTTTATCTCCGTCATTTTAAATAACAAATCTTCTCTAGAGTAGCCCTTTTGCTGTAATTCTTTGATTTGCTCAAGTACGTCGATTAAAACAATTTCACCTTCACCTACTACAAATAAGTCAATAAATTCAGCCAGGGGTTCAGGTGAAAAAGCATTAGGTCCCCCTGCCATTACAATTGGATCTTCTTCTCCCCGATCAATACTAGTGACGGGAATATCCCCCAAATCTAAAGCAGTCAGTACATTACTATAACTGAGCTCATACTGTAGTGAAAATCCTACCACATCAAATTGAGATAAGGGAGTAAAAGTTTCTAAAGAATATAGAGGGATTTCATTATCTCTTAATTCCCTTTCCATATCTATCCAAGGGGAAAAAGCGCGTTCGGCTACAGCCCAATCGAGTTTATTTACATGATGGTATAAAATTTTCAATCCTAAATTACTCATACCAACTTCATAGACATCGGGAAAAATCAAAGCCAAACTAAGCTTATCTTCCCAGTCTTTAACTACTGAATTATACTCATTTCCTATATATCTACCTGGTTTCTCAATATGAGGTAAAATCCTTTCAATATCTTCAAAGGATAATTGCTTACGTGGCATTATAATCTCCCCTTTTTGTAATCTCATAGCTTGATCCTGACTAGGAATATTGTAACCCAATTTCATGACATTGTCTAAAACCTTGGCTTCATTCCATGGATGAATATTCATAGCTCAATTCATAGGCGCTATTATATTCTTTTGTTGATCCTGTGAAACTGAAATTTCAGTTATCAACATTCTTATTTAATACAGCCAATTCATAAAATCTGTGAAATTTTTATATGAGGACCTCTAGTAAACATGGCATCAATAATATCTTTTTCTTCTATGATAGCCTTTTTTTCCCAGTTTGCGTCAATTACATGCAAAATATGATATTTTTTGGGGCGAAATAGACTGGTAACTTCTTTTAATGATGTAGCTTCAAAGGCAATTAAGATTTCACAGGGAAGGACTCCTTCTTGAGTCAAAAGTTGCTTTTTTCTAGTGAGATGCCTGTAATAAAGATAAGTTGCCTCTTTTTCTTCTCTTAAAGCAACTATAAAAACAAATAATCCGGCAAGGAAAAAAGTTATATTAATATATTGCCACACTATACCCACTACAATTCCAAAGATAACTAGTAAAATCCCAACCAGTTTCCCACCCTGACAAGCGTAATGAGTGGCTTCACGAAAGCTCATTCTCTTACTCAAGCTAGCTCTCAACACTCTGCCACCATCCAGGGGAAGGCCAGGAAATAAATTGAACAATGCCAGGATTATATTTGCCCTTACGGCAAACAAAATTATTTCTTCAGAAAAGATTGAATATTGATCCAAGGATAAAAAGAGAATAGCAAGTAATATATTAGTTAAAGGACCAGCTAGGGCGATATGTAATTCCCTGTAAGGATCTTCTTCAATTAATCCATCAATTTTTGCCCGCCCTCCAAAGGGATAAAGGACTGTTTCCTCTACTTTAAAACCGTGGCTGATAGCCACAATCGTATGAGACAATTCATGTAATATTACTAAAACAAAAAAAATACCTATCTCCTGTAAAAAACCGGTAAATAGATAAACAATTCCAAATAAAATCAAAGTCCAATGAACTCTAAAATTCAAAGCTATCACCTATCCTGATTTAGATTAAAATTTTAGTTGTCTATATCAAACACCTCTTCTTCACTATCATCATCTATCACAGGAAGTATTTCTATTTCATCTAATACTCCGTCATCTTCAACTATTTGATTAACTATCCGTGAGTAATCTGGTTGTTGAGTAGTAACCCGGTGGACAAATTCTATTACTTGGCGAGACCAACCCTGATTTATTTGATAGGTAAAATATATCATCAAGAAGATTATAATTGACAATACTATTTTTCTTGGCAAGTCACGATGGATTTCCCAAAAAACCTTTTTTATAAAGGAATCTTCCTTATCATATGAACGTGATTTTCGCGATACACCACTTGTTCTTCTGACCTGGTGACGCTTTAGGCGAGACCGTAATGCTGGTCGTTTTTTACTTGTAGTTCCAGAAAACATTTTCATAGCTTGTCACCATCCTTTGAATCTATCCTTCTATATTTATGTATATAAATCTTGAGATATTTTATGAATTAAAAAAGTCCTTCTCAAGTGGGACATCCCCATGAGAAGGACTTGAATTCAGAACATTATTTTATGTCTTCGCATACCTACGTTAAGAACTAATCCAATGGCCATCATATTCATCAGATAACCACTCCCCCCATAACTAATAAAGGGCAGGGGTAAGCCAGTAACTGGCATCATACTAACAGTCATAGCTACATTCACTACCATTTGGAATAACAACATAGTAGCCACTCCTCCACAAATAACCGTTCCGTAAAAGTCTTTAGACAAATAAGCTATTTTTAAAATCCTGTATATTAAAATCAAAAATAACAACAAGACAATGGATGCACCAATCAGGCCAAATTCCTCACCAATCACCGAGAAAACAAAATCGGTATGAGCTTCTGGTAAAAATTCCAACTTATTTTGAGTTCCTTCAAATAGACCTTTACCCGTAATTCCTCCCGAACCAATTGCCACCATGGATTGCCATAGGTGAAAACCATCTCCCAAAGGGTCAATATTGGACGGATTCAAAAATACAATAAGTCTTTGCCTTTGATATTCATGAAGTAATAACCAAAAAGATGGAACTCCTACTAAAATTCCTGCACCAATTAAATAACCAAGTAATTTTAATTTAACTCGATAAAAAAACAATCCTCCAAATAAAATAGCTATAAAGACCATGGCAGTTCCTAGATCAGGTTGTAAAAAAATCAGACCCATGGGCACTAGCACATGACCTATAGGAAGTATTAAGTCGTAAATATCTTCAATACCATTCTTTTGATCAACTAAAAATTTAGCTAAAGTTATAATTATAATTATTTTGGCAAATTCTGCTGGTTGAATATCGATAATACCTAAACTCAACCAACGCTGGGCACCACCCCCTGCTGCTCTACCCAATCCTGGTACAAAAACTGCAGTTAGCAATAACAGATTGATTATATATAGTGGTTTAGCTATTCTTAATATGCTATGATAGTCAATACTCAACATAGTTAATAAAACTAATAACCCTGCCGCAATATAAGCAATTTGCCGCCTTGTATAATAATAGGAATCACCCGTGGGATTTAGCTGGGTAGCACTTGTAATTATAATTACCCCAATAACTGATATAAGTAATACTACTATCAATAACGTGTAATCAAAATTTCGCAACAATTTTTTATCAAACATATCTCTGCTAACCCCACTTCGATTTTATTTACTTTATATATTATATATCAAATAGCCCATCTATGTAAAAGATGGGCTATTTCTGTCTTTTGATACTTTTTACCATCATATTAGCCTCTAGTTGGGCAGAATTTCTACCTCTTGTAAGATTCACTTCACTTGATTCCTCATCAATTTCCATATACTTATTAATAACGTCAATAATTTCCTGTTTAACTTCTTGTAATAGCTCCGGAGACATGTTGGCCCGATCGTGAACAAGTAAAAGACGCAACCGGTCTTTAGCAATATCTTTACTCATATTTTTTCTTAACATTCTACACTACCCCCTAATTAGCTAATCCGATAAATTTTTTCAATTTATTCATAATCCCAGAGTCATGATCTAAAGTCATGAGAGGCACTTTTTCTCCCATTATCCTCCTTGTTATATTTTGGTATGCACGACTAGCCTTTTTACCCGTCTGACTTGCTAGTGGTTCTCCCTTGTTAGTGGAAACAATCACCTGTTCATCGTCAGGTACTACTCCCAGCAATTCAATTGACAACAAACCTATAATATCATCTATGTCCAACATATCATTTCTAT
Organism: Natranaerobius thermophilus JW/NM-WN-LF; assembly: GCF_000020005.1. Lineage (NCBI taxonomy): Bacteria > Bacillati > Bacillota > Clostridia > Natranaerobiales > Natranaerobiaceae > Natranaerobius > Natranaerobius thermophilus. The sequence continues at coordinate 543,736 of NC_010718.1, read as the reverse complement.
GTACCATATCAGGTCTAATTCGATTGATTATTAATTTATGGTCATTAATTTCTTCAGCTTCCAATAAACCAATTATTCTATCTGCATCCCTTGCAGCTGTAACTTCTGGAGTAGTTACTACAATTGCCCTATCTGCACCTGCTATTGCATTTTGAAATCCCTGTTCTATACCGGCCGGTGAGTCTACTATTACGTAATCAAACTTACTCTTCAATTCGCCACATAAATTTCTCATTTCATCTGGATTAATAGCTGTTTTATCCTTAGTTTGAGGTGCAGGAAGCAAATAGAGATCAGGGAAACGCTTATCTTTAATTAAGGCTTGATTTAGTTTGGCTTGTCCCTGTGTTACATCAACCATATCATATACTATCCGATTTTCTAAACCCAAAATTACATCCAAGTTACGTAAACCTATATCGGCATCCAATAAAGCTACACTTTTGTTTTTTAAAGCTAAACCAGTGCCTACATTGGCCACAGTTGTAGTTTTACCGACACCACCCTTACCACTGGTAACAACAATAACCTCTCCCATACAATTAGACCTCCTTACAATTTATCAGTCAGAGTTTTTTGGTCTATATCTTCGACAACTATTTGATTACCGTTAATAAATGCCCGCTCCGGATATTGGGGAACTGGCTGAGCATCGTCAGGGGCACGGGAAACTATATCAGCTATTCTTAATTGGCTAGCCATTAACCGTAGTGCCATAACAGAGGCTTCCGAATCACCATCTACTCCTGCATGACAAATACCTTTTAGTTCTCCAAACACAATAATATCTCCATTGGCTATTAATTCTGCTCCCGGATTAACGTTGCCTATTATAATAATCGTTCCGGGAAATTCAACTTTTTGCCCAGATCTAATAGTCCGTCGGATTACCAAGCTATTATTGATACGATAATCTTGAGATTCTTGTTTACCTAGTTCTTTCCGAAATGTTGATGGAAAGCTAACTAAAACTTCTCCAGAATCTGAAATGATTTCTCCAAGTTCTAAACGTGTTTTTTCTGAAAATAGCCGAGTAATAAGATTTAATTCATTGGAATTTAACTGCTTGTTTTTTACTTGAACTTTGACTTGACCCTCTTGAAAAAAATTTTCAGATTGCTGAAGCTTTGTATACATAATTTCTAACAATTCATCAAAGGGATATTCGCCATCTAGTAAAATTAAAAGTCCCTTTTTAGTTCCTTTAAATTCAACAGGTTGATGCTCTTTGTTGATCATATACTACTCCCACCTCAAAATAGATCCATTATTTTTGACAAATATTTATCTATTAGGTAATTATTCTTTTTATCTTTAAAATTTTCCTGCCAAGCTAATAAAAAAAGGGGCCTACAAGCCCCTTAATTTTATTTTTCAGAATTATTCATCAACATAGCCTGAGTCAGTATCCATATCTAATTCTTCAGGTTCTTCTTCATCTTCCTCCATTAAGTCAAAATAGTAATCAATTAAAGCCCTTGCAACAGGAGTAACTCTACTTGAACCGCCACCGTGTTCAATAAAAATACTAAAAGCTATTTCCGGATCTTCATAAGGAGCAAATCCTACTATCCAACCATGAGACGGCCTTCCTGCCACTTCCGCTGTCCCTGTCTTTAATCCGACATCAAATTCTAGATCATCAAACATCCAGCCAGCAGTGCCTCCAGGTTGGGCCACTTGTCGCATCCCTTCTTTTACCAAATCCCAATTTCCTTGAGAGATATCCAACTCATTAAGAGTTTCAGTGCCGGTTTTTTCTACAATTTCACCTTGAGAGTCAGTCACTTCACTAACTAGATGAGGCCGGTAGTGGATTCCTTCATTTGCTAACATAGCAGCATAATTAGCTAATTGTAAAGGAGTATAAGTATGATAACCCTGGCCCATAGCAGCTATGATGGTTTCTCCCGGATACCAAACCTGCTGTTCTGCTTCTTGAAAATGTCGCTCTTTATATTCTACCCCGGCTACTATCCCGGTATGTTCACCATCTAAATCCTCAAGACCAGTAGTCGCACCAAATCCAAAATTCCTACTCCATTCGGATAGTAGATTGATACCTAAGCGATGTCCCATTTCAGAAAAGAACACGTTAGAAGAATATTTCAAGGCATCAACTACGTCTATTCTACCAAGGGCACGATTTTGAAAGTTCCTCGGTCTTGGCGGATTCCAGTATCTACCTTCATCTAAAATTGTTTCTTCGGCTGCCAGCTCATTTTCTTCAAGGGCAGCTAAGGCTGTTACCATCTTGTAGGTTGAGCCTGGTGGATAGGTTTCAGAAATAGCTCTATTTCTGAGTGGCCGTGTGCTATCTTCTATCAAATCAGCATAATTCTCGTATAATGTATTGGGATCATACTTAGGTAAGCTGACCATCGAAAGTATTTCACCATTATCAGGATTCATAACAACAGCAGAGGCCCCTCCTAGGTGATCTTCATATTCTTCCCCTTCTTCTTCGCGGATGGTTTCAATGGCATGGTCCAAGGATTCCGACACAAATTCTTGAAGTTCAACATCGATGGTTAGGTGCAGGTTATTACCTGGAATTGGTTCTTCTTCACCCATATTATTGATCACTCGACCGAATCTATTAACTTCTACCTGGCGAAATCCAGGTTCTCCCCGCAGCTCTTCTTGGTATGTTTTTTCTAGCCCCGATTGGCCTACAATATCACCTGGCCTATAACCTTCTTCCCCCATGCCTCTATCTAACTGTGTCCTGGTGATTTCACCGGTATAACCTAACACATGACCTAATAATTTGTCCTGTGTATAGATTCTATCTGGCTGTATTTCGAGAATAACTCCTGGTAATTCCGTCCTTTTTTCTGCCAAGTGTGCTACCTGTTCATAACTCAATCCTGATTTTATTCGTATAGGTTCAAATTGACGAAATCGTTGCGAATCAATCTTATCCTTTATTTCTTGTTCTTCAATTTCCAGGTAATCACTTAAAAAATAGACCACCTTTTCTTCGTCAGCTCCACCTACATCCATAAGAGATACCGTATACCCAGGGGTGTTTTTAGCCAACAATTCGCCATCCCGACCATAAATTTCTCCTCTCGGTGGGTCAATAGTTATCCTACGCATGCGGTTTTCTTCTGAAACTTGTTCGTAATAATCCCCTTCTAATACCTGTAGATAGGCAAGGCGCGCTACCAGTATGAAACACAAAAAAATTGTAATTACAAAAAAAGCCTGTATTCTTTTAAAAATAACTTTATCTTTCTCTTCAGACATTAGCATCATCCACCTCTGTCTAATACTTAAATAAGTAGCCGCCTTTTTTAAATAAAGGTTTAATATATGAATACAAAATTATACCAATTAGGCTTTGCAGTAATATAATAGCCCAAAACTCAAGTTTAGCTATGTTGGCGAAAGTAATTCCTGTCTCATAGAACAATTCCATTAAAGCCCAATATGTTAGTTCAAAGATGATATTACTGAAAAATATAGCCAGAAACAAATTAAGCAAGTTCCCATAAATAGCCTTATAAAGTGATAGATAACCTATCAAGTATGCAGCCAGTAAGTATGAAATAGCAAAAAAACCTATTGCCCTGCCAATCATAATATCTTGAATTAATCCTACGGCCAGGCCCATTGTTCCTCCTGCAACTCGACCCATCATAACCGAATAGATCAGTACTAATAGTAAACCCAATTCTGGTAACTCTATATAAGGGCCCAAGCCTATACGAACAATATTAACCATAACAATTGCTAACAAGAAATAAAGATGTTTCATTCTTCCATCCCATCTTCCTCATTATATTCTTGTTCCCCATCTTGGTACCCATCATCTTGTTGAAGAGATTCATCCTCGGACTCCTCTAACTCTTGCAAGTCTTGGTAGTCTTCTTCGTCAATATACTTACCTCCATCTTGAATCAAGAAAACCTCTTCTAATCTAGAAAAATTTACTGATGGTTTTATTATTGCTTTATTGGTAAATCCACTCATCTCTTCTTTAAGCTCAACTACTTCTCCAATTACCAATCCCTTAGGAAATACAGGTCCAAGTCCAGAAGAAATAATTTTGTCTCCATCGGACAATTCGGCATCCTTAGGAATATTGATCATTTGTAAATCTCCTGAAACTTCATCTTTACCTTCAACAATGCCCATTTCCCGAGTGTCTTGGATTAAACCACTGACAGCACTATCAGGGTCTATCAGTAACAATACTTTGCTAGAAGATCTGCTTACAGAAATAATCTGGCCTACTAAACCGTTATCAGTGACTACTGGCATATTTAGTTCAACACCGTCTTGCCTTCCTTTATTCAACACAATAGTTCTGTTCCAGTTATCAGCGGACCGACCAATTACTTTAGCAGGTTTCAATTCGTATGCTTCTCGCTCCTCAAATCCAAGCATATCCCGTAACCGTTGGTTTTCTTGGCGAAGTTCTTCAACTTCAACTTCTAACCGTTCATATTCTGATAACTTGTCTCGAAGTTCCCTATTTTCTTCACTTAATTCTTGTAACTCTGCAATAAAAGTATAGGCAGCCTGTATCCGGCCACCTATACCGCTAACAATTCCTTGAAAGGGAGCAGTTATTTCGATCACAGCTTCTTCAACAAAAGTTAATTGTTCCCGCTCCTGCTTGGTCCAACCAATAATCGTAAGTAAAAAAATAACTATAACTACTAAACCAATTGCTCTTTGAAATTTTCTAAAGGGAGCAAACAAGGCGCTTGTCACTCCTAACTAATCTTTTTTGAGGTAATTGTTACCCTTTTTAACAAGTCAAGTTGATTTAAAGCCTTACCTGTACCAAGGGCAACGCAGTCTAAGGGGTCCTCAGCAATAACTACGGGCATTCCAGTCTCTTGAGCAACTAACTTATCCAAACCATGGAGTAAGCTACCTCCACCTGTCAGGACAATCCCCTTGTCCATTACATCAGAAGATAACTCAGGCGGAGTCTGTTCTAAAGTTAATTTTATTATTTCCAAAATATTATTTACCGGCTCTTTTAAAGCTGAAGCTATTTCTTCTGCTGTAATAGTTTGATTATGTGGAAGCCCTGAAACCAAGTCTCTTCCCCTGATTTCCATATGAGTATTCTCTTCAAGATAAGCACTTCCAATTGTCATTTTAATTTCTTCGGCTGTTCTATCTCCTATCATTAGGTTATATTTTTTCTTAACATATTGTATTAGAGCTTCATCTAGTTCATCGCCACCAAGCCTAATCGACTTGGAAGTGACTATTCCTCCCAGAGAAATTATGGCTACTTCTGTTGTGCCACCGCCAATATCTACCACCATACTTCCCGTGGGTTCTTCTACAGGAAGCCCAGCTCCTATGGCAGCAGCCATGGGTTCCTCTATTAAATGAGCTTCCCGGGCGCCCGCTTGATTGGTAGCGTCTAATACTGCTCGTTTTTCAACTTCAGTAACTCCAGATGGAACGCAAACCATCACTCTAGGTCGAAAAACAGTCATTCGCTTATAAGCCTTATTTATAAAATGTCTTAACATTGTTTGCGTCACATCAAAATCCGCAATAACTCCATCTTTCATAGGCCTTATGGCCACAATATTACCGGGTGTACGCCCGATCATATTTTTAGCTTCAGATCCGACAGCTAGAATTTCTCCGCTATTTTTTCTAATAGCAACAACAGAGGGTTCTCTCAGAACTACATCTTTGCCTTTAACATATACAAGTGTATTTGCTGTTCCCAGATCAATACCGATATCTTTTGAAAAATAATTTGCAATAAATTTCATGTTCAAGCTCCTTTCGGGAGATTAAGATAATATTTTTACGCTTTTATTAGCCCAGTTATAGCTAAATTAAATTATACCAATCTTTGTTTCAAAATAGCAATAGGTATGATATGTCATAAGTGATTTTCTCTGGAAAAACTATAAAACTTTTGATGACCAATAATAACGTGATCCATGATAGGTATTCCAAGTAAATCACCAGCTGCCACCAACCGATTTGTTAATTTGATATCATCTTGACTTGGTTCAGGATCACCACTAGGATGATTATGAACTAGTATAACGCCGCAAGCTGAAGCTCTAATCGCCCTATTAAAGACTTCACGTGGATGAACTATTGTTGCATTTAAGCTTCCTATAGATATCAAATCTATTTTTAATAGATAACTTTTGGTATTTAGCATTACTGCCAGAAAGTGTTCTCTAGTTTCGGTTTTTAACCTAAAATTCATCAGCCGAAAAATATCTTCGGGGCTTGTAATTTTGTCCATGGTCAATTGTTCTCTAGCCATACATCTGTTAGCTAATTCAAAGGCTGCTTTCAATTTAATTGATTTTGCATAACCAATCCCTGGAATTTCACATAATTCAGAGATAGTTGCCTGTAAAAGGTTAAAAATACTCACATAATTTGAAAGAATAGAATTTGCCAGGTCTAAAGCCGAGCTTTGTTTAGTGCCAGTACCTAAAATTATAGCAATCAATTCAGAATCGGAAATAGCTTCGGGCCCCAGTTTTAAAAATCTCTCCCTAGGACGATCAGCTTCTGGGAGAGATTTAATTGTCCTATATGGTGTTTTTTTCACGCCCTCACCTCTAAAATTATAGTCAACTTCCAAATTCCAACTACTTGAGTACCTGTACACCAAAGGCTTCCAGCATTTTAGCAAGCACAGACAGCGGAAGACCTACCACATTATAATAACAGCCGTAAATCTTATCTACGAATAACGATCCATAACCCTGAATACCATATGCTCCTGCTTTATCCATGGGTTCACCAGTAGCAATATAATTTTCTATTTCAAAGGCCTTTACATTCCTAAACCACACGTCAGTTATTCCTCGATCTGTTAAAATAATTTTATCACTTGCATTTACAAGAGCTACACCTGTTATTACTTTATGCTTGTTACCGCTCAAAGTAGACAACATTTCTTTAGCGTCAGTCTCAGATCTTGGTTTTTCAAGAATTCTATTGCCAAAAACCACCATTGTGTCAGCTCCAATAACCAATCCTTCTGACTGTTTATTAGCCACATCATTGGCTTTCGCCTTAGCCAATTCCACAGCTCGTTTTTCTATTGGTAGCTGATAAAATTTGTCTTCATTGATATTACTTGGACAAACGGTAAAATCCAAATTCAATTGTTGTAATAATTCCTTACGCCGAGGTGAAGCAGATGCAAGACACAAATTTGTCATCAATGGACCTCCTAGCATATTACAATCTTCTAAACAACCAAATTGCGAGCAGAAGACCTATAACTCCCGCCAAATTTAATTTTATTAATAACGAAAATTGTAAATAAATGAAATTGAGATCTAGTTCTACAGGGCTTGTAAATCCTACCTCCCTGCTTATCTGTAGTAAAGGAAAATATTGCCCAAAAAATTCCCCAATTAAATTACCCAAGATCCCTCCTACAGCAAAGATAAGCAGTAATAACAGAAAATTAGTTCCTGACGATCCTTTATGCATTGCCAATTAAATTCCTCCCTAATGGCATCTAGACCCTTATACCCTGGTAACATGTTGCAAGTTAGTATAAATAACATCAATTATCAAAGTAGAGACCAAACCTGTAAAAAGTCCCGTGGGGATAGCAAAAATCAGCAAATAGGGTAGGTATAAAAACAAAATTCCCAGTTGTTCCATAAGCAAGCTTGCCACAAATAGTTGAGCTACATTATGCGTGACTGCCCCTAATAAGCTTATACCTACCAAACTAAGAATACCTTTATTTTTTAACGGGATAGTTATCGCCATAACTGCCATACTCAGTACCGCACCTGTTAAACTAAGGTAAAAGGGAAATCCTAAAATAGTACCCCCAAGCAAGCTTCCTAAGAAGACCCTTAGAACTGCAACGAACATAGCATCCTTGGCACCATATAGCACAAGGGCTACCAGGGTTATGATGTTAGCAAGTCCCAGTTTGGCCCCAGGTAAAGGGAATGGATTAGGAATAGCTTGTTCAACTAAGTGCAATACCAAGCCAAAAGTTACCAGTAATCCTAAATATATCAGCTTCGATAAGTTTTTATTCATGGGACAACTTCCTTTACTAGAAATATAATATTATTTTAACTGTTGATCTTTGTATTGATCGGGAATTTCAATCCCATCCAAACCAGAAGTCATATGATATTCACCGTTATCATCTACTATAATAGCTTCAACGTCATCCAGTTCTTCAAAAAGTTCTAAACTTCCTTCTAAACCCAGTCCAAAAGCTCCAGTTGACAAAATATCCGCCCTAATAGCATTATCTGCCATAACTGTGGCACTAATCATACCTTCGGTTGGGTAACCGGTATAAGGATCGAGAATGTGATGATATTTAACCCCGTCCTCTTCAAAATACCGCTCATAATCCCCAGAAGTGTCCACAGCTTCTCCATTCAATTCTAAAACTGCAAAGTAATTTTGTCGATCTCTGGGGTGAGTAACACCTATCCTCCAAGGCTCGTCATCGTGTTTTGGACCAACTGTATTGATATCTCCACCTGCATCGACCAAACCAGATTCGATATCATGTTCTGCTAAAACCTCGGTGGCTCTATCTACAATATAACCCTTTGCAGCTCCACCTAAATCAAGCCTCATATCTGAGTCAGGTAAATAAATAGTGTGTTTTTCCTCATCCATTTCAATTTCATTATGATTTACAAGAGGAAGTAATTCAGAAATTTCTTCATCACTTGGTAAGTGATGTTCATCTTCTCCAAAACCCCAAAGTGTTAACAGGGGAGCAATGGTTACATCAAAATACCCGTCCATCTGTTCACCTAATTCTATTGATTCAGCAACTACTTCCCAGGTTTCTTGGGATACTTGAATAGGTTGTTCACCAGCATTGCGATTAACTTCATCTATTTCACTACCAGCTACATGTCTTGACATTTTGTTTTCTAGGCGATTGATTTCATCTTTAGCTGCATCAATTGCTTCATCGGCAATAGACTCATTCCTAGCTTCAACAATAATATCAACCCTGGTGTCCATATAGATTCCTGTATCTCTATATTCTTCTACTTCGTAGTCACAAGCCATCAATGAAGTCATCATAACTAGCAGTATTGTAAATATAGTTAACAGTTTAATTAGCTTGGCTCTAGATTGAGATTTGTTTGTATTCATATAGTAACCTCCTTAGAGATATCATAACATTAAAAACGTTTAAATTGATAAAAAATTACGGGGTTATCTTTGCCAATATTTTCAACTAAAATATTCTATGGTAAAAAATTAAGATCAGTAAAGAAATTCCTAGCATAAAAGCTATCACAAAAGAATCAAAGTTTAGATTTTTAACCGTTAATTTTGATGGATCAAAATTAATCTTACCCAAGAAACCAGTCCTGGCTTTTCTATCCCGGGTAACATACTTACTTACCTTTCCCTGTTTACTAGAAGCCTTTTCAAGTTCTGCTTCAAACTCTTTTTGGGCTAAAGTTTTATCTCCATCTTTTGAAACAGGCCAAAGAACTGTCATAGAGCTTGCTTTTTCACCTGTTGAATCATAGAATCTATCAAGCTGACGGTCTAATTGACCAGTCTTTTCTGATAACTTCATAGCGCCTTCACCACTCTTATCATACGCATCAGTTAGAGTTTTGTCCAGTTCACTTAATTTTCGACAGACCTTAACAGAGGTCCTTCCAGTAGTTTCATAAAAATCTTGCACTGAAACATCAAAGGTGGTTCCTAATTTTTCAATCCCTGACATAAGTTTTGTAATGGCATTTCGATAAACTAAGGCTTCTATACTTAACCAATAGGGCGGAGTAATTCTAGACCAGTGGAATTTTTGATCAGCAAGAGTTATTGTGCCAGCAATTAAAAATACAACAACTACCTTGGACAGATCTTTACTTGTAAACAAATCCATACCTTGTAATTGTGAAGTCACAACTTCACTTTCGTAAGGAAAGCCTGCCATAGTAGGCATAACGAACTGTTCCAAAACAAAATTCGGGAAAACACCGATAGCGATTATTAACACTACGAATACTGATACCACAACTTTAATTATAGGGGCTACAGAAAAATTGGTGTTTTGCCATTCTTGAGGTAGTTTCCCCAAAAATAACCCCCTAAACAATTTAATAAAATAGGATACTGTTAAGGCACTTGTAAATACAAAAATTTTATCAGCAATAAACATAGCCGTCCCTGGTGTTAAATACGAAACTTCAGATAATGCATGATGCAATATGGTTTTACTAGCATAACCATTGAAAAGAGGCACACCAGCTATTCCTAGTGCAGCAATGATAAAAGCAATTCCCATAAATGGCATTTGTTTGAACATACCTCTTACCCTGTCTATATCTAAGAGATGAGTCCTGATAAATATAGCACCGACTATTAAAAATAAACAAGCTTTGAAGAGCGCGTGATTTATTACATGCATAATTCCACCAGCAAATCCTATGGGACCATCTGTACCCAAGTATACAGCAGCACCTAAACCCATAATAATAAAACCGACTTGACTCACGCTACTGTAAGCTAACATTTTTTTAGCACTGGTTTGTAATAAAGCCATTAAGGCTCCCAAAACCATTGTAATAATACCGATCCAAAATAGTCCCATACCCCAATTTGTAATATATTGCTGGTACAGTTCCACCTCTTGGCTTGAAGCCGGTCCCATAACCATCAAAAATACCCGCCACAAACCATATACACCTGTTTTTATCAATAAGCCCGACAAGATTGCACTAGCAGGTGTAGGAGCTACTGGATGAGCTTTAGGCAACCATATATGCAATGGTACAATCCCGGCTTTAATTCCAAAACCGATAATAAATAATAATAACAGAACAGGAATATTAACTCCAGCTGCCACCATATCTCCTAACATAGGAGCGATTTCCAGAGTTTCCAGGTTAAAGTACATAATAAATAATCCAAATAATATAGCCAAACCGCCACCTATCCCTAAAAATAGGAATAGATTACCTGCTCTCATAGCATCTTTATCTTCTTCATGAATTACAAGGACATAACTGGTCAAACTCATCATTTCAAAAAATACAAACAGACCAAACAAGTCTCCTGTTACAAATACACCTAAAGTAGCACCAAAGGTGAACAACCAAAAAAAGTAAAACCGATTGCGATTATGTTCATGACTGATATATTCTGTTGCATATAAAGTCGCTAAAAACCAAATCAATGAAATTAGAGCCGTAAATAAGAAACCAAGTGAGTCCAATCTAAAAATCAAACCAATTTCTAAAAACCACTCTATATTATACTGAACTATTCCCTGTTGTACCAATGGATACATCACTGCTAACAGTACAAGAGGGACAGCAGAAATAATGACTGTATAGATATCTCTAAGCTTTTCTGAAACAGAACTTATTAAAATAACGCCAAAAGATCCCAATAAGGGGACAAATATAATTAATATAGGCAATATTGACGTAAATTCTGCTTGTTCTGTTACCAGATCCGTCATGGACAACGCCCCCTTTAAATTACAATTCCGGCATTAAAAATTCTACAGCAGGTTCTACCAAGCTCAAGGGAAGTGCCGGATATAATCCGATAAAAATAATCAAAAAACCACATAAAACGATGGGAAAAAACATTTGCCAGGGTAGCTTGTTACATTTTATAAAATTAATGTCTGCATCCTGCATATCTCCAAAAAAACTGTTGACAACTATCGGCAAATAATAGACACCATTTAACAAACTACTCACTAGAATAACTAGTACAAAAAAAGGCCTCCCCGCATCTAAGGCTCCTAAGGCCAAGTACCATTTACTTATAAAGCCATTAGTTCCCGGAATCCCAATCATAGCAAAGGCTCCTAAAGTGAAACATATCATGATTAAGGGATAACGCAAGCCCACACCATGCATATGAGATATCTTGCGGATACCCGAAGTATATATGATAGCCCCTGCAATTAAAAATAGCATAGATTTAATTATAGCGTGATTTAAAATGTGAAGCAATCCACCTTGAAAACTAGTAAGACTCAATAATCCTATTCCTAAAAAAACATAACTTATCTGAGCAACAGAAGAGTATGCCAACATTTTTTTAATATCTTCCTGAGCAATAGCAAACATGGAGCCCAGAATCATACCAGCAGCAGCAAACCAAAGAAGAATTTCTCCAACTGGCATTAACTCCAAAATTTCTTCAGGAAGAACAATAAAATAGAATCTTATTAAAGATACTACATAAACTTTAATAACTAATCCACTCAATACTGCACTAGAAGGGGATGGAGCAGAACCGTGAGCATCCGGCAACCATACATGCATAGGAAACAATGCACTTTTGACTCCAAATCCCACAAAGAACAGCGCCACAATGGCCATAATTACAGTCGGATATTGCTCAAAATTAACCGCCAATTCTTGAGCAATATATGTCATATTTAAATGACCAGTAATGATATATAGCAATGCAATCCCCATCAAAACCGTTGCAGAACCCAAGGCATTTAACATTAGATACTTTAAGCTTGCTTCAATGGTATCTTTATTTTCTTTAACGCATATTATGGCAACCGAAGTCAATAAAGTTATTTCTAATAATACGAATAAGTTGAAAATATCATTGGTTAGAACCATTCCTATCATAGAAGCCATTAATAACATGTATAAAGGATAATATAATGATAAAGCATTTTCCTGCAATTCATGATGTAAATCACGAGAAGCATACAATAAAGCGAGAAAACCTATCCCTGTTATAATAAGTGTCATATATACACCTAGATAATCTACATTAAACTCAATCCCCCAGGGCGGGGCCCATTCACCTACAACGTAGGTAAAGGGTCCATTACTGGAAACTTCTATTACAAGATAAATAGCTATTACCAGCATCAAAATCATGGCAGAGAGTGAAACATATTCATTTAGATTTTTTTTGATAAAATGTAATCCCGGTAATATAAATGATACGAAAATACCGATTAAAACTATAATGATTGGCAGGTGAAAATGGCCTTCCAATTAAAATCAACCCCTCATTTTGGAAATTTTGTCCGCATTCAAAGTGCCATAATATTTGTATATTTTCACAATTAAGCTAAGTAACAATGAAGTAATACTAATTGCTATGACAATACCAGTTAGTATTAATGCGTGGGGAAGAGGATTTACATATACCTCTTCATTTCCGGTGACTATAGGTGCCCGTCCACCGGCAACATATCCACCAGAAACGAACAGTAAAAAAACTGATGTTTCCATGATATTGAGCCCAATTACCTTTTTTAATAAATTAGGATGAGTCAACATGGTATAGATACCAATCAAAAATAATAGAATTGCAAACAAAAAATAGTAATTAGCGGCTATGCTTTGTAATAGACCCAATTTTACCATCCTCGCTTTCGAGAGTACTTAATAAGTAGAATAATTTCACCAAACTAAGAGCTACTTTAAAGCCATTAGCCACATTAAACCAGTTTCCATGTAATGAGATCGGTACAGGAAAGATAATTATCAAAAAGATTATCCCGATCAAAAACGTATATAAACCTGTTATAGCTTGCATCATCATGCCTTTGTGCTCAAGCATATCAGAAAATACTTTCATTTTTGAGTTTATCGTGATTCCAGGGTCTACTTCAGCCCCTTTATATGTTAATCGATACAATATTAACCCAGCTCCCAGAGTTGCTCCTCCGGAAAAACCTCCACCTGGAGAGACGTGTCCAAAAACTATTACGTATAAACCATACATTATCACAAAGGGGATCAGTGCCCTGGCAACGACTCTGAGTATAAGGTCTCTCATGGTATCACTCCTTCTTATTGCCTTCCATTACCAGCAGTACTCCGGTAATAGCCGTGTATAATACTGTGATTTCACCGAAGGTATCAAAAGCCCGGTATTCTACCAGTACTGCCGAAACAATATTACTATTTTCCGTTTCTTCAGGACCCTGTTCTAAATACCTTTCGGACACTTCATTGAAAGCCGGATTATCTTCTACACCAAATTCGGGTAGTTCAGCAACCACTAACAGCATAGAATATCCTATCATTAAGAGTAACCCGATTGTAAAGAGTTGCTTAATCAATCTTCATACCTCCTCGTTCTGCTGATAGTGACAACGAAAACCAGAGAAGTTACTCCTGCACCAATGGCAGCTTCGGTAATTGCTACATCAGGGGCATGAAGTTGTTCCCAGGTTACAGCCATTACCAGGCTGTAGGCACTAAAAATTATCACAGCACTCAATAAATCCTTAGTCCGTTCTACAGCAAGGGCACAAACAACTAAAAATGATAGCAGTAAAATATTCAGCACATGATGTATCATGAATTGCCCTCCTCTTCTGTCATATCTATATATTGAGTATCGGGATACTGGGGCATTCTAGTGTGGTAAGAAGCTCGAGCAATAATATGGGCCGCCGTGGGATGAGTTATCCAGATAAAAACTATTATAAAAACGGTCTTAAGAGTGGCAATAGTTAATGGTTGTGCCAAAATTAAGGCTAACAAAAGCAAACCAGCACCCAAAGTATCACATTTTGTAGTGGCATGCATTCTGGTATAAACATCCGGCAATCGAATCAAACCCACTACTCCGATAAAGAAAAAGAATGTTCCACTGATTAACAATAAAATTATCAATATATCTAACATTTTTACCCCTCCATCAGCAGCTACCGTGTTCTACATACTTGGCAATTCCAACTACCGTCACATAACTGATCAGTGCATAAACTAGTGCTACATCTAAGAAGAACTCTTGTTGATAAATATAAGATACCAGGGCAATGATAGTCACAACTTTGGTACTAATTATATTTATAGCCACAACACGATCAAAGCAGGCTGGTCCTACATAAGCCCTGTACAAACTCACCATGATTAAAATGGCTAGGGCTATTGCCGTATACATAAAAAAGTTACCTACCATGTTTACCTTCCTCCTCCATCTTTACCAGGTAATCTATCATATACCAATCCAACAATCCTTGAACATGGGATTTTGTCAATCCGTGAATTATAAACTCGTCCTCTTCTATCTCTACGGTTAAAGTACCAGGAGTCAGAGTGATGGAATTACCTAATATGGCTTTAGAAGTATCGGTATTTAGCTTACCTTTGAATCTTACAAAGGTCGGCGATAAGTCCATATTGATTGATAATACAATTTTGGCTACCTGAATATTGGCAATTATTATTTCATAGATTAAACTACCAATATATATTATCAATCTGCCAATATTCCGAAATATTAAAGGGAAGCGATATTCCACAGTCAACAGATGTTCACTGAATAAGTACACAATTCCAATACTGGCAATAGAGCCTACTACTATCCCAAAGGAACTGAGCTCACTGACCATAATTAACCAAAACACTAACAGTAAGCAAGCAGTACCCAGATAAGTATAATCTCGTCCCTTCATAAAGGAAAACCCCTTTGAATTATATTATTGTCACTAATAGTTTACTCCTTTGTCCAAAAAAACACAACAGGGGATTTTTACTCATTTTCTATTTCACCACTTTGACCACCAGATTTTTTGGCCAATCGTATATGCTCTATCTTCATAGTTTTATCAATAGATTTGCACATATCATAAATGGTTAAAGCAGCCAAACTAACCCCTGTCAAAGCTTCCATTTCGACTCCAGTTTTCCCTGTAGTTTTAACAATCACTTCAATATCTATTTTACAATTTTCTTCATCAAAATTAAAGTTTACTTCAATTCCAGTTAACATCAAAGGATGGCACATGGGAATAAGATCTCCCGTTCTTTTAGTCCCCATTATAGCTGCCACACGAGCCACTCCTAGTACATCACCTTTTTCCATTTCGTTAGTTTTAACTTTTTGTAGTGTATTAGCTTTCATGTAGATAGATCCACGAGCAACTGCCCTACGACTTGTATCAGGTTTTTGATTAATTTCTACCATTCTAGCCTTTCCTTGATTATCTAAATGGGTAAATTCATCAACCATGAATTTAACACCTCCCAATAACAAAAGCAGTGCGAAAGGGGTAACCCCAATCGCACTGTCCCTTGTACTTAATATTATGCCTTTGTAGTATATTCTAGATCACTAGTTATACAATCTCTAGGGCATTTTTCCTTACATTTTCCACAGTTAACGCATTCGTGGCTGTCTATATAGGCCAGGTTATTTTCAATAGTAATAGCATCAACAGGACAAACCTTGGCACAAACACCACATCCGATACAACCAACTTCACAAACCTGTCTAACTGTTTTCCCCTTGTCACATGAATTACATCTAACATGGTGTTTAGTATTTGCATTAATCATTTTAATGACATCTTTGGGGCAAGTATTAGCACACTTATTACATCCTGTACATTTTTCTGGATCAATATGAGGTATCCCATTATCTTGCATTTCAATGGCATCAAAAGGACAGATGTGTTCACAAGTACCTAAACCTAAGCAACCATAATCGCAAGCTTTAAATCCGTTAGCATACATCATAGCTGCTCTGCAGTCCTGAACACCATCGTAATCAAATTGTTCCTTACAATGTTCACTTCCACCAAGGCATGCCACTTCGGCTACATATCTTTCCTCAGATTCCTCATGGCTAACTCCTAAAATGTCCGCAATAGTCTGGGCTGTATTTTCTCCGCCTGGAGTACACCCGTCAATAGGAGCTTCTCCATTAGCTACAGCTTCTGCAAAAGCGCCGCAACCGGGATAACCACAAGCCCCACAATTAGCGCCAGGTAAGCTCTCATCAATGGCTTCCACTTTTGGATCTACCTCTACTGCGAATTTTTGGGAAGCATAAGCTAGCACCAGGCCAAAAAACAGCCCTAATCCTCCTAGACTCAGTACTGCTGCATACAATTATTTCACCTCCCAAGTTCAACCTCTACCTCTATTCATTATATTACACCAAGAAAACCAGTAAAAGCAATGGAAAGAATTCCTGCTATAATAAATGCCACTGAAGCACCTTGAAATAAATTGGGCATTTTAGCGAATTCCAACTGTTCTCTAATACCTGCCATAACTACCAGGGCTACAGTAAAGCCTATGCCAGCTCCAACGCCATGAATTGTAGATTCTAGTAAGTTGTAACCTTCTAAAATGTTTTGCAAAGCTAGGCCTAAAATAGCACAGTTGGTAGTTATTAAAGGCAAATAGATCCCAAGTGCTTTATATAAATTAGGACTTACCTTTTCAAGTAACATCTCAATAAACTGTACTAGGGAAGCAATTACTAGAATATATGCAACATATTCTAGATACTCAGCTTCAAAGGGCACCAAAATCATTTCATGGATTAACCAGGTAATAATTGAAGCCAAGGTCATAATAAAAGTTACGGCTAAGCCCATTCCCACTGCTGTTTCTACTTTTTTGGAAACTCCTAAAAAAGGACATATTCCCAAAAACTGAATCAATACTATATTATTGACAAAAATGGCGCCAATAAATATCGCCAATAATTCTTCCATTATTAAGCCCCCTTTCCACTCTAGTTACTACCAACTCAGTAATCACTTACTCTCCCTGTATTACTATATCGACTTACAAGGTACTTTAAGTAATAGCAGCCGTTTCTTATTAATCATACTGCAAACGCTTGTAGACTATATTCATTAGGGCTAGAAGGATACCTAGGGCAAAGAATGCACCAGCTGGTTGGATGAAAATCAAGGCTGGCTGAAATTCTAATCCAAAAGCCCCGAATAGTTCATGGAGTACAGGCCAACCAAACAAGCTACCTTTACCGAATAGCTCTCTAACTACTCCTAGGGACAGTAACCCCAAGGTAAAGCCAATACCCATACCCAAAGCGTCTCCAATGGCTGAAGTTACTTTTTCTTTGGAGGCAAAGGCCTCAGCTCGTCCCAAGATTAAGCAGTTGGTGACAATTAATGGAATAAATATTCCCAAAGCAGCGTGAAGATCCGGTGTGAAAGCTTCTAAGAACATGTCTACTATAGTAACAAAGGTTGCTATAATGACTATATATGAAGGAATTCTTATTTTTTTGGGAATAAGATTTTTAACTAAAGAAATCACTATATTGGCAGCAAGCAAAACAGCCATTGTAGCGGCACCTAAACCCAAGCTATTCATAGCAGTTTGTGTAACAGCCAAGGCTGGGCACAGTCCTAAAAGTTGCCTATACAAACCATTTTCTTTTAGTAAACCTTGCGTAAAAGCTTCACTAAATTTCAATAAAGTCACCCCCGTTTCCTGCATTTAGTCAGTTTTCATTAGTTTCCTAAATAATCTTCAACTATATTGTCAAGGGCCAATTCGACACCTTCTATTACAGCTTCACTGCTCACTGTAGCACCTGAGATTATATCTACTTTTTCCTCTCCCATGATATCTTGTGAGGCAGATAAACCGATAAATTGTTGTAACCACTCGGGTTCCTCTATTTCACTACCAAGTCCAGGTGTTTCAGCATGAGATAATATATCAACACCACTAACGGTACCTTCTGCATCGGCAGCAACCATCATTTCAATTCTTCCTCCGTATCCTCCTGGATCAACTACAGTAGCTACTCCGCTCACTTCACCCTCTGTTTTCACTACATAATATTCTTGTTCATCAATCTCGTCGATGATAAATTCTTCTGCTTCAGGAAAGAATTCAAACATGGAGTTTTCCAGTTGCTCCATTCGCCTTTCCTGGATGATGGGATCAGTATAAGAATTGGAAAAACCTAGCAAGGTGGCTGAGAGCGCAGCAACCACCATTAAAACTCCACCTAATTTTAACAGATCATTAAGTTTCATTTAGTTGGACACCTCCCCATAAATTTTGGGCCTGGTATACTTGTTAATAAATGGCACTAGGGCATTCATCAGCAAGATTGCATATGTCACTCCTTCAGGTGCAGATCCGAACATCCTGAACAATGCTGTGAAGAGGCCACAACCGAAACCAAATATCAATTTACCAGTCTTAGTATAAGGTGAGGTTACCATACAAGTAGCCATATAAACCGCAGCAAAAAAAGCACTGCCGCTAAATAAATGATACATAATATCCTGGCCAGTTACTAAGGCCATTACAGCTACAGCACCCATATATGCTGCCGGTATTCTAATATCAATATGACCTTTTACCAGCAGGAATACAGCACCTAGTAAAATTGCTAATATTGATGTCTCACCAATAGAACCCCCAGTGGTTCCTACAAACAAATCAGACAAGGATACCGCATCGGAATCCACTACTAGTGGAGTAGCCGCTGTTGCTGAATCAAAATCAACGGCTTGGAATGGCTCTGTCCAATGTGTTAAGTAACTGGGCCATGCTAGCACAACAAAAGCTCGCCCTACAAGTGCTGGATTGAAAATATTGTAGCCTAATCCACCAAATACATGTTTTCCTACAGAGATAGCTATAAACGCTCCAATGGCTACTACCCACCACGGAGTTCCAGGCGGCAAGCTCAATCCATAAATAACCCCTGTTACGGCGGCACTCCAATCGCCTTTAATTTTAGAAAGACTTACAGATTTATGAACCATAACTGCTTCGCTCACCATGCAAACCACCGTAGCCACAACTACCATCCAAATTGAATATAAACTAAATAACCAGGCACTGACTATTAATGGTGGAATCAGAGCAATCAAAACATCTCTCATTATACTGTCTACTGATTCAGGTGTTCGCAAGTGTGGTGAAGAAGATACTACTAATTTATTCGCCATTCTAACTACCCTCCAATCTCTTCTTAATTAGAATTTACTTGTTTTGCCGTTTTGCCATTATTTCGCCTTTAGCCACCCTGATATAATGTACTAGGGGACGTCGAGCAGGGCAGATATAGGTACAACAACCACATTCAATACAGTCGAGAGCATTAAAATCCTCTGCTTTGTCTGGGCGTTCATGCTCCATAAAAGTCCCTAGTAAATTGGGCAATAAAGAAATCGGACAACTGTCAACACAACGGCCACAGTTTATACATGGTCTTTCTTCAAAAATCTGTACCTCTTGATCAGTTAGAAGTAAGACACCGGATGTTCCTTTAATCACTGGAAAATCAGCATTTGGCTGACTAATTCCCATCATAGGGCCACCCATAATGATTTTTCTCGTTTGATCCCCCATTCCACCTAGCTGTTCAATCAAATCTGAAGCCAGGGTTCCAAGTCTAACCATAAAGTTACCCGATTGTTCGATTCCAGGACCAGAAATAGTTACAACTCTCTCCAAAATTGGTTTATTAGTCCTTAAAGCATCAGCCACAGCTAAAGCAGTGCCGGTATTATTTACAACACAACCTACATCCATGGGGAGTCCGCCTGAGGGAACCTCTCTATCTAAGGCTGCTTTGATCAGCTGTTTTTCCGCTCCCTGAGGATATTTAGTTTCAAAAGTCATCACTTCTAAAGAGTCATCATCAGTTACCAAGGAATTCATAGCCTCAACAGCATCAGGTTTATTATCTTCAATGGCAATTATGCCTCTGTCACAGTTGACGGCTTTCATAATAGCCCGCAACCCAAATATAATTTTTTCTGCTTGCTCAACCATGAGCCTGTGGTCTGATGTTAAAAAAGGTTCACATTCAGCACCATTAATCAACACCGTATCAATAGGCTTGTCCTCAGGAGGAGAAATTTTAACATGAGTTGGAAATGTAGCACCTCCTAAGCCGACGATTCCGGCTTCTTTGACTACATTTTTAATTTCTTCAGCTGAGAAGCTATCCAAATTAACTGTTTGTTCTTCATCCTGATAATCCGGTTCATCCTGCCCATCAGATTCAATTACTACAGTTTGAGATGTGTTACCTAAAGGATGATTATACTGAACAATGTCCACAACTTCACCAGATATGCTGGCATGGACTGGAGCTGATACAAATTTATCACTTTCTCCAATCTTTTGACCTGTTTTTACATAATCCCCAACTTCCACAGTTGGAGTGCAGGGGGCACCAATATGCTGCTCCATAGGTATATAAACTTTTTTGGGAAGTTCCAAGGATTCTATAGGCTTGTCCTTAGTATCTTTAAAATGACCAGGAGAAATGCCACCTGGAAAAGTTTGATTAGCCATCACTTACCCTCCCTTGTTAAAGATTTCTCGATTTAGATAAAAAATATAACAAACTCATCACAATAAAGTATTTTATCATAAGCTATATTTTAATAAAAGACTTATTTCGACAAATTTAACAGTGAAGACTTCAGTTCATCAATTACTAGCGGGTCTGATTCTTTCAAATATTGCTGCTCCAATTTGTGATATATCCAACTCTTTTTATGAATAGGCAATTGGGTACTAATTTGTTCCAGAGACCAGGGTACATGCGCCCTGATAATAGGACTTGGATTAGCTAATGTTTCTAGTATAAGTGGTAATCCCTTGGGATCTTTTAAATTTCCCAAAGCAATAACAGCATTTCTCTTAAGAACTTGTTTGCCGCGCCAAAAGACTGCATTATCCTTATACTTTTTTCTAAATGTTTGATTGCTTAAATTTAAAATTTTAGTTATTTGAGGATACAGATCTTCTATTGTCAGGTGTTGTTCATCCCATTTTGGCAAAGAAAAGGTTTTTACGCAATCATTATTAGTGGAACCAAAATTATTACTTGAATTTTCAGGGCAAACATTCTGACACTCATCACAGCCATATAAATAATCTTTAATAATAGGACGTTTCTTGCGAGGAATTATTCCTTTGACCACTGTTAGGTAAGCTGCGCAATTTTCTAGTTGTATTTTACTCTCATGATTAGAGTCTTCCAGGGCTTTCCCAGGACATACTGTAATACATTCATCACAAGATTTACAAGTAGAAAAAATCTCATCGACAGGTTGTTCATTAGTAGGTAACATTGTATCAGTTAAAATTCCACCAATTACCACAAAGGAGCCATAAGTTGGATTAATTAAACAACCATGTCTGCCTGGGTAACCTAATCCAGCTCTAAAGGCAAGTTCTCGCTCAGCAAAAGGGCTGGTGTCAATAAATGTTTCATAAGTCTCCGAGATGATATCCTCATTTACCAAATCACTAGCTAAATCTTGCAAAGCTTTCTTAACTACTAAGTGATAGTCTCTTCCCCAGGAAATTTTCGAAAATCTACCTCGTAACACGCCATCATCTGGCTTTGGGGGATGATTCCCATTAGACCCGCCGTAAGGATATAGGACTAAAATGACAGTTTTTACCCAATTTGCGTATTTAGAAGGATTTACTCTAGTAGCTAAATTTTGTGATTTATTGATAAATGGCATCAGATGCCCTCGAGCTTGAGCTTGCTCCTGTCTTGATTTCCCTTCTTTATACTCATCAGGAGAAATGACTCCAGTAGAAACAAAGCCATTATTTAAAGCCATTTGTCGCAGTTTGCTTAAGCTGTTCATATTATCTCCCCGTACTGTTTGGATATTGATAGTTATCATGATAGTACTTACAATGTTCTATAATACTGCAATTTTCACATTGAGGCTTCCTGGCCTTACATACTGCTCGTCCGTGGTATATTAATAAATGATGTCCTACATTCCAGTCATCTCTATCAAATACTGACATAAGGTCTTGTTCCACTCCGCGGGGGTCCTCTTTATCAGTCAATCCCAATCTTTTGGACACCCGTAAAACATGAGTATCTACCGCAAAGGCAGGAATGTTAAAAGCATTAGCCAAAACTACATTAGCCGTTTTTCTACCTACTCCCGGTAGTTTTTCCAATTCTTCTCTCTTAGCAGGAACTTCTCCTTCATATTCATCTACTAAAATTTCACATGTTTCCAGGATGTTTTTACTTTTGTTTTTATATAAGCCAGCCCCTTTTATTATTTGTATTAGTCGTGGGCGGCCAAGTTTTAAAATATCTTGAGGAGTATTAGCTAATTCAAATAGTTCTTTAGTAATTTCATTAACCCTAATATCAGTACACTGAGCCGATAAGATTGTTGCAATTAACAACTCAAAAGGTGAGTTAAACTTTAAGGCAGTTCTCGCACTAGGGTAATTAGCTTTCAACTTAGATAATATTTGTTCAGCCTCTTTTTTCTCCATAAATACATCATCCTTTAACACATCATCCTTATTTTCAAGATGTTCTCTCCTTAGCCTCACTGCAAATAGCTTCATGGCAGTCACTACATTGAGGAACATCATCTTTGCAAGGATTTACATGAATTAAAACATCTCTAATTTGTGGTATTTCATGGATAATCTTGTGTTTAGCAGTTCCTGCATAATGGTGTCCCTGGGCCACAGTTTTATTTCTATCAACACACACTTTAATATCAACAAATACGTCGGTACCATGATATCTAGCCTTTATATCATGTACATTTTCTATCCCCTCAGTTTCATTTACGATTCTTTCAATTTCCGAAATCACTTGTGTTGTAGGGGCTGTATCAATTAATTCTTTAATTGATGTTAAATATATTTCTATACCTACTTTAAGTATTAAAACAGATACTATCAAAGCTCCTAAAGGGTCTAAAGCGGGAAAACCTAGACGAGCCCCTGCAACCCCGATCAAGGCTGCAACTGAAGTGATAGCATCAGAACGATTGTGCCATGCGTCAGCCTTTAAAGCACTACTTTGATAGCGTTCACCCATTGTAATATTGTAACGATAAAGTAATTCTTTCACTATTATTGAAACAAAAGCTCCTATCAATGCCCCTGTTCCAGGCAAAGTAGCCGGTTGAAAAAACATATTGATGGCATTATGTCCAAGTAGCAAAGCTGTTACAATTAACACCAGAGCAACTACTTTAGAAGCCACTGATTCAAGTTTACCATGACCGTAATGGTGAGAGTTGTCCGCGGGTTTATTGGCAAATTTTATACCCAAAAAAACTATTCCACTAGATAGGATATCGCTGATGGAGTGAAATGCATCGGCCAACAAAGCAGCACTATTAAAGAAAATGCCAAATATGGCTTTGAAAATTGCTAAAGCACCGTTAACTGTAATAGTTACCAAGGAAACTTTTTGAGTTGATGAACTATTAATTTTGTTGCTTCCCATAAAATCGCCCCTCAAACTTCTAACTAGCAATTTAAACATCTTACTAGCAATTTTGCAAGAAAAGTCTTCTATTTTTCCGGGATATTCTCCTGTAATAATACTAGAATATGAATGATAAAGCAACAATGATACTAGCCCACCAAATACAATTTCACCAATATAAGAGAGGCTGTTCCAAAACTATTGAGAACAGCCTCTCTATAAGGTATCCAAAACGATATAACTTTAAAGTTAGTTATAATTCTTTAATAGCATCGGTAGGACATCCTTCTACCGCCTGTTTAGCTTCTGTTTGGCTATTTTCAGGTACTTCTTTTGCTTTTTCCTCAGCCTTTCCATCATCATTCCATTCAAAAACCTCAGGACACTCATCTACACAGAGACCACAACTTATACATAGATCTTGATCAACTTCAACTCTCAAAATATGTTCCCCCTTTTCATGTTCTTAATAATTAATCAAGTAACTCGTTTCTAAGGTTCTCAAAGTTACCATTTTTTATGCTATAATTATGACAAATATTAAAGAAAGGAAGTCAAAAATAATGGAAGTTCAAAAAAAGACTGTTTTAAAATTTAATATTCCAACTTTAATTTTAGGATTGATTATTTTCATTTTAATCTTGGCTAGTTTACTTACTTATCTCTACCTCACACCTAGTCGCCAAAAGGTAGAACCCTATCCGGACTCAGAACAAACACGACTCATTTACGAAGACCAAGATTTAGGAACTGAAAATACTGCTTTAGTAGAAGATGAAGTTTATTTGTCAAAAAGTTTTATTGAGAAGTCATTAGACCCCTACATATATTACGATGATCAGGGTGACTACATAACAATAACTACCAAAAATAAATTTTTCCAAATGCAAACAGATAATTTAACTGCTGCAGTGAATGATGAAGAAAGAGAATTACAGTTCTCTCCAAAACTTATCCAAGGTGAGCCTTTTCTTCCCTCGGATATTTTGGAAGAACTCTACCCTATCACTGTCCAACATAATCAAGATGATAATTTAGTCTTAATAGATAATTTAGAAAAACAGGTACTTAAAGGATATGCCAAAGAAAACGAAACAAGGGTTAGAGAAGAACCAAGTATTCGAACTGGAATCATAGAAAGTTTGGACAAGCAATCTAAGATAACCATATATCATCAAAGTGGAGATTGGTTTTTTATACGGACCGAAAAGGGTTATTTAGGTTATGTTCAAAGTAGTGATATAACTTTAGATGAACTTTCAATTAGAGAAAAACATATTGAAGACGATGATGTTGATCCCCCTAGCCGTCCCTTCGGGGAACCCATTAATTTGACCTGGGAACATGTAATCAGTGAAAATCCAAATCCCAATGATCTCCCTGATTTACCAGGGGTGAATGTGATCAGTCCCACCTGGTTTCACTTGCAAGATCCGGAAGGTAATATTGTCAACCAAGCAGATAAATCTTACGTAAATTGGGCCCATGATAATGATATGCAAGTATGGGGGTTGTTCTCCAATAACTTTGATCCAGATCTAACTTCTGAGTTTTTAGAAGACCCTGAGGCAAGAAGGAATGCAATTGAACAAATTTTGCTTTATTCTGATATATATAATTTAGACGGTATCAACTTAGACTTTGAAAATATTCATATCGATGATAGAGATGCCTATACTCAGTTTGTCAGAGAAATTTCGCCTTTTTTAAGGGAACAGGGGTTAGTGGTTTCAATTGATGTGACCTTTATATCTCAAAGCGAAAATTGGTCTTTAAGTTACGATAGACATGCTTTTAGCAAGACCGTAGACTATATTATGGTTATGGCATATGATGAACATTGGGGGGATAGCCCGGTAGCAGGTTCAGTATCAAGTCTTCCCTGGGTAGAAGAGAATTTAGAAGAAATTTTATCGGTGGTTCCCAATGATCAACTTATCTTAGGTATCCCTTTTTATACTAGATTATGGGAAGAAGAAAAGAACGATGATGGCTCAATTTCAGTGTCTTCATCTGCCTATGGTATGGAACAGATCAAAAACATATTAGAAAACAATGATGCAGATATCACCTTTGATGACGATACTAAGCAATATTACGCTGAATATGAAGATAACGACACACGATACAGGACCTGGCTTGAAACTGAAGAGTCAATTAAAAAAAGGTTAAATTTAGTTCATGAATATAACTTGGCAGGTGTTGCCTCTTGGAGAAGAGGATTTGAAAAAGAGGAAATCTGGGAGGTAATTAAAAACAAGATGGGAATCCCTAAGGATCCGGGATCTAAAATAACTGATTGATAAAAGAAAGCAGGGTATATACCCTGCTTTCTTTTATGTGTATAAATGTATAAATCGTATTAGTTATTAGTTCAATTTCTATTTATGGTGACAATCTAGCAAATTTAGTTTTATGAATGCTCATAATCTTCCAGGTTAACTCGGGATATTCCGAATCCATCATCTTCCCTGTTTCTATAAAGCCACATTTTTCATATAATCTAATAGCTCTTTGATTAAAAGATGCCACTTTTAACCAGGCTTCTTCTAGACCTTTTTCGAAAAATAAATAAGCTAATAACTCGCCAATAGCAACTTGCCCTATTTCTTTGCCCCAATGATCGCGCCCTAGTCTAATAGCTATTTCAGTGCGCCGCTTTTTCCATTCAACTTGTCTATACCTGATATAACCTACAGGAATTTCTTTAAAAAAATCATCCCACATAACAATGGTAAACCAACCAGGTACATAACGTGTTTTAACCTGTTTCTTGAAGTCAGCAACAGCTTTACTGGAAGGTTTACTATTTTGCCTACCTAAGTCTAAATAATTTGACAAAGGTTCTTGCCACCACTTTTGATAATAAACAAGGTCGGCCATTTTTGGGGGTCTTAAATAAACTTTACCTAGGGATTGACATGAAACTGCCATGCTGACCTCATCACCCCTTTCTGAACCACGTTAATATCCTACAAAGTATTTTTATCTGCAAAATTCGTCTACAGTCAACTTATATTTCGAGGTTTTTTTAATTTTTCCTTCTCATTTATTAATTTTTCGACAAAATGAGCAGCCAGGCCTAAATCATAATAAACTTTAGTGCTTATTTCCTGTATCCTGATATATTGTGTTCAAACAGGGAATAATAAGCTATTGAGAATTAAGTCGAGGAGTTGTCGAAAATGACTGCAGATAATCCTAATAAAACAATGGCTGGAAAACCTCTAACTGTAACAGTTAACAATCAAAAATTTATGCGTAAAGCCATCAAAACACATTTTATAACTACCCAAGATAGTTATTTAGATATTATTCATAAATACGTAGGGCCTATTCATCGGGAAAATGATATTTTAGCCGTAAGTGAAAAAGTCATTTCCGTTACACAAAATCGTTTAGTTTATAAGTCCCATATCAGAGTTGGTACACTGGCTAAAATACTGTCAAAATTTGTCCATGTTACTCCTGCCGGTAAAGGTGTAGGTAATCCTTATAAGATGCAAGTAGCCATAGAATCAGCTGGAGTTTTACGTATCTTAATAGGTGCTTTATTAGCAGCAATTACTCGGCCCTTAGGTATCAAAGGAATATTTTATAAAGTGGTAGGTAATGAAGTTTGGGCAATAGATGGATTTAATGATCTGGCCTTTGACTATTATGACGATAAAGGAGTCTTGACGCCTGAAAATCCAACTGAAATTTGTAATGTAATTCAAAATGAACTTGGAATTAAAACTATTATAGTTGATGCCAATGACATTAATGTGGAAATACTTGGTAAATCTCAAGGTGTATATTTATCTGATGACACTATCAAACAAATCTTACAGGATAATCCGGCTGGTCAAAGTAATGAGCAAACTCCCTTTATTCTGGTTCGAGAAGTCGAATAAACTGTACCCTTTTATTGATTTCCTCAATAAATTCAGCTTCATTTTGTGGGCTTATACCAATGATTCCACTTTTTGTTCTAATCAACACTATATCTTTCATTGCCCTAGTTGAACACATGAAAATTTTACCTTCGCCGCGATATGAGTTGACCCACTGGGCAAAACCCGGAACTATCACACCTATTCCTAGAGAAGGAACCAAACTTTTGATTTCCACCTCATTGACCAAATATAAATCAATTTGGTAAGCAAAAGGGCCAAAATGTAATACTAATTTATCTCCCGAAAGTTCATATTTCATATTGAAAAACCATATTAACAATAGAATGCCACATATAGCAAGGATAATAAAAATTCCAATGGATACTAATGCACCTAGTCCTCCTGTAATTCGATAAGACAGAAATGCAACCCAACTTAAAAACGCAAATAACAATGTCAACAATAAAAGTGATAACCATCCAAAAGATTTCTTAGGATAAAAAAAATAATTATTTCTCATTAATTGTTCTTGATTGCTGGAATGACCTTCTACGGATTGTATGCCAGGCTGATTAGTGTTACTTCTCATAAAATTATTCCCCTCAATCAATATATTAGTTGAAACCTTCTCTTTCTTAGTTTGCTATATAATGATATCAAAAAATTCATAGATAGTTAAGTCATTTTGATTCTATTTATTATGTAATATATAAAATTTTCCTGGGAATAATACTTGTGAGGTCAATTTACTAAAACATACTTAAAGGAGTGAAAACAATGGATAGAGTAGCTCTTATACTGATGATTATTGGAGCCATTAATTGGGGGCTTATTGGCTTTTTCGGTTTTGATTTAGTTGCTAACCTATTCGGAGGTCAGTTGGCTCCACTAAGTAGAATAATATATGGCCTTGTCGGGTTAGCAGGTTTATATTCAATTTCATTGTTGGTTCGAGACAGAGAACAAGTTTAATTTTTATTTATGTGAGAGACCGCCTAAGGATGGCGGTCTTTTTTATATTCTTGGCAACCAAACCATATTAACCCAAGATCTAATATTATGTTAACAAAATAAGTTTGAAGATGTTTTTTAATCACATTCTGTTTAGATTACTATACAGGAAATTTTACTGATTTGTAAGCTTGTACCCCCCCTGTTATAATCGATGGAGTACAATTTTATGTTAACAAAAGGGGGGATCAGATTGTTACGAGTTTCAAAAGTGCTAGTAGTTTGTCTGTTAGTCAGTGGGTTATTATTCACATCCTTAGGAGGTGGCCAAGTTCAGGCAGCTTCTGAAACCCACACAGTATCTTCCGGGGAAACTCTTTGGAGAATTTCCCAGTGGTATGATGTATCCTTGGAAGATTTGAGAAGTGTAAACAACATATGGCACAATTATATTTATCCTGGACAAACTTTAACAATTCCATCAGGTCAGGAAACTGAAACCAAGGAATCCAGTAATGAGATTCAGGAAACTGAAACCGAGGGATCTAATAGTGAGAGCCAGGACACTGAAAGTGAATCTAGTTGGCGCAGACTAGATATATCTAGTTATGAACGAGACTTAATCGCCCGTATAGTTTATAGTGAAGCCAGGGGAGAACCCTATGAAGGGCAAGTAGCTGTTGCCTCAGTAGTTATCAACAGAGTTCTCGATAATCGATGGCCAAACAATGTAGAAGGGGTAATATTTGAACCATTAGCATTTACACCTGTTCATAATGGCCAATTCTGGCTAACACCAAATCAAACTGCCTACGATGCTGTAGAAGATGCACTCAAAGGTTGGGATCCCAGTGATGGAGCGACCTTCTTTTACAATCCCATCACCGCTACATCAAGCTGGATTTTCACTAGAACGACAATTAAACAAATTGGAAGCCATGTATTTGCCTATTAAGCATTAACGACTCTCCTTTTGGAGGGTCGTTTTTTAATTAAAGGTCTATAGCAAGGTGGTTAAGATGTTTTTTTCGCATACCAAATTACAAGTTAATCGATGTCATTGTTAGTTAATTCCATATATTTTGCTTTTAAATTTTGTAGATCTTCCCATGATTCCTTTTTTTTGGCTGGATTCCTCAGTAAATAAGCTGGATGGTATGTAGGCAAGATATGTATTCCTTTGCGTTCTAACCAACTTCCTCGGGCTTTAGTAATTTTCATATTTTTGTCTATTAACCCCTTTAATGCGGCTCCTCCCAAGATAACTATAATTTTAGATTGAATTAAGCGGATCTGCTGTCGTAATATAGGTAAACAAGTATCCATCTCTTCTTGATTCGGGGTTCTATTATTAGGTGGTCGGCATTTGACTATATTAGTAATATAAACATCATCTCTAGAAAAATTTATAGCTGCTAACATTTTTGTCAATAATTCTCCCGCCGGTCCAACAAAGGGGCGTTGCAGTTCATCCTCTTTTGCCCCGGGACCTTCACCTATTAACATAATATCGGCTTGTTCGTCCCCTTCACCAAATACTACCCCATTACAAGTTTCCCTTAAGTGACAATTTTTACATATAAGTGCTTCTTTCTTTAGCGATTCTAAATCTGTTAAATGGGTATAGGATTGCACAGAAATATCCCCCTTTATGAAAGTTAACTATTTTTTATTATAAAATAAAAACACAGCTATTACCAGTAATTGACTGGCAGTAGCTGTGTTTTTTAGAATGTGCTTTTAAAAAACAGTCACTGACATGACAGTTTATTAATCAAAGTTAAACAAAGATCAGAAAAAAGAGCATAATCAAGAATAAGTAACTAAACAAAATTATAAGGAATCGCGGAGCGAGAACACTCGCTGCTGCCACTGTTAAAGCTACGGCATCTTTCCAGTCCATGTCATCCACATTATCTTGAACTATTTGTTGAGTTTCGCTGTCTAAATCCTCATTTTTATCTTTTTTTACTCTAGCTCTATCTTCAAAAAACATGGGATTCCCCCCACAATTTAATATAAATGGCACTCCACATAGTGATCTGGAGCAACCTCTTTAAATTCCGGAACTTCTTGGGAACATCTCTCTTCTGCTTCTGGACAGCGCGGATGAAATTTACAACCCGAAGGTGGATTTGCAGGACTGGGTATAGTCCCTTTTAGAACTATTTGTTCTCTAGCCCCTCTATTTCTAGGATGAGAAGGCGGTATAGCTGATAGCAGCGCTCTTGTATATGGATGATGTGGATTGTCAAACAACGCTTTCTTGTCTGCCAGTTCAACTAAATTCCCTAGATACATAACACCAATCCGATCACTGATATGCTTTACTACACCTAAATCGTGAGCAATAAATAAATAAGTTAGTCCCATCTCTTCTTGTAGATCCATCATCAAATTCAATATCTGGGATTGAATGGAAACATCAAGGGCAGACACAGGTTCATCAGCTACTATAAATTCTGGATTTAATGCCAGGGCTCTAGCTATTCCAATCCGTTGTCTCTGACCTCCACTAAATTCGTGGGGATAACGACGAACATGGTGACCCTGTAAGCCACTCTTCTCAATAGCATCTTTTACCCGATCTCTTAGTTCTTTGCCTCGAGCAATTCCGTGTTCTTTTAAAGATTCACCAACAATTTCTGACACATTTAACCTGGGATTTAAAGAACTATAGGGGTCTTGAAAAATTATCTGCATTTTTTGACGCAAATTTTTCATTTCATGTTTATTCAAATTATAAACATCTTGACCTTGATAGAATACTTCCCCTTGAGTTTTTTCTAATAACCTTAGAATGGTTCTACCTGTTGTTGATTTACCACAACCTGATTCTCCTACCAAACCCAAAGTTTGCCCTCTTTTTATATTAAATGAAACGCCGTCCACAGCTTTCACGTGTCCAACTACCTTTTTTAGTAGTCCACCCCTAACAGGGAAGTGTTTTTTTAAATTATTAACTTCGAGGATATTTTCTCCTGCTTCTGGCATTCTGTTAACTGCTTCCTGCATTTATTAGCCCACCTCCTTATCTTCCGAATACAACCAGCATCTCACCTGGCGACCATTTAAATCCATAAGGGGTGGCATCTTTTCTCTACATTTAGTCATTTCATGATCACACCTGGGATGGAAGGGACAACCTTCTGGCATAGTCAATGGATTGGGAACAACTCCTCTAATAACTTTTAACCGCTCGGCTTCTGTATCCATTGTTGGTATCGATTCATGTAATCCACTTGTATAAGGATGAAGTGGCTTATCAAAGATTTCAAAAATATCAGCTTGTTCTACAACTTTGCCAGCATACATAACTACAACCCGGTCAGCCATATCTGCAATTACCCCTAAATCGTGAGTTATAAGGGTTATTCCAGTGTCATACTGTTCTTTCATATCCTTAATGAGCTCTAAAATCTGTTTTTGGATAGTAACATCCAAAGCTGTGGTAGGTTCGTCAGCCAGTAGTAGACTAGGATTACAAGATAGTGCCATGGCGATCATAGCTCTTTGTCTCATACCACCACTAAACTGATGCGGATACTCATCAATGGCTTCATTGGCACGGGGAATGCCAACTGTTTTTAACATCTCAACGGCATGATTGCGTGCTTCTTCCATAGACATATTTCTGTGAA
Source organism: Natranaerobius thermophilus JW/NM-WN-LF (assembly GCF_000020005.1). Classification (NCBI taxonomy): domain Bacteria; kingdom Bacillati; phylum Bacillota; class Clostridia; order Natranaerobiales; family Natranaerobiaceae; genus Natranaerobius; species Natranaerobius thermophilus. The sequence continues at coordinate 511,305 of NC_010718.1, read as the reverse complement.
GCAGTAATGCTTCCATAATTTGATCTCCCACTGTAAAGACAGGGTTTAGTGATGTCATGGGTTCCTGAAAAATCATAGCAATATCATTACCACGAATATTTCTCATTTTATTTTCTGGTAACTCTAGCAAATTAGTACCTTCGAAGTTAATTTCACCACCTACTATTTTCCCCGGTGGATCTTGGATGAGTCTCAATATCGACATGTTACTGACACTTTTTCCACATCCTGATTCACCGACAATTCCTAAAATTTCTCCGCGATTTACGTGAAAGTCTACTCCGTCCACAGCTTTAACGGTGCCATCTTCTGTATAAAAATAGGTCTGTAAACCCTTTACTTCCAAAAGTGTGTCGGACAAAAAGTGCACCCCCTACTCTTTAAGTTTAGGATCAAGAGCATCTCTCAGCCCATCTCCCAGTAAGTTTAGACTCATAACAGCCAAGAAAATCATAATACCCGGTGGTACCCACTGCCACCATCTATTTCGAATAATATAGGATTCTTGGGCAGCAGATAGCAAATTGCCCCAGGTGGGAGTTGGTGGACTTACCCCTAATCCCAAATAGCTGAGAAATGATTCAGTTAATATCGCACCCGCTATACCTAAAGTAGCCGAAACGATAATTGGAGCCATAGTATTGGGAATCAAGTGTTTTATTATTTGGGTACGGTCACTAAGACCTAGAGCTTTAGCAGCTTCAATAAATTCTTGTTCTCTCAAGGATAGAATTTCCGCTCTTACAATCCTGCAGATACCCGGCCAACCAATAATTGCTATTACCAGCATGATATTGTAAATACTTGGTCCCAGTATGGCGACGAAAGTTAAGGCAATTGGTAAAAATGGAAAGGACATAAAGACGTCGGCTATCCGCATGATAACATTATCAACTGCTCCTCCGTAGTAACCTGCGATACCTCCCAAAGTTACACCGATCAAAATCCGCAGTAAAGTAGCAAAAATACCCACAGATAAGGAAACTCTACCTGCATACAAAAGCCTGGTAAACATATCTCTGCCCCTGTCGTCGGTCCCTAGAATGTGTTCACTATCTGGCTCGGCATCGGCATTAGCATAGTCAATAGTATCCCTATCATGGGGCGTCAAAAATGGAGCAAAAACCGCTCCAAAAACCAGTATTAATAAAACAATCAGCCCGATCAAAGCTAATCTATTTCTCTTAAAGCGTCTCCATATAAGTTTAATAGGACTTTCAACTTCCTCAGACAAGCCATGAGATTGAACTTCTTGACTTGTACTTTCATTCAGTTCATTTTTAGCCAAGTCATTCCCCCCTTTAGGCATACAGATATCAAGTATTATAAATAAATTATTTTTTAAAGAAATTAATCATACCTGATTCTGGGATCTACAAAGGCATAGGCAATATCAGCTAGTAGATTTCCGAGTAATATAAATATGGCAAGGAACAAGTTTACTCCCATCATTAGTGGATAGTCACGCTGCATAACTGCATTATAAGCCAACCTTCCCATACCAGGCCAGCCAAAGACAATTTCTACTACTAGTGAACCTGAAAAGAGCATGGGTAACTGAAAGCCCATTAAAGTGATAATTGGAATCAATGCATTTCTAAGAGCGTGTTTGTATATAACGATTCTTTCTTTTAAACCTTTAGCACGGGCAGTCCGAATATAATCCTGTCTGATAACTTCTAGCATACTAGATCTGGTGTAACGCATAAAATGTGCAGCACTGCTAAGGCCTAATACAATAGCAGGTAAAACAAGGTGATTTGCTACGTCTAATATATTCCACGGAAAGGGAAAGTCCGCTCCAGAGGTCTGCATTCCCCCAGTGGGGAACCACCCCAGAGCAACTGCGAAGACGCGCATCATCACCAATCCAAAGAAAAAGTTAGGAATAGATACACCGATTAAGGCAAACACCGTAAAGGCATTATCAACACTGGTATATTGGCGGGTAGCCGATATAATCCCTGCTGGTATGGCTACTACTAGAGCTAATAAGAATGCACCAAATGATAATATAAAAGTAGGCCCTATTCTATGAGCTATGAGAAAACTTACATCTCTTCTGTACTGAAACGACATACCCATATCGCCTTGGAATAGATTTCCCATATAATCTAAGTACTGTATATGTACGGGTTGATTTAATCCGTATTGTTCTTCAATACGCTCTCGAGCTTCTGGTGTCATATCCGGGTCTTGATGTAAACTAGCCAAGGGATTTCCAGGTGCTAATTGAAACAAGCTAAAGAGAAAGACAGTAATTCCTAGTAACACAGGGATCATTATCAGTACTCGCCTAACTATATAAGTTCCCAAAAGTATATCACCCCTTTATTTTAGCCTGAATAATTGTTTTAATAATCTGGGCATGTGAGTGGCACATGCCCAGATGGGGTTGTACTCGCTATCTTAGCTACTTATTTCTAATTATTCTTCGTAGTCTGTTACTTCCCACTCGTGGATATTCCATGTCAAGTGTTGGAATGCAGTTGGTTCATAGTTTTCAACTCGGTCATTTGTGGACCAAATCTCTTTGTTACTGTAGACAAAGATATAGGGTAGATCTTCATTAAATAGTACACCTAGTTCATTGTAAACTTCTGCTCTTTCATCTTGATCAAAGGTTTCAAGACCTTCTTGCATCAATTCTTCTGCTTCTTCGTTGTGATACATTCCGTAGTTTAAGCCAGCATCGGCATATTCTACACTAAAGATATTAGATGGATCGGGTTCGGCTGATAGTGACCAACCCATATTCCACATATCTACATCTCCGCGGTCCTGATCAATTCTGTCGGTCAAGGTATTGAAATCGTAGTTTTCGATTTCTAGTTCTACTCCTATTTGTGGCCATTGTTCTAAGGCTAGAGTAGTTAAATGTTCGGACCATTCGTTGTCAGCAATGGTTTCCCATGTAAAGGATAGTCTCTCTCCGTCTTCATTTACTCGATACTCTTCATTGTCATCCCACTCATAACCCGCTTCATCAAGTAGTTCATTGGCCTTATCAGGGTCATAAGCATAATCGTTCATATCGTCTTCATCGGGATATGCCCATGATACGGGTGAAAACGGAGTGTATATCGGTTGAGCCAATTCATCTCCAAACATTCCATCAAGGAAAGCTTCGATATCAAGGGCATAAGCTAATGCCTGCCTAACCTCTTGATGCTGCAAGTGTTCATCTTCGTGGTTCAAACCAATATAAGTATAGGCATTATCAAAGAAAGTTAATGCTTCCTGATGGTCTATATCTTCTAACATTTCCATATTTTCTGGAGTTGAACTTACCTGGACAATATCAGCTTCTCCTGTTTCAACCATTGGAATTTGTTGTTCAGTTTCAGTTTCTTCGTAGATTATTCGATCCACATTTGGTGCACCATGGTAATAGTCTTCAAAGGATTCTAAGATAGCATGTTGATCCGGACTGTATTCTACAAGTTCGAAGGGACCACTTCCCATTGGGTCGTCTGTTAAATCCTGGAAGTCTTCATAGTTTTCAAAATCATAATAATGTTTTGGCATTATCATTACTGCAAAATCAAATATGTTATCAGCACTAGGTTCTTGAGCTTCAACTACCAAGGTATAATCATCTTCTACTGTAATTCCTTCTAGCTCGTCAGTTTCTCCTTCTCGAAATTCATCTACACCCACTATATCGTCGGAAAAGCTGGAGCGTGGTCCGTCGTAATCAGGGTGAGCAGTAACTTCTAAAGAAAAGGCCACATCTTCGGCAGTTATCTCTTCTCCATCGTGAAATTCCCATCCTTCACGTAAGTGGAAAGTGTATACAGTGCCATCTTCTGAGATTTCATAATCTTTGGCAACTGATCTCTGATCAGTTGTTAACTGTCCATTTTCATCTACTGTAAGTAGTGAATCAAAAATCATACCTAAAACCCAGGAGTCATAAACACCACTGTATAAAACTGGATTGAAAATTCCTTCTAGATCTGGACCTCCAATTACAATTTCATTAGGTCTTTCTACAGCAGGATTATCTACTTCTGCTGGAGCCTCTTCTTCTTCCTCTGCTTCTGGATCCTCCTCTTTAGCTTCTTCTGGAGGTGCACAGCCACCGATGGCTACAGCAGTAGCAAACATCAATGCCAGAAATAATACAAATAACTTTCTGCTACTCATTGAAAAATCCCCCTCATCTGATATTTTGGTTCTGTCCGTATTTTGACACTTTATTTTATCTCACTACTTTTTGAAATCACCTCCTCAAATTTCAATTTTTCAAAAAATATACATGCCCCCTCCTTTGTTTTAAAAAGTGATTAAAGTTATTAAATTATACTAAACTAAGCAAATAAGAATTTAATACAAAGGAAGGATGTATATTACATACTCGATTTGGCAATGATAGAATATGAGGTAAAGTTGGAGTTATCTTACAGTGTTAGTAACTTTTAAGAATAATTAAATAAATATCAATTTTCAAAGAATATCGAATAGATTTTAGCCAAGAGATTATAAATAGAAGATTTTTGTTACTGTCTTAAAAAAAATGTGAGCATGTACAACGAGTATGTGCTAACATAATTCAGAGAAAAATCGAAAATAGTAATCTAAATTTTCCATCAACTTTAGTTCCTTGGAAGCTAGACCAGTGACTCATCTGAGTTATTGGTAATTTAACTAACTGCGATTACGCAATATCTAGTTCATAAATTTATGTTCGGGATAACTCAATTCGCTAACAACCCTTTAATTAATTAAAACTTTTACTTTTTATTTCCGATTTATTAAATATTTGCATATATTATAATAAATAGCATTAGGATATGCAATACATTTTACTATCTTTTTTAACTTTTTGGTTAAGTTTTTAATTTTTTAAAATTTTTTAACAATCTTAGTATTTAATTGTTATATTTAAAGAGAACTTTTTCAAATAAAGTAAATAGATTTGTAGACTGCAACCGGCCGCCAATGCGGCCGGTATTTTATTTAACTTAGATAACCATGTTCTCTGAGGATTTTTTCTGCTTCTTCTTTATCTTCAGGAGCAACCATGACTACGGGACCAGCACAGCCCATTCCCGTTTCTGCATAAACGTCTTCTTTCCATAAAACCTTTCGAGCATCTTCTAAAATCATGATGTCCATACCTGAGATTTCTTCACTAACAGGTTTTTTGGGAGGTGGTGTGACTTCTTCTGTTTCTCCTGCATCTTGACTAGATTTCGATCCTTCTAGTATCTCATTTAAGCCAGCCTGTTCCGCTTTTTTAAATTCTTCATTAGTTAATTTAACTATGCCACCGGCACTAGCTTCTGCTGCAAATTTAATAGCACCGGCAATCACTGGGGCACCAGAAGCCCTAGAGATAATGTTCACGACTTGCTTTTGATCTTTACCAACTCCAGGCCCATAACCATAACCTAAAGACTCGTAACTTCCACCTGTGGTATAGGCTGAGAAGATTTTCATTAGAAGGTTTCCTGTTAATGTATCAGTGACCATTACATCAGCTGAACCTGCTAGTAGATCGTTTCCTCTCATGACGAAGCCACCATCTTGTCTGGCCGATTCTGCAAACTCAATAGAATAACCATTTTCTTTTAAGTCAATAAGTGCCTTTTCTACTTGTTTGGCTCCATCCACATTCAGTATCCCAATTTTAGGATCAGGGTTACCTAAGGCCTTGGCAGTAATCACACCGTAAATGGCATTTTTAATCATGGCCTCAATCCGATTCATTCCGGCTGTACCTGTAGTCGTGGCTATTAACATTTCTTTACCTAACCCAGGGGTGATCACCTTTCCTACTGTGGCCGTTCCAACTGGGAAATTGTAATGCATAGTTACTGATGCATCGGCTTCCCCTTTTGATAACAAATCTTCCATAGTTTTGTGGACAGTTTCCTCACAGTCTGTCTCTTTAGCATATGTTAGTTTAGTGTCTACTTTAGGCCCAACTAGAGTAATATCTATTCCTGGGTTTTGTTGCTTTGCCAATTCTGCACCTTTAACCACTTCTTCAGGACCATGTTCACTTCCCAAAGTTGTTACACAAATTTTAGATTTTTTACCGTATTGACCGGACTCTAAAGCTTCAGCAAGTTCATGAAAAACTTCTGATAATTGATTTTTAACTTTTTGAGACAAGATTTCACCCCCTAACTGTCTGACTCGTTATCTGCATTTTCAGATAAAGAATCTGCTAAGTCCCGTAACGAACCAGCTACTATTTGTTTGATTTCCTCTTTTGAAACTGTTCCTTCCTCATCTACATCACCTTGATTAGGTTCCATTACAAAAGAAATTCCATCAAATAAGTTAGTCAGTCGCCCTAAGAATAAACTACCTTTTCCAATTATCATGGCTTTACTTATCTCGCCCTTATCAAGCATACGCCTAGCGTGACCAACAAAGGGGACACCTGAAGGAATATGTCCTTGAGTAGGTGCAAAACCTGGCATGCCTCGTTCCTGCACAAAATTCATCATGTCTTTCTTCTCTAACTGACCTTTTTTAACACCTAAGGCACCAATCATCTTATAATTAGAAGCTGGTACATCACCGGCACCGGCAGGTTGAGTCAGTTCAGGGTTTTGCATTTCTACCGAATATTTATCTATATCTGTAACCGTTAATCCCAATTTTTCTAAAGGAGTTGTTGTTAAAGAGGAAATCACAGCTTGAGGAGCAGAACCTGTACCTACATTGTGTTTACCTATAGCATCAGTTCTGATAATGGGGTTTTGACCATCATTTTTACTTATTAAAAGTGCCAATCCTCCTAAACAGTCTTCAAGCACAGGCATTTCCTGCTTAACATGATCCTTACCATTCATTCCGAGTTTTGCAACTGCCCCACCTGCTACGATAGCTACTTGTTCATATACTCCTGCTTCTACTAGTGCAGCTGCATTAATCATTGCATGGGCAGGAGCAGAACAAAATGTCCTTACATCGGAACCAGTAGCATTTTCACAACCAGCTATTTCTGCTATTGCCTTGGCAAAATTGCCTCCACCTCTTTGGTTAACATCTCCACATGCTTCTTCACTGACCTCCATTACATAGTCAGTTTGTGATAAATCTACTCCTTGCTGATTCCCTAAGTGCAGTAATGCCAAAGAACCTGAAGCTTTTGCCATTAAATTTTCAAGCATAACATGAGCATTTAAATTTTGGTCGGTTTCGTGGGCAGATTTAACACAACCCACCAAATTATCATCTATATATAGAGGTTCTCCATTACCATTATCAACTATCTCCTTTATTTCATCTTTATTTGTTCCAGAGAGTTTCGCCACATGGTCTTTTGTTATTACAGGGTTTTTTTCCAATTTAGGTTTGATTTCGTTAACAAAATTTTCTTCCAATTTAACCAAATCAAATGAATCACTAATTTGAACTAAACCGAAAAACTCATCCTCTGGCATGATTTCTCCCCAGTCACTATACCTATCACCTTGATCAAGGTTTTGATACCAAGGTTTTTCTATTTGAGCTAGTTCATCAGGAGAGATATTTCCAATGTAAGTTTGATTAGGGGGGTATTTAACGGCATCTTCAAAAGAACGCATGTAATTAGGAAGATTTTTTAAATAATCACTTTCTGGGTTTTTGTGTCTATCTGATTGCTGGGTCGAACCATGATATTTCATCGTATTGGGAGCATGCACAAGAATATAACTGTTACCACCAACTACGGAAGCCGCCATATAAGTCACCTCCATCTCATCTTAATTACTAAGAAGTCCTTGTCCTTTATCTCGAATAAAGGGGATAAGCATAGATACTTATCCCCTTATAAATAGCAAACACATTCCATCAATTGTCACTAGTCCTCAAAAACAGTTTGAGTTTCTAGCTCGGTTTCTAAAGCTTTGAGTGCTTTATCAACCAGATCCTTTCTCACCTTAAATTCTTCCTCTTCGTCTAGTTTTGGATTGCCCAGTGGATGTGGAATAGCTACAGCTGGAACTATTCTATTAGCTCCCACAGTCTTTGAAATCGGCACTATTGAGGCCACATGAACCGCTGGTAAACCAGCACGCTCGTATTCTTTAACCATCGTTGCACCGCAACGAGTACATGTGCCTCAGGTGGAAGTCTGTATAACAGCATCCACACCGTGATTCTTTAGATCCTCTGCTATTTCAGCCGCATATTGTTGAGCATTTCCAACAGAAGTTCCATTTCCTACTGTAGAATAGAAGTATTCATGTAACTCAGCAATTCGACCCTCTTGTTCAAGTTTCCTAGCCGCATCCAAGGGAAGAACTCTATTGGGATTTTCATTGGCATAAGTTGGATCATAACCACCATGTGCAGTTTCATGGCTTTCTGCTGTCAAAGTATCCATGCCTTTTAATTCATATTTTCCATATTTAGAAGCACTGGATGACTCAATTCCATCGGGATTTCCTTTAGGTACAATTCCACCTGAAGTTACCAAGGCAATTTTAGCATTTGCCATATCTTTTATAGCAGGTTGAGGATCAACCCGATCAAAGTCTGGCATGGGATATTCTGTGTCGAACTTCTCTTGATTAAGTTTTTTAACCAGCATATCCACACCCCGTTTGGAACCGCGCTCCTCAAAAAAGACATTTTTGCGAATTCCTCGGGGGATATAACCTTCTTCCTTAGGAGTTCCCAGTTCTTCGCCTCTAAGAATTTTCTTAGATAATTCGGCTATGGCTGGAGCAGCTTTTCTCATGCCAGCAGCGGAATCTGATGTTTCAATTATATAGGCATACTTTTTGTACATATCAACACCGGGGTTCTCCGGATACATACCTGAAACTACAGGTAGTTCAAACTCAGTTGCAGCCAGTTCAGCAACGCCGCCAGCTGCTGTTCCATATCTCCCAGCATTAAAGGCTGGACCAGTAATTACCAGATCAGGGTCATAATCCCGTAAGACTTTACGAATTTCTTCTTTAGCCTCTTCGGTATTAGAAGAGAAATAATCATCACCACAAATGATAGTGGCAACAATTTCACCTTCATCTCCTAATTGACCATTTAAAGCGGTTCCAGGTCCAACAGGTTCTTCCTTCACAAATGGCGCCGTATCAGCCTTTTCCTCACCACCGATCTGGCCAAAGAACTGGTTTATATAATGGACTATTTTTTTAGACACCTTCGTCCCTCCTTTCTTCAGGGGAAATTACAAGAACTTACAATACTTTTCCCGATACTCTTTGACCTCTTGTATAATTTCATCAACTTCAAGTACCATTTCCATCATTTCTACCTGTTCTTCGTACACCGAAGAATCTACAGCTTCCTTCACTTCCGGTTCTACTATGTGATAACATTTGAGTCCTAACTGGACTCCCGCCAATGGACCTGCAAAAGTTGGGTCACCATTAGTAACAGTTTCAGTTGCTAGTCCTGAACCTTCTGCATCTGCTCCTCCTATGATTACAATCAAGTTTTCAGGACCGTGTTTGTCAGTTAATTCTTTGACCCGCTTTTGATTTTCAAGGTCCATGGCACCTGCGGACGTTCAGACGAAACATTCAGTAGTGCTGTATACAACTTCTGCTCCTGTTGTTTTGATGCACTCTTCAATAGCAGGGCCAGGGATGCCATCGCGATCACCTAAGATAACTACTTTTTTACCTTCAAACATAAACTCACCTCCACTTAATAGTAATATCTTTAAATTCAGGTATATGTTAATTTAAAGTTAAGCTTCTATAGCTCCGAGCTTGTTAAATCCAAGTTGATTTGTAGCACCTGTGATTGTTTGTAATTCCACCTCAATACTTTTGTCGTGTCTTAAGCTCCCTTCAAAACCACCAGCAATAGAATCTGCAGTCTCCAGGATGCCAACAACTTTATCCATAGGAGGCAGTACTATGGTTTCATTGGCATTACCTGCAGTAACAACTGCATCAGCTTTAGGGTCTGCGTCAGCCAAGGACTGAGACGCCCCATCTCTACCGGCATACTCATCTGTGACTAAAACTGTCTTAATTCCCTTATCTTCAATCTTGACACAATTCATGATCAAGTCTGTATCGGGGTTACCAAAACCTTCTTGAGAAACAATGACTCCGTCAAGGCCTAACATTTCAGCAAGTTTAGCCGTATATCCTGAAGAACGTTCCTTAGCAGCCAAAGTGACGTTTTCATTAGTCAAAATTACTCCACAGAAATTTATATCCTTTCCATGTCTGGCATATAGATCTTTAATTATTGGGTTGTTTAAATGATGGTAAGTAGTATTTTTGTCGCAGGCTGATACACAGTTACCACTAACTATAGCCCCATCTAATACTTCTGTAGGATAGATGCAGGTAGGAATAATTTCTTTTGCATCTATACCATACACCCAAGTATCATGAAGTAAACCTTGACTTTGAAGCATATAAACATACCCAACTTTAGGCAAGTTCGGATACTTAGATTTCATTTCTTCCACTGGCAAAGCTTCGTAATCTTCTTGTTCGTCGGCTTGTGCATCTTGACAAGCTTCGGCAATATAGCGAGCAGCTTTCAATCCAGCTAAACGAAGAGCTTCTTCATGTTCATGGCTCTTCAAGCCCTTGACTGGCTCACAGTTCACAACAAGGTTTAGAGTTTTAGAAAATGGTGAGTAGTCAGCTCCTGGGCCATCCATGTCTATAATTCCCTCTTGGAAACCTACCAATTTCCCTGTAGTCACTACACTCATGCCATTAAAGGTTTTGGTTGTACCACTTCCTACAGTAGAAACTTTTCCTAGTAAGCCTGGGAATAATTCACCTTCTCCCTCCACTTTAATACGAGGCTCTATAACATCTTTAACTGGTATAATGCGAACAGATTCCCCTGGCTTAACAACTTCTATTTCTATTGAGCCAATTCTATCGTCTTGTTTTAATTCTTCTATCAATTCATCCTTATTAACAGTGACTACTCCATTTTTATAACTTGTTTCACTACCCAACTTCACGTCTTTAACATTAACCTTTTCAAGCCTCAGGCTCACACAATTCACCTCCTTGATTAACTTCACTTTTCACAAAAATCATAACAACTAAATATGCTTCTTTACCTCATCTTCAATCTCTTCAGCTTCTAAATCTTCTCCTGTTAGAGTAGAGATTTTTTCTCCATCTTTGTAAAATACAATTGTTGGTAGGTTTAATACTTTTTGATTAATTGCCAATCTTCTATTTTTACTAATGTCAAGGGCACAAAATTTCATCTTATCCTTGTATTTCTCAGCCATGTCTTCAATTTCTGGTTTTAGTTCATTACAAGGTTCACAGTTAGGACTGAAAAAGTCTACCATTACCACTCCTTCTGCTTGTAAAACTTCTTCTTCAAAATTATTTTTATCCACTTCTTGCATTATGCCACCTCCTCCCTAATATTATTAACATAGTTTATACTTATAACTTACCACTATCCATTAATCATCAAAATTTTTAGACAAGATCTTGATAAAAATCGGCTAATTTTTCTTTATTAACCTCTTTACCTGTTAAGCTAGCCACCACTTTTTTATTGCGGACAGCAATAATTGATGGAATTTCATTAATTTGATAATTATCAGCTATTCCAGTGCTCTTATAGGTGTCAATGTTGACAATCTTAACTTGATTATCATTCCCAACTACTTCCTCTAGTTGAGAAATAGCTTCCATACTTTCTTTTACTGTAGGACTCCAAAACACCACTATAACTGATTTTTCTTGGGAAGGCTCTTCTATTTTTTCTTCAATATCTTGCCTTTCCTCTAAAAACCTTTCACAAGCAGTTGCTGCAATAGCTCCGTCGGCACAAGCTGTTACAACTTGCCTCAGGAATTTATCATTAACATCACCTGCAGAGTAAACTCCTGGTACTGATGTTTCCATCTGATCATTAACTTTTACATATCCTTGTTCTGTTAACTCAACCTGGCCTTCTATGAACTCGGTTTTTGGTATTGTCCCTACAAAAATAAATACACCATCAGTTTTGACTTCACTGGTTTCACCGGTCTTTATGTTTTTGACTACTACGCGATCTACCAGCTCATCTCCTTTAATTTCCTCAACTACCGAGTTCCAAATATAATCTATTTTGGGATTTTCAAAGGCTCGTTCCTGAATAACTTTTGTAGCATCCATTTTCCCTTCCTCATGAACCACTACAATAGTTACTTTTTTGGCAAAACGAGTCAAGTAAATAGCTTCTTCTACAGCAGCATCTCCGCTTCCAATTACGATAACTTCTTGGTCAGTATAGAAATCCGCATCACAAGTGGCACAGTAGCCAACTCCTAATCCTCTAAATTCATGTTCTCCTGGTAAACCAAGGGTTCTAGGCTCTGCCCCAGTTGCCATGATCACACTTTTAGCATGATATTCCTCGCCTTTTTTGGAAGTTACCACCTTAGGATTAGAGTGCAAGTCAATTTCTTTTACTTCTCCTTTTAAAAACTCACATCCAAATTTTTCCGCATGCTCCGATAAGCTTTTTGCAATATCAGGGCCTGTGGCCTCTTTAAAACCTGGGTAATTCTCCAGTTCCCAGGTTGTTGACATTTGTCCTCCGGGCTTCCTTTTCTTTTCTAAAATAGCTGTTTTAAGCTTAGATCTGGAAGCATATATTCCGGCAGTTAATCCAGCAGGGCCACCACCAATTATTAAAACATCAAATACATCAGACATATATTTCCCTCCCCTAAATAAATTTAAACCGTGCCTTGTACAGCCAAAACAGAAAAATAAAGCATCACAGACAATTAATGCCAATGATACTCTATAATTATCCTATGTTGCCTTTATGTAATATACCCTAAATATCTCATTAAATTCACCTATCTTTTGTAATGGAAAAATTAATATTTTTTTAAAAAATCGAACCAATATTTTGCTTAAATTTTCTGTCTATTTATATATTCAATACATAAATGGATAATCCTGCTAAAAAATAATAGTTTTAAGTTTTGCAGTTTTCTGTCTATTCGGATTTTTCAAATAATTATTTACTAATATCTATACTATCTATAGGTAATTTTTCAACATGCTTAAAATCTTATCAGCTCTAGGAGGACATCCAGAAACATAGTCAGAGCAGTGCCTTGTACACTCTCCTACACCCAAATGACCTTCGATATAATCTCGTGTCCATTTATTCACTCCTTGACCAAGGGCAATTTTTACTTTAAGTTTTTTTAAACTTCCTTCATCTTTTAAACGCATTAATGCTTGGTATACTGAACCTGTACAAGGTGAACAAGCCATATCCTCTTCCAAATAGCTTTTCAATTCATTCAAGAAAGGTCCCCTTGTCCTAAAGAAGTCCATTTGCCGTCTATTTCGATTTAGTTCTACTATCTCATGTTTTTCTGGATGATATACGGAACCTACCCCGGACTGGCCTGCTAATTCAATATGTGAAGGCAGTTTATCACTAGAATATCCAAGTAAATGAGCTCCGTAAGAATCAATTAAGACAGGATCAGTTCCCATTAATATCCTACCCATATTAACAGGATTTCCGCCTTCTTCAAAAGTCAAGTCTCCTAAAATAGCATCAACAATAGTTAAATCCGGGAAAAGAATTTGATTTAAAGTAGCTATATAATGATCGAGACCTTGTATATGAAAATTGCGTTTCTCACTATCAGGAAGACATCCTTTTAGGTTTTTGAGAGCGCATGTTACATCTGTTTGACAGTGTGCCTTTAATACTGGTACATTTACTAATCTGTCAACTTGTAAAGGAGGAGTTGCGATTTTTATAGTGTGATCCTTGAATGTAATGGCTTTAGTTGGAACTGTTTTAAGATCAACTAAGGGAAGATTATACCTATTAGATATTGCAGTGTAACCACATTTCTCAAAAGAAGCTTCTGTACTAGCTCCTACCCATGAGCTCTCCATTATGATTAGCTTTTTAAACCCCCTGGATAAAAAATGTTCTACTATTCCACTAACTAGCTCTGGAGAAGTAGTAGCTCCCGATTCAGAAGAATTGGGAAGCACCAGATTTGGCTTTAGACCAATTTTTGCATTATAATTTAGTTCGGGAAAAGGAGGATACTTATCAAATAGTTCCTTGACCATGGATTTGGGATCGTCTCCATAGCTTATGTATATTGCTTGAGAGTTAATTTTATTCATCCTGTACCTCCTTTGCCTTTTTAAAATTAGGCTTTCTTTTTTTTAAGATCTTTCCTATAATTTATTTAGATAAGGTTAAATATTAAAGTTATGTTTAGATAAGGTTATATCAAAGTTGAATGTGGATAGCTTTAAAATTTTTATATAAGTTAATTCCTCAATCATTTGAAAGGAGTTAAACTATGAATAGACCAGATATTATATCTAAATTTAATAACCGCAGTTCATCCATTATGGGTATCAAAGTCAAAAATTCTGTCCTGCTTCCCTTAGTTTCAATCAATCAAGAGTGGCAATTGATATTTCAGGTCCGGTCTCAACAAATAAAATCCCAGCCTGGCGAAATTTCTTTCCCTGGAGGGAAGATAGAACCGGGCGAGAGTTCACGTAATGCCGCTATTCGCGAGACATCAGAAGAGTTGGGCATTCAAACTAATTCCATTTCCATTTGGGGACAGTTGGATCTACTGGTAACCCCCTTTAATATGATGATTGTACCTTATATAGGAGAAATTCATACATTACCAAAGGATTTTAACATTAACTTACAGGAAGTATCCGAAGTTTTTACCGTCCCACTAGATTTCTTTGTCAAGGAAAACCCTTATAAATATAGAATGCAAGTGGGAATTACACCACCCCATGATTTTCCTTTTAATTTGGTGCCCGGTGGTAAGAACTATCCCTTTAAACAGGGGGAATACCCCTCTTATTTTTACATTTACGGTGATTACGTTATCTGGGGGTTTACAGCCAGAATTATTAAAAACTTTATAGATAATCTATCTTAGTTAGGATACAAATCACTTCTATATGAGTGGTTTGTGGAAACATATCAACTGGTTGAAATAATTCCGGATAATAACCAAACTCAATCAATTTTCCTACATCCCTAGCTAGAGTAGCTGGGTTACAGGAAACGTAAGCTATCTTTTCAGGTCTGATCCAATCTAAGCTTGTTAACAGATTTTCATCACATCCTTTTCTAGGTGGGTCCATAATCACAATTTCAGGCGAATAATCCTGAATTATGGATTCAGTTTTTTCATCTTCCGCCCGTGCCTGATAAAACCAGGCATTCTCTTGTCCATTGATATTCTTATTAATATTAGCATCCTTTACTGCTTCCTCTGCTATCTCTATACCCACCACCTTACTTGCATTTTCAGCAGCAAGTAAAGAGATGGTTCCAATGCCACAATAAATATCCATTACATTCTCTACACCTTTGAGTTTACATAATTCAAAAACTTTTTGATAGAGTACTTCTGTTTGACTGGGATTAACCTGATAAAAAGCACCAGCAGATACACGAAATTTTTTATCAAGCAAATTATCCATCAAATACTCTCGACCCCATAGGGTCTTAAATCTATCGCCTAAGACGTTTCCTCTTGGTTTCTTATTAATATTCTGTACTATCCCGACTAAGTTAGCCATACCATTCTTTAGTGGCTCTAGAATCATTTGTTTGTTGTCAATTTTTTCGGATCCTGTTACAAATGTCAATTGCACTTGATCAGTTTTGTCTCCCACCCTAGAAATAATATGTTTCAGCTCACAGTTATAAAATTCTTTTTCGTAGCTGTCTACTAAATTACGCATTTTTTCTAATACTTCATTGTTTCCATGCTTCTGAATCATGCAGTGGTCAATTTCAACTAAATTTTGGCTTCTTTTTTGAAATAAACCAAGCCTTGGTTTTCCACCAATGGGTTTCACTGGTATCTGAAATTTATTTCTGTAATACCAAGGACTTTCCATTCCAATGGCAGGCAAAACTCGTGGATTTTTTAAACCAGCTACCTTTTTCATCTGATTAGCTACTAAATTTTCTTTGTACTGTAATTGACCTTTATAAGACAAGTGTTGTAATTGACATCCCCCACATTCTTGAAAGAACGGACAAGGAGGCTTAACTCGCTGGCTTGAGCGATCTTGATGTTGCAGGACTTGGCCTCTGGCATAATTTTTTTTAACTTCTGTAATGGTTATTCTAACTTTTTCACCAGGTAAGGCAAAAGGAACAAAAATTGCGAAATTCCTATACTTGCCTACTCCTTCACCCTGGTGATTTAAGTCATGTATAGTTAAAGTTAGTTTTTCTTCCTTCTTCACAGGTCTAATATCTGGCATAGTTTATTACCCCCTTTGTTTTACCATATAAAAATTTTTAGTCCCTAACTATTTTCATTTTGTTAACCCTTTGTTAAACTATATCATTAGAATCCAAATCAATAAAATATAATTTTAAAATAAAAAGGGGTAGTTGTATTATGGAGATTTTAGGTGTTTTCATAGCAATCATTACAATAATATATCTTGTTAGAAAGAACAAGCATTTAGGGGGAGCCATGACCTTAGGTGCTTTAATAGTTGCTATTTTTTCAGGAATGACTTTACCCGAAAAAGCTGATACCTTATTTTATAGTGTCACTCACCCCACTACTGTTAATATTATGCTGATTGTTTTAATGATAAATATTTTCAGCACTATGCTCAAAAAAACTAATAGTCTCGACATTATGCTCAATAGTTTAACTAAATTATTGCCGGATAGACGAATTTTACTAGTAACCATTCCATCTTTAATAGGAATGCTAACAGTACCCGGTGGTGCAGTATTGTCCGCCCCTATGATACAAAATGCTGGGGACCAAATAAATCTATCCAAAGCTAAACTAGCGGCCGCAAACATGTTTTACCGTCACGTTTGGCATTTAATTTTTCCTCTAATTCCCAGTATAATACTTATATCTGAATTAAGCCAGGTTCCATTGAGGTTTTTCATTCTTTTCAATTTACCCATATTTTTAGTCACTTTTATAATCGGCTTTAAATGGTTATTCAGAAATCATCGCCATAGCTTTTACTCCCATGAAGAGAGTAGTCAATCTTATCAAACTACCCAAAACTATGATAGTGATGAGGAAAACAATAATTTAATAGCATTTCTCAAAAGTATCTATCCTCTAATATTGGCAGTAGGATTAGGAATTTTCTCTCCTTTGGATATACCTGTGTCATTATTAATCGGTGTCCTGTTAGCTTCATTAAATTATTTAGATTGGAATGAAAAACCTGTAATTCAAATACGTAATAGAATAATATATTCAATTAAACAATCTAAATATGGTATGGTGCTAACTATTTTAGGAATTATGATTTTTAAAGATTTTGTAGAGGCTTCTGGAGCTGTGGAAACCATGACCGAGTCCTTATTAGCTTCAGGAATTCCTTCTATTTTTCTTGTACTTTTAGTGCCACTTATTACAGCTGCTATTACTGGAGTTAACTCGGCAGCCCTTGGGATAAGTTATCCAATTATGGCACCCTTAATGAATCCTCATGATGGTAATTTAGCTCTTTTAGGGATATTTTATGCTGCCAGCGTATTTGGCTATTTTTTATCCCCATTTCATCTTTGTCTAATTTTAACTAAAGAGTATTTTCAAACTACCTTTAATAGTCTGTATCGCGAATTAATATTACCGGCAAGTTTTATGTTAATAGGTGGTATCATTGTAGGTGTTTTCTGGGGAGTATTAAGTTAATATTAGACCTTAAAAAAGTTCTGCCCAAACAAGGGGCAGAACTTTTTGTCATAGCCATTGGATCACATTATATTAGATGGACTAGTTCTCCAATTTCTCCTGTAATAATTCATTAACTTTTTGTGGATTAGCTTTTCCTTTCGTTTTCTTCATAACCTGACCCACTAAAAAGCCCATAGCTTTTTTCTTTCCTCCGCGATAATCTTCTACGGCACTTGGGTTTTCTGAAATTACTTGATCAATAATTCCTTCCAATTCAGATGTATCACTTATTTGCACAAGGCCTTTTTCTTCTACAATTTGCTTTGGTGATTTATCATTTTGATACATATCTTCAAATACTTCCTTGGCGATTTTATTACTGATAGTTCCTTCATCTTCCAACTTTAAAAGCTCTGTCAATCTTTCAGGAGAAATATTAGTGTCTTCAATTCCGATCTGGTCTTCATTTAAAACTCGAGAAATCTCACCCATTATCCAATTAGCTATTTTCTTTGGTTCATCATAAGTTTTAACACATTCATCAAAGAATTCAGCCAAGGATTTATCGGCAGTTATAACTGAGGCATCATATTCTGATAAGTTGAAGTCTTTAATAAATCTTTCTTTCTTATCATTGGGAAGTTCGGGAATTTCCTGACGTACTTTTTCGATCTGTTCTTCTTTCATAACTACTGGAACCAAATCAGGGTCTGGGAAATATCTGTAATCATGGGCTTCTTCTTTAGACCGCATGGAGATGGTGATGCCGCGATCTTCGTCCCACCGTCTAGTCTCCTGGATAATTTCTTCACCATCTTCAAGGGCTTCTGCTTGTCGCTCCACTTCATAGTTAAGAGCCCTCTCTACAGCTCTAAAGGAGTTCATATTCTTAACTTCAGTTTTTGTACCAAATTCTGTACTACCCACTGGTCTTAGAGACACATTGGCATCACATCTTAAGCTTCCTTCTTCCATCTTACAGTCCGAAACATCTGTATACTGTAAAATCGCTTTTAATCCTTCTAAAAAGGCTTTAGCTTCTTCGGGAGAACCTATATCGGGTTCTGTGACGATTTCAATTAAAGGTACTCCAGTTCTGTTAAAATCAACCAGTGAGCCGCCTCCTCTTTCCGAATGAACAAGTTTCCCGGCATCTTCTTCCATGTGGATTCGGTTAATTCTAATGCGTTTCTTTTCGCCATTAACTGTTACATCTAAATATCCGTTTTTGGCGATGGGCAAGTCAAATTGTGAAATCTGATAAGCTTTTGGTAGATCTGGATAAAAATAGTTTTTCCTGTCAAATTTACTAAAATCAGCAATTTCACAATTCAGAGACAGGCCTGCCTTAGCAGCTAGCTCCAATGCTCTGTTATTTAGAACAGGAAGAGTGCCCGGCATTCCCAAACAAATAGGACAGACATTTGAATTTGGCTCATCACCAAAGCTAGTTGAACATCCACAGAAAATCTTGGTTGATGTTAATAATTCAGAATGCACCTCGAGACCAATAACAGTTTCGTAATTTGCCATCGTTATTTCCCCCCTTGATTATCTAATCCCTGTTGGGGTGCGTTTTTAAACACCTGTAACATTTGTTCAATTTTATGAGCAACTTGAATAACCTTACCCTCATCAAAGGCCTTTCCGATAACCTGTAATCCTACAGGCAATCCATTGCTAAAACCACAGGGTATAGAAATGGACGGCAGTCCTGCTAGATTAACAGGTGCTGTACAAATATCGTTTTTGTACATAGTGAGAGGATCATCCACATTCTCACCTTCCCGGAAGGGGACAGTTGGAGTAGTTGGCGCAATCAGTACATCACATTCAGAAAATACCTGTTCAAATTCTTGTTTAATCAAACTGCGAACTTTTAATGCTTTTAAATACAAGGCATCATAATAACCTGCGCTAAGAGCATAAGTACCTAACATCACTCTTTGTTTGACTTCATTTCCAAAGCCTTCTTTGCGTGTTTGATTATACATGGTTTTTAAGTCATCTGTTGCAAATCGTTGTCCATATCTAACACCATCAAAACGGGCTAAATTACTTGAAGCCTCAGCTGGAGCAATTAAGTAATAAGCACTAAGAGCGTGTTCTGTAGTTGGCAAAGACACCTGTCTGTAATTACCAGCCTCAGGCTCAATAGATTGTAAACTTGATTCTACCAAGCTCTTAACATCGTTGTCGACTAATTCGTAGTATTCTTTTGGAATTCCAATAGTTAACTCATCAATATCTTGATTCAGGAAATCTGTATGATTGGGAACCTCTAAATCCACTGAAGTAGAGTCCATATGGTCATGGCCACTAATTATATCTAAAGCTAACGCGGTATCTTCGACATTTTTGGATAGTGGACCTATCTGATCTAGTGATGAGGCAAAGGCTACTAATCCATAACGGGAAACTCTTCCGTATGTAGGCTTCATACCTACTACACCGCAAAATGAAGCTGGTTGTCGGATAGAACCCCCAGTATCAGAACCCAAAGCAAGAGGCACTTGTGCCGAAGCTACACTGGCGGCAGAACCTCCACTGGATCCTCCAGGAACTCTCTCGGTATCCCAAGGATTACTGGTTACAAAAAAGGCCGAGTTTTCAGTAGAAGATCCCATGGCGAATTCATCCATATTAGTCTTTCCAACTATAATGGCACCGGCTTCAGCTAGCTTTGATATAACCGTGGCATTATAGGGCGGCACAAAATCTTCCAGAATTTTAGAAGCACAGCTTGTCGTCACATCCTTAGTACAAATATTGTCTTTGATGGCAACGGGAATACCTGCAAGGGGACCCAATTCTTCACCCTTAGCCCTTTGAGAATCAATTTCTTTAGATTGAGCCAAGGCTTGTTCCTTAGTTAAAGTTATATAAGCTTTTATATGGTCTTCAGTTTCTTCAATTCTGTCATAAACGGATGTAACCAATTCTTCCGAGCTAAAATCCCCTTGTTCAAGGCCTCGTTTTACTTCCATTAATGTTAGTTCATGAAGTTTCATTTTATCACTCCCCCGCTTTATTCAATTATTCTTGGAACTTTAAAATAATTGCCTTCTGTTTCAGGAGCATTTTCCAAAGCTTTATCATTGGTTAATGAATTATGGACTTGATCTTCTCTGGTAACATTTCTTCTTTCCAGAGCATGAGCCGTTGGTTCCAATCCTTCTAAATCCAGCTCATCAAGTTTTTCCTGCCACTCCAAAATTTGAGATAACTTATCCTGAAACATTTCGACTTCCTCTTGGTCAAGATCCAATTGTCCTAGCTTGGCCACGTGAAGGACCTCTTCTTTACTA
Source organism: Natranaerobius thermophilus JW/NM-WN-LF (assembly GCF_000020005.1). Taxonomy (NCBI): domain Bacteria; kingdom Bacillati; phylum Bacillota; class Clostridia; order Natranaerobiales; family Natranaerobiaceae; genus Natranaerobius; species Natranaerobius thermophilus. Next base: position 490,377 of record NC_010718.1, on the reverse strand, counting down.
ACCTTCATGAAAATTCACCTCCTAATCAGACAACAAGTATTTGGTTTGAATAATTTTATATATTCTATCTTATCTGGCTTACAGTCATACCTTTACAAAAAATCTTCTAAATCACTTTCTTCTATAATTGTTAATCCCAGGTCTTGCGCTTTGTCACGCTTTGAACCGGGGTTTGCTCCCACTAATACAAAATCTGTATTACTACTGACATTACTGGTCACTTTAGCACCTTTTGCTTCAATCAAATCAGTCAATTCCCTTCTGGTGTAATTATCAAAAGTCCCCGTAATCACTACTAACTTACCAGTTAGAGATGGATCACTACTCTTGTTTTGTTCCGTGGGTTCTTTCATATTGACTCCAGCTTTTTTAAGTTTTCTGATTAAATTGTGAGTATGTTCTAATTGAAAAAAGCTTACTATACTGGTAGCCATCCTAGGTCCAATATCATTTATTTTAGTCAGATCCTCTATTTGTGCTTTCATCAAATTGTCCAGATGCTCAAATTCAAATGCCAGTAATTGGGCTGCTCTTTTACCTACTAACCTTATCCCCAGGCCGTATAATAACTTGTTAAATGGATTTTTTTTACTTTCCTCTATAGCTTGCAACAAGTTTTCTGCAGACTTGTCCCCGAAACCTTCCAAGTTCGATAATTCATTTTTAGCCAAATAGTAAATATCCGCCACGTCCTTTATTAAACCGTGAGAATATAATTTTTCTACAACTTTTTCTCCTAATCCTTCAATATCCATAGCATCTCTAGATGAAAAATGTATTATTCTTTCTTTTGCTTGGGCAGGACAGCCAGGATTTATGCACCTAAGTATAGCTTCATCATTGATTCTTTTGGCTTCACTTTTGCAAACTGGACAAGACTCAGGATAGACAAATGGTTGTTCGTGACCAGTTCGCGCTTCCTCTTTAACTTTTACCACTTCTGGAATTATATCTCCGGCTTTTTGAATGATGACCCGATCACCTATCCTGACATCTTTTTGTCTGAGGATATCTTCATTATGCAAGCTAGCTCGTTTGACTGTAGAACCCGCAATCCTTACAGGTTCAAGTTCCACTACAGGGGTTAAGGCTCCAGTTCTACCTACATTAATAAAAATATTATTCACTTGACTCTCAGCTTGTTCAGCAGGAAATTTATAAGCTATGGCCCATCTGGGGTTTTTAGAAGTGGCACCCAATTGTTGTTGTAAGTTATAATCGTTTAATTTAATAACAACTCCATCAATTTCATAGGGAAGTTTTGTCCGCTTTTCCTGCCATTCTTCACAATAAGAGATAACTTCTTCCATGGTTTCAAATTTCCTGATGTAAGGATTTATTTTAAAACCGAGATCCTTCAATTCTTTTACCGCAGAATAATGACTATCTAAATTTTCACCCCTTATATATGGAACACTGTAGGGGAAAAAGTCTAAGTCTCTTTTGGCCGGTATTTTAGGATCTAGTTGTCTTAAAGAACCGGCTGCAGCATTTCGGGGATTGGCAAATGGATCTTCGCCTCGTTCTGCCTTTTCCTGATTCAAACGCTCAAAAGAAGCTTTAGACATAAAAGCCTCACCCCTGATTTCAATATCTAGGGGTTTAGATAACTTTAAAGGTATGGATCTCACTGTTTTGACATTAGGAGTAATATCTTCGCCAGTTGTCCCATCGCCCCTGGTTGCTCCTCTTACTAAAATCCCCTGTTCATATCTTAACGAAAGAGCCAAACCATCAATTTTTAATTCTGCCACATATACCGGGTCTGTTTTTTGGGTATTTTTGCTAACTCTTTGGTGGAAATCTAGTAATCCTTTTTGGCTCTCGGCATTTTCCAAGCTCAACATGGGTATTTCGTGACTTACCCGAGGGAATTTATCCAAGGGTTCTCCACCTACTCTTTGTGAAGGAGAATCAGGGCTTTGATATTCCGGATAAGTTTGCTCAAGCTCTATTAATTCATTCATTAAAGCATCAAATTCTTGATCAGATATCTCAGGGGCGTCCAAAACGTAATAACGATGATTGTGATATTCAATTTTTTCTCTCAGAGCTTCAACTTTCTTTTGAATATCTTTACTCAAATGCCACACCTCATTTCAGTTTCTTAATAGGTGCTACACTAGCAGCGAGTTTTTTAATGCCGGCACCGTCAAAGGAAACTGTCAAAACCCAATCACTACCAGCTTGCTGGGCTTGCAACACCTTTCCTTCTCCCCATTTTTTGTGGGAAATCAAGTCTCCTTCCTGATAACTTTCTTCCGCTAAGTTAACATTTCTCTTCCCGGAAGGACTAGTTTTATCTGAAAAAGAAGAAATTTGAGTTTGTGGTGGCTCATGGGAATTTTGAGTGCTAGTTACTTGTCCTTGTCCCGATAGTGTCTGATGTTGAGTATCCTTTAAGTCCTCTCCTATTTCCGAAACAAATCTGGATGGTTGTAACATTCTTGTCATACCGTTAAGGGTTCTCTCTCTAGCCCAGGTTAAGTACAACACCTGTTCAGCTCTGGTAATTCCTACATAGCAAAGGCGACGCTCTTCTTCCATAGACGCTTCACTGTCATAGGTACGAATATGAGGAAAAACTCCTTCCTCTAAACCTGTCAAAAATACCCCTGGAAACTCAAGTCCCTTGGCACTGTGAAGAGTCATCATCACAACTTGTGCTTGTTCCTCATCTTCCCATGTATCTATATCACCCATTAAAGTACTGTGGGTCAAAAATTCCTGAAGGGTTTCCCCTCCTTCTGCTTCAAATTCTTTGGCCATAGAATAAATTTCTCTCACGTTTTCCATTCGAGTTTCAGCTTCTTTGGTATTTTGAGATCTAAGTGCTTCCAGATAACCGGATTTTTCAGCAACTTCTTCGATTAGTTCCCTTACAGTCAAGTATTCCCTCATCTTTCGAAAATTACCAATCATATCAGTAAACTTTTTAACAGAATTTTTTCCTCGTTTACTAATATCGGTATAGTCTACTTCTAAAAGGGCATCAAATAAAGTAATATTGTTTCTATTAGCATAGTCCTTCAATTTATCTACGCTGGTCTTTCCAATTCCTCTTTTTGGCTCGTTAATAATTCTCTCTAGTTGGCTATCAGATTGTGGACACTGAACAACCATTAAATAAGCCATTATATCTTTTACCTCTTTACGGTCGTAAAATCCAGTCCCTCCTACAACTTCATAAGAGATCCCCATTTTTCTAAAAATATCTTCCAATACCCTGGACTGGGCATTGGTTCTGTAAAGTACTGCTATTAGAGGCAGTTGATATCTATTGGCACGGATTTCTTCAGCGATAAAGTATGCTTCATCTCTTTCGTCATCAGCTTCGTAATACTGCAAAGGATAACCCTCATCATTGTCAGTCCACAATTCTTTGGATTTACGACTAGGATTATTTGTAACTACTTGATTGGCCGCTTCCAAAATAGTCTTGCTTGACCGATAATTCTTTTCCAATTTGTAAACCTGAGCATTGGGATAAGTTTTTTCAAATTCCAAGATATTTTTAACATCGGCCCCTCTGAACAAATATATTGACTGATCATCATCGCCCACGACAAAAACATTATCCTGAGGTGGCGATAATAAAGAAATCAACCTATTCTGAGCAGGGTTAGTATCTTGAAATTCGTCAACCAAAATATATTGGAATTTATTTTGATAGTATTGTAATCGATCAGGGTATTGTTCAAACAATCTTAATGTCAATAGAAGTAAATCATCAAAATCTAAGGCATTCTCTTTTTTTAATCGTTTCTGATACGCTTCAAAAACCTCATCATAGGGATAAAATAATTCTCTAGGATCCTGTAGATTATTTTTTACACCACTTATCTTTTTAGCTACAGCCTGATGAGGATATTTCTTTTTATCCAAATTAAAGTCAGCTAACAAATCCTTGACTATTTTGGTCTTATCCCTAGTATCGTAGATCAAAAAATCCTTTCCATAACCCAGTAGATCAATTTCACGTCGCAATATCCTAACACAAGCTGCATGAAAGGTCGATACCCAAGAAGGTGCATCACCTTCTACGATAGTCTGCACTCGCTCTTTCATTTCACCAGCAGCTTTATTAGTAAATGTAAGGGCTAAAATTTGTTCAGGGTGAATGCCCTTTGTTTCTAATAAATAAGCAATTCTATATGTTAAAACTTTTGTTTTTCCACTACCCGCTCCTGCAAGTACTAAAACAGGGCCATCACCGGCGGTGACAGCAGCTGTTTGCTCTTGATTTAATTCTGCTAATTGTGATGATACCACCATTTACCACCCTTCCTTAACGAAATTAGGAAGAGTAATCCAAAATATTCGGACTACTCTTCCTAATGTCAGCGTTACTTACTGTTCTTTTTGGTTAAGTTTTTTTAAAGCTACTTCGTATCCACCAGCTCCATAGTGGAGAAATCTTTTAACTCGACTAATAGTTGCGGTACTGGCACCAGTTTTTTCCTCAATATCTTGATAAGTATAACCTTCTTTCAACATTTTTGCTACTTGAAATCTCTGGGCAAGTGCTTTGATTTCAGTTACAGTGGCGACGTCTTCAAAAAAGCTGTAACAATCTTCAAGCGTTTCAAGGCTCAAAATAGCCTTGTAAAACTGATCCATGTAATCGTCCTGTACATTTCGGATAACATCACCCCCGAAGAAAATAGGAAATTCTTCCCTGATAAATATTACCTGGTTGTCCCACTGGTATTTTATCATTTTAAAGTCTGTAGGGCAATATCATTGCGGAAATGTTTTCCATCAAATTCAACGGTACTTACGCCTTCGTATGCATTTTCTCGGGCTTCCTTCCATGATTCACCAATACCCGTCACATTCAAAACTCTGCCTCCGGCAGTTACAGGTGTTCCATTTTCACTGGCTACACCGGCGTAATAAAGATTAACATTATTCCAAGTCAATAATTCTTGAGGGATTTTTATAGGAAAACCTTTTTGATACTCTTTAGGATATCCCCCTGAAGCTAGTACTACACAAACAGCTTTTTCAGCTTTCCAGGACAATGCATCCTTCAAAGGCTCCTTTAATTCAGTTTCTAAATTTCCAGCTACTACCCCCATTATAGGTTCTAATATGTCCGTTTTTAGTAATGGCAAAATTGCCTGGGTTTCAGGGTCTCCAAACCTGGCATTAAACTCTAATACTTTTGGCCCGGAATCCGTCAAAATTAAACCTGCGTACAGAATACCTTGGTATGTAACACCTTGTTTCTTTAAAGCTGTAATAGTTGGCTGCATAATGTTATCAACAATCCATTCTAGCTGTTCCTGAGAAATTGATGGTACAGGGGCATAAGAACCCATTCCTCCCGTATTAGGACCTTGATCATTGTCATAAGCTCTTTTATAATCCTGGCTAGGTATTAATGGAAGTACTTTATGGCCATCACTAAAAGCTAATAGAGACAGTTCTTCTCCTTCTAGATATTCCTCGATTAATATACTGGTATGTTCTGACAAAAAGTTTTCCACTGCCTGTTCAGCTTCCGAAATTTCTTCAGTTACAATCACACCTTTTCCGGCATATAATCCATCAGCTTTCACCACAAAAGGAGGTGACATATCCTCCAGTGCAGATAAACCTTTTTCTAAATTGTCTAGCCCTGCATCACCTTCAATATATTCAGCTTTCCCCGTAGGAATCCCATATGTCTGCATTAATTGTTTAGCAAACCATTTACTAGTCTCAATTTTAGCTGCTTTTTGACTTGGTCCAAAGATATTCAAACCTTTACTTTGAAAATGATCCACTATTCCTTGTGAAAGGGGTTGTTCTGGTCCCACAATCGTTAAATCTATATCTTTTTGGATTGCTAAATCAGCTAGTTTGTTAATGTCAGTTTCCTTAATATCAATACACTCCGCATCTTTCGCTATACCGTGATTCCCAGGAGCTACATATAAATCAGTCACCCGACTACTTTCTGCTATTTTTTTAACCAGGGCATGTTCACGCCCTCCTGAACCAATTACCAGAACTTTCACCTTAAACCCCCCAGCTTTCAGTTTAAAATTAATGTTTAAAATGACGTATACCTGTAAAATACATGGTGATTCCTGTTTCTTGAGCAAGATCAATTGAATCTTGATCTCTTTTCGAACCTCCCGGCTGTACAATAGCGGAGACACCGTACTGACTGCATAATTTCACAACATCATTAAATGGGAAAAAGGCATCTGATGCCAAAACACTGTTTTGGGATTCCTTACCGGCATTTTCTAAGGCGATTCTAGAAGCCCCTACCCTGTTCATTTGACCTGCTCCTATTCCCAGAGATTGACCCTCTTTTACAACTACAATGGCATTAGATTTTACATGTTTGACTATTTTTTCGGCAATTATCAAATCATCTATCTCTTCTGGTTTAGCCTGTTCCCCTGCAACTCTATCCCAATTTTGGGGATGAGGATGATGATAATCAGCTTCTTGACATAAATATCCAAAGGTTGTAGATTTTATCTCCACTTTATTTCCAACCATCTTTTCCAAATCCATCTCCACAACTTTAGTACCTGATTTTGACTTCAATTTTTCTAGGGCGCGAGGCTCAAATTCTGGTGCAATTATCACATCCAAGAAAATTTCTGTCAGCTTGGAAGCAAGTTCTTCCGTTACAGGACGATTACATGCCACTATTCCGCCAAAGATGCTCACAGGATCACCTTGGTATGCTTTATCATAGGCTTCCTCAATAGTATTTGAAACTCCGACACCGCAAGGATTAGTATGCTTGACGGCTACCACTGCTGGTTTTTGGAATTCATGTACTAACTTTATGGCAGCATCTATGTCCTGGAAATTGTTGTAAGAGAGACCCTTACCTTGATGTTGGATAAATTTTTGACTCTCCATTAATAGGCTGGCCTTTTGATGTGGATTTTCACCATAAGGTAGCTCCCGGGATTCTAACAAATTAAATTCAGGAAATTTCAATTCCGTTTCATCATCTTTGTTAGTATCAACACTTTCAAAATAATTGAAAATAGCTTTGTCATATTGAGCTGTATGTTTAAATGCTTTCCTGGCCAAAGTTTTTCTGAATTCATCTGTTAATCCATGATATTGTTTTAGTTGCTGTGTTAGCACTTCATAATCAGTAGGATCAACGCATACACCAACTCGATACCAATTTTTAGCAGCAGCTCTTATCATAGTAGGTCCACCAATATCAATATTTTCCATCACTTCTTCTTCAGTAGCTTCAGCTTTTTGCATTACTTGCTCAAAAGGGTATAAATTGACAATTACTAGATCAAAAGTTTTAATATCCAATGACGATAATTCTTCATTTTCTCTATTTTTAGCCAGGATACCGCCGTGAATCTTAGGGTGAAGAGTTTTTACTCGACCTGATAATATTTCTGGAAAACCGGTTACTTCTTCCACTGAATAGACTGGAATTCCATGGGTTTGTAAATGACGCAAAGTACCTCCCGTAGAAACAAGTTCTACCCCCATGTCTTTCAATTCCTGTGCAAGAGTTATTAGGCCGGTTTTATCATATACACTTAATAAAACCCTGTTTATTTTTTGGATAGTCAATTTTCCACCACCCACCTTTTGTGATTGTCTACAATAACTTCACCTTTTAAAAGCGCTCTTATGGCAGTTATAATTAACCGTCTTTCTTTATTTTTTATCTTTTCCCTGAGCTCATCCAAACTATCATGTCGTTGAACTTTTACTTCTTCCTGAAGTAATATAGGACCTGAATCCAATTCTTCTGTAACTAAATGCACAGTACAGCCAGTTACTTTAACACCGTGATCGTAGGCTTGCTTTACGGCATCAAGCCCTTTAAATGCAGGTAATAACGAAGGATGAGTATTGATAATCCGATGGCGAAAGTTCCTAATGAATTCAGGAGATAAGATTCTTAAATAACCAGCTAAAACTACATAATCTATTTCTTGAGCAGTTAACACTGCCAACATTTCCTCTTCCATAGCCTGTTTACTTGTATAATTTTTAGGTTGAAACACTCTGGTCTCAATCCCAGCTTTTTCTGCCCTCGTTTTTGCTTGACAATCTTGTTTATCGGTCAAAAAAAGAGCCAGTTCCCCGGGAATATCTCCTCGCTTTTGAGCATCAATTATAGATTGAAAAATTGTTCCCGATCCTGAGGCTAATACAGCATATCTAGGATCTTTATTTATCTCCATTTACAAACATCACCCTTTCTCCACTCTGAACACCATCACCCTGTTGTTGGGATAGTTGTTCTACCGTCCCAATAATTTCAGCCTTTTCTCCCTGCTCTCTAAGAAATTCGCAGGCTTGCTGAGCTTCTTCGGCAGGTAATACTACTGTAAATCCAATTCCCATATTAAAGGTTCTCCACATATCGTGATCAGGTATATCTCCAGTTGTTTGAATTAATGAAAATACAGGTAACACCATCTTTTGCAGTTTTTGTAAATCAAGGGAAAAAGATAAATTATCAGGCACTATTCTGCTCAGATTATCAGGAAGGCCGCCTCCGGTAATATGAGCCATACCCGCTACTGAAAACTTTTCCATTAAGCTCAAAACGGGCTTTACATATATCTTAGTCGGTTTTAACAGTTCTTCTCCCAAGTTAGTTTCTAAGTTTGAAGGAGTTTCGTCCAGTTCATATTGACCACCTTCTTCTTTAATTAGGGTCTTTCGGACTAAAGAAAGACCATTACTGTGTACTCCTGAAGACGAAATCCCTATTACTTGATCTGTTTCTTTTATTGATGAACCATCCACAATATTATCTTTTTCAACTACCCCAACACAAAAACCAGCCAGATCAAATAGGCCATTCTGATAAAAACCTGGCATTTCCGCCGTTTCTCCACCAACCAGGCTGCAGTCAGATTGATGACAACCGGCAACTATTCCCTGGATTATGTCCTGAATCAAATCCTCTTCTAAACTATCCATGGCAAGATAATCCAAGAATATCAACGGTTGGCCACCTTGAGCCAGTACATCATTAACACACATAGCTACCAAATCTATTCCGATAGTATCAAATTTGTTTGCCAGTCTAGCTAATTTTAATTTTGTACCAACTCCATCAGTGGCTGCAATGTATACAGGATCATTATATTCACCTTTGGGTTGAAAAAGAGCTCCAAATCCACCTACACCTGATATAACATGTCCTGATGCTTCTGAGGAAGTTAACTCTTTTATGTTTTCCGCTATTTTATTTCCCTTGTCCACATCCACACCAGCTTTACGATAACTATTTCCAGTCAAAGAAGTCCCCTCCTTCTTAATCCTCAAATATAAATTAGATACCTAATCTCTCAAAAATATAATCCACGTTTCTGGTATAATAAGTAGGGTCGAAACAATTATCTATTTCTTCTTTATCGAGAATCTCCAATACCCTGGAATCTTGTTTTAACAGCTCTTGGAAATTTTCGTCACCTTCCCACGACTTCATTGCCAATTCTTGAATTAAATCATAGGCCTTCTCTCGAGATAAACCTTTATCAATCAAGTTAAGTAACACTCTTTGACTGTATATCAATCCATTAGTGGTCTTTAAATTTTGTTCCATGTTGTCTGGATACACATGCAAGTTTTCCAATACTTTAGCCAAAAGATTGAGTAAATAATGAGATAAAGTAGTACTATCGGGAATAATTAACCTTTCCACAGATGAGTGTGAAATATCTCGTTCATGCCATAGAGGTTGATTTTCAAAGGCTGCCTGGGCATTACTCCTGATAACCCTACTTAGACCTGAAATTTTTTCACAATTAACAGGATTTCTCTTGTGGGGCATGGCGGATGATCCCTTTTGACCTTTATAAAAAGGTTCTTCAACTTCTCGAACTTCCGTTTTCTGTAGATTTCTAATTTCAGTTGCTATTTTATCCATAGTTCCCGCAAGAATTGCGAGAGTTGACATTAATTCTGCATGTCTGTCCCTTTGCAAAATTTGTGTAGAAGTTAAAGCTGGTTGTAAGCCTAATTTATGGCACACATATTCCTCGACATAGGGAGAGACATTAGCATAAGTTCCCACAGCTCCCGAAATTTTACCAACACTGATATTTTCTTTAGCCCTATCTAGTCTTTTTCTAGATCGTGACAATTCATCGTAGAACAAAGCAAATTTCAGACCCAAGGTTGTAGGTTCAGCATGGACACCGTGGGTTCTTCCTATAATAGGATAATCTTTGTATTTCCGGGCCTGGTCTCGCAAAATCTGGAGCACCCTGTCAAGTTCTTGCTCTATCAATGTCAAAGCATCTCTAATCAAAGATGATAGTGCTGTATCAACAACATCTGAAGATGTAAGACCGTAATGAACATATTTTTTTTCTGGTCCTAAAGTTTCAGATACTGCGCGCGTAAAGGCAATCACATCATGGCGCGTCTCCTTTTCCAATTCAAGTACTCTTTGTGTATCAAAGTAGGCATTGGATTTAATTTTATCTACTGCTTCCCCAGGGACTTCTCCTAGTTCAGAAAAGGCTTCACATGAATAGATCTCCACCTGCAACCATTTCTTAAATTTATTTTCCAAGCTCCATAACTGCTTCATTTCCGGCCTTTGATAACGCTCTATCATCAGCTTTCTTCCTTTCTTTTCAAATATTGTTCGTGACCTATTTTTTGTAACTCTTGCCCCTTCTCTAAAACCTTTTGACGATTTTGTTCTTGATAATCATTCAAGGCCTGGGACACCCTCTCTTCATAACTTCCTATCATTCTTGCAGCTAATAGGGCAGCATTTTTAGCACCGTTAATAGCCACTGTTGCCACTGGAACTCCTGCTGGCATTTGAACAATGGAATATAGTGAATCCATTCCACTCAAGGAACGAGTCTTAATCGGAACACCTATAACAGGAAGTTCCGTCAAAGAAGCTACCATCCCGGGTAAGTGAGCAGCACCTCCAGCTCCGGCTATAATAACTTTGATTCCTCTATTCTTGGCTTCTTGTGCGTATTGATACATTTTTTCCGGGGTCCTGTGAGCGGAAACTATATCTACCTCGTAGGGAATTTGAAATTCTTCCAAAACATCACAGGCATCTTGTAAAACAGGTAGATCAGAATCACTTCCCATTATCACTCCAACTTTATAATTCATCCAAGATCCCCCTTTTATCAATAATTTCCAAGTTATTGACTTTAGATACAAGGTCCTGTTCATTTTGTCCAGTAATTGTGATATGACCCATTTTCCTTCCAGGACGAGTTTCTTGTTTACCGTACAGATGTAAGTAAACACCTTCGTGGGTCAGAAGTGAATCATAATTGGTAATGGGTAGTTCTCCCTGCTCACTTCCCAGTAAATTGATCATCACAGCGTTCTTTTCTAGTTTAGGATGAATTAAAGGTAGACCGAGAATACTTCTTAAATGAACAGCAAATTGACATAAATTACAAGCTTCTATAGTGTAATGGCCCGAGTTATGTACCCTGGGTGCGATTTCATTTACCATGATGCTGTCATCTTCGAGAAGAAAAAACTCTATTCCATAGATACCTGGTTCTGAAAATATTTCAAGGATTTTTTCGGCAGTACTTATTAATTGATCTCTTGCATATGAACTGATATCAGCTGGAGCTTTGGTTAAATGTAATATCTCATCTTTGTGAACATTTTCTACTACAGGAAAAACTGCTGTATCACCATTGGCGCTTTTGGCAGCCATAACAGACAGTTCTTTATCAAATCTTAAGTATTTTTCCAACATTAATTCCCGATTTTCTCCTGCCATAGTCTCTAATTTCCGTAAATCAGATTCATTTTCAAGTAAGATATTACCTTTTCCATCGTATCCACCATGGCATAATTTAGCCATCACTGGAAATTTGAATTTATTAAGTTCTGAGGCAGCTTGTTGATATCCTTTGGCATACTGAAAAGACGGCACAGCTATCCCGTGTGTTCTTAACAGCTCTTTTTGTTTTCCTTTATGTTGAATTGAAGCTAAAGTAGCGCTTCCTGGTCTAACTGGCACCCCTGCTGCTTCAATTTCTTGTAATCCAGACACATGGATATGTTCAAATTCGTATGTGATAATATCACTAAGTTTGGCCAGAGTACGATAACCATCTAGATCATCAAAGGATGAGACAATCTGTTCATCAGCAACTTGGGCAGCTGGAGATTGTTCTGTTGGGTCCAAAACCACAACTTTTAAGCCAAGTTTTTTTGCTTCAAAGGTCATCATTCTACCAAGTTGTCCGCCACCAACTATTCCCAAAGTTAGTTCAGGTGAATACAGGGAGTACATACAACAACCCTCCATTAAAATATTTCAAAAAAACCCAGGCAAGTAGGAATCGAGAGAAACCTACCCGCCTGGGCTTTTATCCCTTCGGTGTACCCTTAATGGGTGAGTACCACTCGGTCCGGTCAGGTTTGGTTTTGACACCCCCGGAACCCTAGATACCCTTTCTCTCTCGTAGCCAAATGATTCTCGGTCATTAGGTAGAAACTTTCGGGCCTTATTCCCGAAAATATACGAGAGTTTACGGTTTAAGTTCGTATATTAATATAATAACAGTTCCGGTCAAAATTGTAAAGTTACTCCCACTCAATGGTTGCCGGGGGTTTTGATGTAATATCGTAAATAAACCTATTGACTCCATCCACTTCGTTAACTACTCTATTAGAAAGTCTTTCTAACACATCATTTGAAAAACGATACCAATCTGCAGTCATTCCATCTTCACTATTTACAGCCCGAAGTATAATTGGATAATCGTAAGATCGTTCGTCACCTTTTACCCCAACAGTTTTTATATCTGGTAAGACGGTAAATAGCTGCCAGATATCATGATAGAGTCCAATTTTTTTCAACTCATCAGAAACAACAGCATCTGCTTCTCGTAAAATGTCTAGTTTTTCTTTAGTAATCTCTCCTAAAACCCTAATAGCCAGGCCTGGTCCTGGAAATGGATGTCTTTCCACAATTTCACGATGAAGTCCCAGTTCTCTTGCAACTTGACGCACTTCGTCTTTGAAAAGGGAATTCAATGGTTCGATTAAAGATAAATCCATTTTCTCAGGCAAACCGCCCACATTATGATGTGATTTAATCACACTAGCTGTCTCAGTCCCACTTTCTACCACATCGGTATATAAGGTACCTTGAACTAAAAAGTCCACATCGCCTATTTTACGGGCTTCTTCTTCAAAAACCCTAATAAATTCTTCCCCAATAATTTTTCTCTTTTGCTCTGGATCAGTAACACCCTGGAGCTTATTTAAAAACCTATCACTAGCATCAACATAAACCAAATTGATATCAAATTCTTGTTCAAACAATTCCCTAACTTGGTCTTGTTCATTTTTTCTCAATAACCCATGATTGACAAAAATACAGGTCAAATCATCACCGATAGCCTTTTGAACAAGTAGAGCAGCCACTGTAGAATCAATTCCACCAGATAAACCGCAGACTGCTTTTCTACCCTGGGCTTCTGTTTTGATTTGTTCAACAGTTTCTTCTATATAAGATCCCATAGTCCAATCGGCTGATAAATCTGCTATATTAAATAAGAAATTTTTTAACATTTCACGACCCTTTGGTGTATGCATAACTTCCAGGTGAAATTGAACTCCGTAAAGGTTTTTATCCGGGTTAAAGAGACCTGCAATAGGAGTGTTTTCAGTCTTTCCCATAACTTTAAAGCCAGGAGGGACTTGTTCGACTGAATCTCCATGGCTCATCCAAACTAGTAAATCACTAGACACACCTTCTGTAAGAAGATTCGGATTTTCTATTTCTAGTAAAGCTTTACCGTACTCTCTTTTAGTGGATCCAGTAACTGTTCCACCAAGTTTCTTGGCCATTAACTGCATTCCATAACAAATACCTAGCACAGGAATTCCAATCTCAAAAATTTCTGTATCTAAATCAGGCGAACCCTCTTGATAAACACTACTTGGTCCACCTGAAAGTACTATGGCAGCAGGGGATAATTGCTTCAATTTATTAATAGAAATATTGTAAGGATAAATTTCACAATAAACATTGTGTTCTCTGATCCTTCTAGCTATTAGTCGACTATATTGTCCTCCAAAATCTAAAACAATCACAAGTTCCCTTGACAAGCTGTTCCCTCCTTAATTAATCCACTATTTATTGACTGGCCAATTTTAATTATCCTCTTTTTCATCATTGTTTTCATCTACATCTTCATCTTCTTTTTTTACTTCTTTTTCATTATCTTTTTCATCTAGATATTCTTCCTCAAATTCTTCTTCCCATTCTTCCTTATCCAAGTCCTCTTTTGGATCCATCTCTTCAATTTCCTTCAGTTGTTCTGCCTGAGCTATCAATGTCTCAAATTGCTCCCGTTCTTGTTCAGCCAATTGGTCCTTATCTAAAATTTTATCCCATTTATCTATTGCCTCATCATATTCCCCTTCATTTAACATCATAAAGGCAGAGATGTGTAAGGCATTTACATTTTCAGGATCTAATTCAAGAGCTTTTTCAATAGATTCTTCCGCTTTTTCAGTATTTTGAGTAGTATACGCAGCAGTTGCTTTGTCCACTAATAATTCTGGATTATCTTCATCAAGTTCAACGGCTGATTCGAAGTTCTCCAAGGCTTTTTCGTAGTATTCGATAGCTCCTTCTTCACCTTCTTGTTCCATTTGAATAGCTACTTGCATCTTAGCATTACCTAGGTTTCTCAAAGCTGTGACATTTTCTGGGTCAGCTTCTACTTCAGCTCTTAAATGGTCAACTTGCTCTTCCATAGCACTTAAATCAGCTTGTTGACCCCCATCTAAAAATCCGAGAGCTCCTGCGCCAGCTCCTAACACTACCGAAGCAATAAATAATCCCGCCGCAACAAAAGCAATGTTTTTCAAAGCCTTTTTCTTCGGTTTCATGAAAAAACTCATATTAACTAACTCCCCTTCTATTTAATACTATTTTTATATTCTTGCTTAATAAATTATATAGCTTGCTAAATGCAATGTCAAACAAAAGACCCCGGTCCTTTAAAGGGGACCGGGGTCTCTAATTTCTAATTACCTATTAGGGGAATGGGCTTACATTCCGGGCATTCCGCCCATGCCTCCCATTCCTGGGGCGCCACCGCCCATGTCTCCATCATCGTTATCGTCCTCATCTGGTAGATCTGCTACTACTGCTTCAGTTGTTAAGAACATTGCAGCGATACTTCCTGCATTTTCAAGGGCGCTTCTAGTAACTTTCTTAGGATCAACTACACCAGCATCGAGCATATTAGTGTAATCGTTTTCAAGGGCATTAAATCCTATGTTTGTTCCTTTTTGCTTAACTTGTTCAGCAACTATGGAGCCCTCAGCACCAGAGTTATGTGCCAATTGACGTACAGGTTCTTCTAGAGCACGTCTAACGATGCTAACTCCTGTAGACTCGTCACCATCCGCTTGAACTTCTTCAAGGGAAGGTAATACATCAATTAGGGCTGTTCCACCACCAGCTACGATTCCTTCTTCCACAGCAGCTCTAGTAGAGTTAAGTGCGTCTTCAATTCGTAGTTTCTTTTCTTTCATTTCAGTTTCAGTAGCTGCTCCAACTTCAACTACTGCAACTCCTCCAGCTAGTTTAGCTAAGCGCTCTTCTAGTTTTTCTCTATCGAAATCTGAGGTAGTTTCTTCAATTTGAGTTCTTAATTGAGTAATTCGTTTTTGGATATCTTCTTCATTTCCATAGCCATCTACGATAGTTGTATCGTCTTTAGTGATGGTGACCTGTCTAGCTCGACCTAACATGCTGATATCAGCATTCTTAAGTTCAAGTCCTACATCTTCACTGATTACCTGACCACCTGTAAGTACGGCAATATCTTCAAGCATAGCTTTTCTTCTGTCACCAAAACCAGGAGCTTTAACTCCCACACAAGTGAAGGTTCCTCTCAACTTGTTAACAACTAATGTAGCCAAGGCTTCGCCTTCGATGTCTTCTGCGATTAACAGAACTTCTTTACCTTGTTCAACGATTTTTTCTAGTACTGGTAAAATCTCTTGGATATTACCGATCTTCTTATCGGTAATCAAGATGTATGGCTCTTCTAAGTGAGCTTCCATCTTTTCATTATCAGTTACCATATAAGGTGAAACATATCCTCTATCAAACTGCATACCTTCAACTACGTTTAAATCAGTTTTGAAGCTCTTGGATTCTTCTACTGTGATTACTCCATCTTTGCCTACTTTTTCCATAGCTTCAGCAATTAGCTTACCTACTTCTTCGTCATTAGCTGAGATTGAAGCAACTTGAGAAATGGACTCTTTATCTTCAACACTGACAGCGTTTTTCTGCAACTCTTCAACTGCTCTATCGACAGCTTTTTGGATTCCTTTTCTGATTATCATGGGGTTGGCACCAGCAGTTACGTTCTTAATTCCTTCATTAACCATAGCCTGTGCTAGAATAGTTGCAGTAGTTGTACCGTCTCCAGCTACGTCATTGGTTTGAGTTGCAACCTCTTTAACCAACTGAGCTCCCATATTTTCATAATTATCTTCTAAATCAATATCTCTAGCAATAGTTACACCGTCATTTGTTATTTGAGGTGAGCCAAACTTTTTATCAAGAACAACATTGCGACCTTTAGGTCCCAAAGTTACTTTTAAGGTGTCAGCTAACTTATTTACACCTTGCTCTAATCTGGCACGAGCATCTTCTCTAAATTTAATGTCCTTTGCCATAGCACATTACCTCCTTTATGTGGGTTTTATTCTATAACCGCCAAGATATCATCCTGGCGCATGATTAAGTATTCTTCACCATCAACCTCAACTTCATTTCCAGCGAATTTGGAATAAACCACTTTATCGCCTGCTTTTACTTCGGGTTCCACTTTGCTTCCATCATCCAGCGTTTTACCGCTTCCAACCGCAACTACTTCGCCTTCTTGGGGCTTTTCTTTAGCCTTTTCGGGAAGTACGATTCCACTTTCTGTTTTTTCTTCGGCTTCCAAGATTTTAATTACAATACGATCTCCCAGCGGTTTTAAGTTCATCTTGAACCCTCCTTTTATGTTGTATTTATGTATATCAAACATTTTATTAGCACTCACTAATGTCGAGTGCTAATCACATTTATTATATTAATAGATGTAGTTTAGTGAAGCAAGAGGATTTTGAAAAAATTGCAAGTAAATATAAGCGCTCAGATCTAATTATCTCTCACTTCCTCATTTTAGCTCCACTAAACATTTTTTTAGACAACCATTCGCCCACAATCATTATTCTTGCCTATATTTTCAATTTTATACCATTAATTTGCATTATTTTTTTGGGCACAGTTTTTAGCTTGGCCTGTTAACGTTTCTAAGGCATGGGATAAGGCAGGTTTAACAGTATTAAAACACTCGGTGACAGCCTTTGGGCTTCCTGGGAAATTTATAATCAGCGTTTGGTTTCTTATACCGGCAACCCCTCTACTCAACATTCCATGAGGTGTTTTTTCGATACTCATACGCCTCATCTCTTCTTGAAAACCAGGCACCTGTTTATCAATTACATCCTCTGTAGCTTCAGGTGTAAAATCTCTAGGGCTTAAACCTGTTCCTCCAGTTGTAAGAATCAGATCTATACCTTGTCTAACCCAATCTTCCATTAGAGATCCAAGTTTTTTGCGATCATCTGGAACAATCTGATATTCTTCCACATTAATGCCGATATCGCTATTTTCTAAATACTGCTTTAATAGCTTGCCACTCTCATCAACGCGTTTTCCTTGAGCACCACTATCACTAGCAGTAATTATCCCTGCTTTATACAAAGTCATCCCATTCACCTCACTTAACAGTGTAATATCTCACCACTTGCAGATAGATCATATCCCGACAATTCATCAATAGAGTGCTTGAACTCCTCACTTCTAATCACCTTCAGTATATGTTGGATACCTTCCCAATCCCAAAAATCACGAGGAATTGCGATGTCATAACGTTCTTTGGATACAGGTATAAAGTCCAAATCTAAAGCTTCTGCAGCTGCTCTAATTCCTAGACCGCAATCCGCAGTACCTCCATTGACAGCAGCTGCCACAGATAGGTGATTAACTTCCTCTCTATCATAACCTGTAAGTTGTTCAGAAGAGATGCCTAGTTCCTCTAACTTATAATCAAGTAATATTCTAGTGCCTGCCCCTTTTTGACGATTAACCATTTTTACATCTTCTCTTTTTAAATCCTCCAGGCCGTAAATGTTCTTGGGATTATCCTTAGCTACCAATAATCCTTGTTCTCTATAAGCTAAATTAACCAGTATAATATCTTGATCGGACAGGTATTTTTTTATATGAGGGATATTGTATTCTCCAGTTTCTGGGTCTAACAGGTGTACTCCTGCCATATGAGCCTCACCACGTTTTAAAGCCATAAGCCCACCCATGCTACCGACATGGGCTGAAGATAAAGTATAAGGCGGGTACCTTTTGGACAGTTCATTGGATAAAATGTCTAAGGAGATATCATGACTTCCTATTCCTACAATTGTACTTTCGATATTTTCTTTTGACCTGTGGAGCTTGACATCTATCTCTTCACCTTTTTCCAAACCTTCTCGCATCTGGGGAATTACAATCATACCATCGGATTTAACCAGAGACATGATCATACTAGCTCCTCTTCCTAAAGGAGTCGCTACAAACTTATCCCCTACTTTTCCAACTTTCACTCTGAGGTACTCTTGGGCATTAAAAGAAGATACTACCCTCCTAGATATTTTAGCCGTTATTTCTTCCTGTTTGGGTACCGATTTGTTTTGCCATTTATACAGCAAAGGTTTAACGAATAACTCCATGGCAAGCACAGCAGATACCGGATAGCCGGGAATACCGATGACAGGAGTTTTATCAATGATACCAAGAATCACTGGTTTTCCTGGTTTTATCGCCACACCATGGGAAATCACTTCTCCCATATCTTTAATAGCTTGATAGGTATAATCTTGTGCCCCCGCTGAAGAGCCTGCATTTACTATAATCAAATCATTCTGCGGTAATAAACTTTTTATTGTTTCCACAATTAAATCGTAATCATCGGGTAGTTTATCTTCCTTAGAAGGTTTACCACCCCATTGAGAAACTAAACCTGATAAAACTCGAGAGTTAAATTCAACTACATCCCCTGGTTTTAATCTTTCTCCTGGTTCAACAAGTTCAGTACCAGTAGGTACTACAGCAACTCGAGGTTTAGGTTCAACAGTTACTTCTGTCACACCTCCAGCCAGTATCGCCCCAATATCAACAGGACGAAGTTTTTGCCCAGCCGGAACAATTAATTCGGTAGCTACCAGATCTTCCCCTATAGTCCTAACATGCTGCCAAGGCGCCACCGACTCGACAATTTCCACCTCATTCCTGCCAGCCCAGTCAACGTCCTCGATCATAATGACAGCATTTTTATCATGAGGTATAGGTGATCCAGTATCAACTAATTCTGCATCTTGAGGGGTTGTTAATATCTTTGGGTTTCTCAATGAAGCCCCTTGAGTTTTTTTAGAATCAACGGCTATTCCATCCATAGCTGAAGCATGATAATGGGGTGAAGAAACCTTTGCAAAGACAGGTTCTTTTGTAATTCGTCCATGGGCATTCTCAGTTAGAATAGTTTCTCCTGCTAAAGTATCCGCTTCCACCTCAGAAAGAGCATTGAAAAAAGTCTCTAAGGCCTCATCTAAAGGGGTGTTATCTAGATAAACTTTCCTTTTTTTATTTTTTTTCATGTTCATCACCTCTCATTAACACTTGATCACTTCTATTATTTCACCTTGAGAATAACCTTCAGTGTTTTGGGGAATGCGCACCAATCCATCAGCTTCGACAAGTGTAAAAATTAAACCCGATTCTCCTAACACTGGGAAAGCTTCCGGAAACTCTCCTGGTTCACCTTTTAATGAAACTCTGACAAAGTCTTCTCTACCACCTTTTGAAGATATATTACGAGCCAATCTGGCCTTAGTTATATTTTCAAACCAGTCTCTACCAAAATTAGCAACACCCGATATTCCATAAATGGCAGGTTTAACAAATAAATCAAAGGTAACCATAGCGCTGACGGGATTTCCCGATAAGCCAAATACAGGGACATTATCAACGATTCCAAATATAGTTGGCTTACCAGGTTTAACTGAAACACCATGAAAAATAATGCCTGGTTCTCCCAAGTCTATGGTCTTAGCTGTCAGATCACGAGTGCCAACAGAACTGCCCCCAGATAAAATCACCATATCACATTGAGTAACTGCCTTGTCAAAGCTTTCTCGAAAATATTGTGGCTCATCTTGTATTATTCCGTACTGTATAGGTTTTCCACCTAGTTTTGTGACAGCAGCACTTAAAGCCCAGGAATTGATATCTCTAATTTTACCGCCAGATAGAGGTTTTTCAGGTGGTATTAATTCATCCCCCGTTGAGATTATTCCTATTACAGGTTGATGATAAACAGATATTTCTAAAATTCCTAAGGCAGCTAAAGCACCTATATCTTGAGATCTTAGTCTATGCCCTTTTCGTAATACAGTGACACCTTCTTGAGTATCTTCCCCTTTTTCGATGACATTTTCGCCTCTAGCTACGGATTTGTTAACAATGATAGAATTATCATCGAAGGTCTCCACATCCTCAAGCATAACTACAGCATCTCCACCTGAAGGAAGCATACCTCCTGTAGAAATTTCCATAGTTTCATCTTGATTCAAAGTTTTATGGGGCTCTTCTCCCATTTCTATCTTACCTTTATTAAATAACACCGCAGGTAAAGATTCCGAAACACCAAAGGTATCTTTAGCCTTGACTACATAACCATCTACGGTGGACCTAGAAAAAGGAGGTAAGTCACTGGGAGCTTTTATATCTTGAGCTAACACCCTTCCTAAGGCATTTTCTGACTTGATTTGCTCTGACTCAAGACCTTCAAAATACTTATCTATATTTGCAGTGACTTTCGAAATAGCTTCTTCTACTGATATGACCTGGAACAATTGTATCCACTCCTTAAACTTAATCCATTAACTACTTGTTATTAAAAACAACCTAGCTGACATTTAACAATTTTTAATTTTAATTCATCAGCAACTTCCCCTACTTCACTTAAAGCACAGTTAGTCTTTTCCGCTATTTCAGTACACTTGGCGCAGGAAATTCTTCCATCAACTGCTTCACTTTTTAGCATATTTTCTAATTCAGACCGTTTTTTTTCGCCCATAAAAAAACCCTCCTCTGTAAAAATTTACAATTCCCAATTCTCAGTTCATAATACTTTAAGTTATTATCCTCATGTATATATTCCTCATAAATTGTCGTTTTCCCTGCAAAAAAAGAAGGTTGTAGCTTTGCTACAACCTTCTTTTTATTTTTAGCGCTTATATTTAGTTGTTAATGCTGTAAAATTAAAATTTTACAGCATTAATATTAACTTTTATACAGCCTTTTTTTAATATTGTTAAATAACACAATTCTACGCAAGCCATCTATTAACGGTACTTTCTATTCCTTTTAATGGATGTTTTTCTTTAAAGATTTTATAATAGTAATATTCGATTTTAGATTTAAAAGTAAAGCTCGTATTCTTCTGGGCATTTCTATATTCCTTATCTGTAATTTGGTTTTTAATCTTCTCCTCCATAACACCTTCATTGCCAGATCCTATTCCAAATTGTACTTTTTTACGCCATAGTACCTCTTCTGGTAACATGCCATCAAAGGCCTGCCTTAAAATGAGTTTTTCCATACCTTCATCAGTAATTTTCCAGTTACAGGGTATCACCCTAGCAAAATCTATAACATCTTTATCAAAAAAAGGCATACGACAGTCTAAAGCATGGGCCTTTGTCATTCTATCTACCCGCTGTAGCCCTCCATTGTGAAGTCCCTTCAACAAATGTTCCAATTCCCTGTTCAATTCACTGTCCGTTGAACAATCCTTAAGATGGTGATACCCACCAAAGAGTTCATCCGCTCCTTCCCCTGACAGCACTACTTCCATTCCGGATTCCTTAGCTAAGTATGCAACTAGAAAATTGGCAATTGAACTATTGACCAATTCTACATCAAAGGATTCTAGATAATATATTACTTCCGGAAGCACTTTCATCATGTCGTCATAATCATATGTGTATTCTTTATGCTCGCTATTTAAAAATTCGGCAACTTTACGGGCTTTCATCACATCATCGCTACCTGCAACACCAACTGCAAAAGTTTTAATTGGTTTATCAGTAATCTTATCAAGGGCCGCTGCAATAATGGAGCTATCTACTCCCCCGCTTAGAAATACACCAATATTCTCTTGATCTGTTACATTTTTTCTAACTGCTTCAATAAGTAATCTATTTAATTCTTCAGCTTTCTGGTTATAGCGCTGGCTTCCTGGAGAAGCGTGTATATTTGCTTGGAAACCAGGTATCTTTTTAAAAGTTGAGAAACCCTCAGTTGAAGAATAGTAAGTCCCTGGTGGAAAGATTTTGATTTCTGCATCCGGGTTCAACTCTTCTAAAGCTTTAATTTCTGAAGCAAACATTAAGCCATTTTCACAGTTTACATAGTATAACGGCCTAGCACCAAAGGTGTCCCTTGCAGCCACTAGTTCATCTCCATCTGAAAGAATAAAGGTAAAGGCATCACCCAATTGTTTGATAAACTTGGTACCTTTTTCTAGATAAAGATTTAACAGCTCTTCTCTGCTGATTTGTTTCCCTAGATAACTTGGCTGACCATCTAAAACCAGGGTGGCTGCTCTTTTTTTTGTAAAAGAAGGCTCCCCTTGGCTTTTGACCTGTCCTAGGAAAGAATCGGCCATGGTATAAGTTTCCCTAGCATCAGGCCCTCTGTGTTCTAATTTACTCAACATGGTCTCTAACTTCTCAGAATCTTTCAAATCACCTTGTAAAGCTACAATACCGCTCATAAAATTAAATTATCACCTCTTTTAGAGTTCGTTAAAGGATTTTTAATTTTGTGCTAGTCACTCTCTATCATACCATATGCAGTAAACAACTCAAGTTGACTAATTTTAGTTAAAAGACTTTGTAATCAACTAAGGAAAGCTGTATCCATATTACCAGTATTTGTTTTAGTTATATTAGATATAGCTTCCACAAACTGCTACTTGGGACGGAATAAGACATTATTATTTTTTTGGTATTGAGAAATAATCTTTTCCCCCTCTTCTGACAATAAAAATTCTACTAGATTTTCAATTTTTTCTGTTCTAGTTTCAGGTAAATCATCAATTTGCGGTATAAGTATACTATAAATATTTTCTAGTTTACCATTTCCCTCATATAACACTTCTAGCTCGAAATTCTCATTACTTGCTTGTAAAGATGTATAGGTTGCATTATCTGACAGGGTATAGGCTTGCTTTTCTTCAGCAGTTCTCAAAGTTTCACCCATCCCTTGCCCAACGGATAAATACTTATCTTCTTCAGGAAATTCACCTAAGTCCTCAAATAACTGGCGTTCCCTTCTATGGGTCCCTGAATCATCCCCACGCGAGATAAACTCTTGTTCAGATTCTATGATGGCTTGTAAAGCTTCATCTACCTCCTTTACTTCACTAATTCCCGCAGGGTCATTTGCTGGGCCTACAATTATAAAGTCATTTTCCATTAACTCATGTCTCTCAATAAAATACCCTTGTTCAAGCATTTCAATTTCCTGTTTCGGGTCATGAACCAGCACGAGATCTACATCACCCCGTTTCCCTAAATCCAAAGAAGCACCAGTTCCTCTAGCTGTAATCTGAACCTTTACTCCTTCTTGCTCATAGTATTCATCCATTAAAGTCTCTATTAAGTTAGAGTCATAGACGCTTGTAGTAGTTGCCATAATCAAATCTTTATCCTCATTTTGTTGACAAGCAGTTAGAACACTCATAAAAACTAAGGTAATTAATAAAAACATAGCTAATTCAATTCGAGTCATAGTAGATTCACCCAACTTTTTAAATTTTTTTATTAAAAATTTGTATAATTACTTAAAATGTGTCCATATTAAGTAATGAGGGTTCGCAATGACCGAGCCAAGGTCGCTTAGGGGTCTTACAGGATAAGGCTCCTAAGCGGCCGGCCGAAGGTCGATGCTGGGTCTTTTTTAAGGCCTGGCATCGGCCGGAGGGAAGATCCCTACAGGTCAATTACTGGCTTCTGAATAGTCGGAACTACTATTTAGAGGTCACCTGAGATCTGTAGGGATCGAGCCAAAATCGTGATGGGTTCCTTAAGGGGTTATAAGGGGTCGAGAGATTTCTTATAGCTCTTTGGAAAGGGATCCATCACGGTTGGGGAAACGGCTAGTGTAGGTTCTGACATGGTCCTGTGTACCCGAGAGGTTGCACAGGGCTAACATAGAATCTACACTGGCCCGACCGCAGGTCATTGTGGGCTCTTTTTTATGTTCGTTTATTTTTTTGATTAGCTAAATCAATTAAGTTGTCAACCAAACAATTTAGCCTGCTGATATCACTTAAATGGTCTAATTTTTCTAAACTATCGATATACTCTATTAATTCATCATGATATAATACAGGAAATTCTTCACCACATCCTCGATTTGACAGCAAACAACTGTTTCTTGGAAAGACCAAGACCCCTTGCACGGGTAGTTCTCCCATTTCGGCTTCTGATAATAAACTCTTAAACTCCGCCACATTTCTCTCCAATTGTTTTAATGGATTTTTCATAGGTTTTTTAATAGCATCAGGGTTATTCAAAGGTGCCCGCAACCATTTATAATGACAAGGATGAACAAATAGTTTTCCTCCCAAATGTTTTGTCTCAACTATCACAAAACCCGCTGGACCAACAATAATATGATCTATTTCACAGGGCGAATTATTAAAAAAATAAAAGTTATTTATTAAGTAATAGCTGTCAGATAATTGCTCCTTAAGATGTTCTCTTACTAATTTTTCACCTGCTACACCCTTTTCAAGAGCTGTTATCTTTTCTGTAAGTCTAAATATTTGCTGTTCAAGCTTGTCCAGTTCAGTTTTATCATAGCATATATTCTCTTGTATTTGTCGCTTTTTTGATTTGTTAAAAGTTATTATTTTTAACAGTTGTTTCTTTAAAAGTCTACTTTTTAACTGCTTGAAGTTACTTTGTGTTTTTTTTAACTCCTCATTATATTTGTAAACCCGATTCAGATTACTTTGTTTAAAATCAATGATTTCCATAAAATCACTTCCCCAGAAAAAATGGACAGAAAATCATACTAAATATGACGTTCCTTCTACAGCCAGAGAAGTATTAGGATGTATCTGTTTAGATTCCCGCAATAGCTTTCTCAAATCAGCCCTTGGATGGAAATGCGATATCACCATATGCTTTACCTGGGCCTCTTTGGCTAAACTGGCGGCATCTCTTGCACTCATATGTCTCTTTTCTGGTTCTTTTTTCCATTCTTCTTCTAGGCTTGCTTCAGTTAGCAGCAAATCCGCTCCTTTTGACAAGTTAATAATGTCTGCAGTTGAGTTATCTTCAATAGTTTCGTTGTCATAAGCATTATCCCCTGTATACACAAAAGCTTTTTCTTTGTATTCAACACGGTAAGCCGCACAATATAAAAAATGGTTTGTGACAGACCAAGAAATTTTTTTATCTTCTATAATAATATCTTCTCCCTCAGCTAAAAACTTAATATCAAAGCCAGGATATTCTTCTAATTCAGCCACTGTATCTTGGGGGTAAGGGGGAGTGTATACCGGCAATTTGCTTGTTACTTCCCCTCTGCTTTGCAGGTCTTCATAGGCATGTCGCAGTGCTATTAAGTCTGCAACATGATCACTGTGATGATGAGTTATAAATAAAGCGGATAATTGAGATAGATCCAGATAGTTCTGCAAATTACTCAAAACCCCATTACCACAATCAAATAAAAAGTTATCCTCCCCCGCTGTTAGTAGATAACCTGAACAGTTACTATTTTTAGCAGGAAAGGGAGCATATCTACCCAATACTCTAAGCATAAAAGCTTTGGTCATTTTCATGTAATCACACTCCTGTTAGTTTAGACAATAATAATTTAATACCAAGCCTAATAATTCCTATAGAAAATCTCAACAGTCCAACCCTAGATAAATAAACTTTTGCAGTTTTTAGAGGTAGTTTATTTAGTTCCGTTTCTTTAAATCTTTTACTTATTACTATATCACTATTAGAAGAATAATAACTGATTTCGTAATATCTTTTCAAATCATCCATATCTTTTGCTAACTCGGGAATCTCGACCTGGTACTGGGAAATAATTTTAGCTGGGGTTTCATCAGGTTTAGGTTCTTTATAGTATAGTTTTCTCAAAAGTATCATCTTTTCATACAAATCTATAGGATCTTTAACTTGGGAAAGATTAGTTATTACGACTAATGTACCACCGCCTAAGATTGCCACCGGAATTATAAACAAGGAAAACCAGAGTGGTTCAACAAAAACAGGCTGTTTTTCTCTAGGTTGGACAATTTCATCCTCATCTTTTTCAGATTCTGTGTCCTCTAGATGTTCTTCTTGATCTATTAAACCAGTAGTAATTTCATAAGGTTGAGTTGATTCAAAAACAACCCACCCGTAACCATCCAAAAATACTTCTACCCAAGCATGGGCATGATTGCTTTGTGCTAACATGCGATCAGTTTCAATTGTATCTGCTATTTCGGCATCTATCAAATCTTCATCTTCCGGATAGAGAGGAACTCTATATCCTTCTACATATCTCGTAGGAACATCTTGTACCCTTAGCAAAACAGCCATGGCAGAGGCAAAATAAGTACAATAACCTTTTTCATGCTCAAATAAAAATTTATCTACGAAGTCTTCTTTAGGCGGATGTTCCGGCATATCAGTTTCGTATGAATATTCCGTGCTTAAATAGTTCTCAACAAGCCGAGCTTTTTCCAAATTATTTTCAGCTTCTTCCGTAATTTCATTAGAAAGTTGTTTAACTCGCTCTGGTAAGTGTTCTGGAAGTTGAATATATGGAAAAAGGTTTACAATGCTTTTTTCAAGTTCCTCTTGAGGTTCAATATTATCCAGATTTACATCACTGATTATTTTCCCTTTCAGTTTGTAATCACCCTTAAATTTCCCTTCGGAATAAGTCATGTTCCCATAACTATCTATCTCTAAGTTATAATATTCCTGCTCTTTTCCAAGCTCTACATTGTTAGTCGGAAATAAACCAAAAATGTCTTGTTCACCTTGTTTATAAGACACAGTTACTTCCAGTTCTTCTTGATAAACATCTACATATCGAAAAGCTTCCTCCAAGTCTTCACTATCCTCAGATTGAACCGCATCCCATGAAGAACCATCGTAATAATCATTCCCCTGTCCTCTTAAGTATAAGGCTATAGGAAATGACCCTGATTCTAAAATTATTTCAGCTACAATATCGGTAGAAGTAGTTAGGGCTCCACCCAAATCACCACCTGGCTGATAACCTACTTCCCGCTCGACTTCCGTATCCTCGGTTTTTTCAACATTTTTTTCATCTTCTAATTGTTCCTCTTCTTCCCCCTCACCTACTGTTATTTCGCCATTGGTTTCGGCACTTCGTAGTTCCTGCAAAAAGGGAAAATATGTTTCAACAAAGCGATAACCAGTTTCAAAAGTAACTGGACCCATATCTTTTGGAAATGCAGCTACTACTAATGATGTAATCAGACCCAAAATTAAAATTCCAATCTTATAAGACAATTTAGCATAGGAATATGATTTAGTTCTCAAATGAAATAGGGCTGAAGTGGGAACAGCCAATAATAAAAATAAAATCAATTCTTGTTCGGCCCTTGGATAATGTTGAAACCATAAACCTATATAAGCAAGTGAACCAACTATCACCAGGTGAAAATTCGTCTTTCCTCTATTAATAAAAATCAGCTGTATTAACATTAATCCAAACAATACCAAAACACTAATCCCTGTAGCAACTGAAGTTCCAGCAATTCCATGGTTAATCCAAACTGCTGTTTCTGTTAAAAAATCTCCCCCTACCTGGATAAACAACTCTCTGATGGGGTCTGAAAAATACACCATTATGCATATAAACGAGATAGCTACTAAAATACTTATTCCACTGACTTTAGGAAAATAAAACACCATCAAAGCAATAGCTCCAGCAACTACTAGCCATGTCCATTGAGGAGAATATCCAAAAAAGTCAACAAAGGATGAAACCAAAAAGCAATTAGTAATTAGTAATAAGATAAACTCTAAGTATCCACCGCCTTCACCGCTCTTGGTCAAGAGGTGAACACCTCCTTAATTGCAACTTGACCCCTGTAATAGTTCAATTGATAAGCAGGAATTGTTAAATCTTTTATATCAATATTTTTGCCTTTCTGGTCTATTAGCAAAGTTATCTGTGTCCCACCGGAAGCCAGTGTTTTTAATCCCTGCTTATAATGCCTATCTAAATAAGGGGTCAACCACAAGATCTTGTTACCTTTCATAGTTTGAGAAGTCCTCTGGAAGTAGCTAGGCAGGTTTTCGCTGGTATTTCTTTTTAAATCGGTAAACAATTTTCGGGCCAATTGCCACTGATTTCTGCCTGAAGAGGGCGGTAAATATCTTAAATTATCATCAATAGTTAGAATCCCCAGTTGAATGTTGTTATCAGAAAAATATTTCACTACTGATAAGGCTTTTTCCAATAACAGATCCTGTTGTTCCCGCGAATAGTAATACTTTTTTGAAAATTCAACGCATAATAATAACCGCTCATCACCAGTATTTTCAATCCTTTTTACATACAACTCCCCTTGCCGGGCCGAAACTTTCCAGTTAATTAATTTGAGTGGATCTCCTGATACAAAGGGTCGTAAGTCATGGACTTCCATGTAATCCATGGGCTGAAAAAAAGTATTTTTTTTCCTAGTAATTCCCTGGGGATCACTACCGCTAGCATCGAATTGACCTATAAAAGACAACAAGCGGGGTTGTACGGTAACTAATTCTTTTTCATCAAACTTTTTCTCCACCAAAAAGACACTAAAAGGAGAAAAAATTCTAATTTTCATAGGTCCTATATAAAACTTTCCTCTAGTATAACACTTCACATCAAATACACGTTGCCACCCCCCTAGTGGATTAATATCAGTAACTTCAACCCAACTATCAACTTGCCTATCATTGAAGAAAAATTGAAATATTCTGGTATGATTATCATCTTGTTTCTGATCTTGATCAAATAGCTTTTGGTTTGCGCCCGACATATCACGATAACTCCAGTTATTTGTTAATAATTCACCATAGGGAAAAGGTAGAAAAGATTCGTTAAAGAGCCTTATTTTAATACTGGTAGACTCTTTCCTGATCATGACCTGATCCTTCAATTCTATATCTAGTTCCAAATTCCAAGCAGTATATAAGAGCCAAGCTAGGGAACCCCCCAACCATAATACTATAAACCAAAATAAAATCCAATAAACCGATACACCAGATATAAATGCTAAAATCAACACTGGTACAGGAATAAAAAACACTTGTTTTTTTATAAATCTTACCTTAAATTCTTCCACTTAAATCACCTAAACCTTCCGGTATTACCAGGCACCCTAACTTTATTAATTATATCTTGTATAACCTCCTCGTTTTCTAATCTTTCCAACAGGGCTGCTTGATTTATTACAAGTCTATGACTATAAACTGGATAAATCATCTCTTGAATATCATCGGGAAGAACAAAATTACGGCCTGCAAGACAAGCAGTTGCTTTGGCAGATTTGATTAAGTGTAAAGTTCCTCTGGGGCTAATTCCCAATTCAATTTGTTGATGCTCTCTACTTTCACGAGATAACTCAGTTGCATATTCTAATATACTGTCATCAACGTAAACCTGCTCAATTTCTCGTTGAATTTTTAATAACTCTTCAGGATTCATGATATTTTCAACATAATTTAATGGCTCATAATAAGTAAATTTATTTAAAAGACTTTTTTCTTCATGCTTTGGCGGATATCCTAAAGTAAGCTTCATGGCAAAACGGTCAAGTTGAGATTCGGGCAAGGGAAATGTGCCTTCATACTCTTGTGGGTTTTGAGTTGCCAATACAAAAAACGGTTCAGTCAGATAACGAGTGGTCCCATCTACTGTAACTTGTTGCTCTTCCATGGCTTCAAGAAGAGCTGATTGGGTTTTAGGTGAGGTTCTATTAATTTCATCAGCCAGTAAAATTTGGGTGAATATAGGGCCTGCTTGAAAGTCCCATTCACCAGTTTTATTATTGTAAACTGTTACTCCTGTGATATCTGCCGGAAGTAGATCCGGGGTACATTGTACTCTTCTGAATCGAAAACCAATGGCTTTAGCCAGACCCTTTACTAGTGTGGTTTTTCCTACTCCAGGCACATCTTCAAATAAGATGTGCCCATTAGAGGAAATACCAATAACCAGTTGTCTAATTATTTCCCGTTTCCCCAGAATGGCCTGAGACAAGCTATCAATTAAATTTTCCAGTTTATCAGAGGAATCCATGTAAAAACTCCTTTTAAAAATGGTGGCAGAAGCAATCCTTTATTAATGTAGTTCTGCACTTATAACATAATTCCTTTAAAAAAGTTGCCAGAAAAAAGCTGTTAAGCCTGCTCCAAGAAGCATCATAAGAATCAATGGCACTACATGTAAATACATTCTAAAAAAGGCTACCTCAAAATATTCACGCGTTAATATTAAACACAAATGCATAGGTGATATCAAATAACCAGTTACACCACCGGCAAATAACAATCCCATAAGTGGAACGTATTCAGCGGCAGGAAAGAGAGGGCTTAACACAGGATAGATAATACCAACTCCCGCAATATGATTTGCAGTTAAAAATCCCGTCACAAAAGTAGCAGCCAAAATTAAAATTTCTAAACTAACTCCCAAGGATACCATCCAATTTGCAATCAAATTTATAGCACCCGAAGCTTCAACAAAATCTTTAAATACCATAATTCCAATTATTGCAAGAACCATATTAAAGTTCATTCCTGCTTTTACATATTTAAAACGATTCCTGATTTGTTCCATTATATATTGTTGACCTTCTTTAGTTTCCAAATAATTTATAAAAGCCAAAATAGTTCCTAAAAGTAGTGCAATTGGCAAGTATATATCAAAAAACATTGCCATAAATACTGCTACTAGAATAGGTGAAATGCTTCTGATAAAACTGGTAAAATCACGAATTCGTGAACTACTACTGGAATCAGATTTTTGTTTGTAATCAGTAACACCATAAAAAAGATAATAAAAGCTGACTAGGAAAACTATTATTACTATTGGTAAATTAAACAGTAAAAATTGATGCATTTCTATATCTCCCATTTCTGTTACTAAAATCAACGTTGGATAAAGGGGAAATACAAAATACCATAAATGACGGAAAACAATATTAGCTGCACATAACTTTTCCCGGGAAATATTTATCTTGTCACCAGCTTTCTCAACCATAGGAGCTGACAATACCGCTCCACCTGGTACTGTTAGTAAACCAATTAATGAGGGAAGGAGTACTATCAAGATCCTAATATCTTTAATCAGTCCTCCTAATTTATTCAACATAATATCCAAGCTACCAGTTTCTTTAAGTAAGCTACCTAAAATGCCGATTAAAAACACAATTAATACCAATTTTATAGTCATATCATCCTTGATAGCAGCTAGCAAAGTTCCTCTCACTGTACTTAAAGGCATTTTAGCCATGATAGCAATTACCGCAGATGCTATTAACATTGAAGCTCCTATGGGCACTCTTCTGTAAGTTAGTGACATAATTACGACAAGTCCTAATAAAACACCGGCTACTTCCAAAATCCTTCACCCCTTCTCTAGGCGTGATACTGTAAAATTTTATAAGTGAAATTGAAATTTTACAGCTAACAACATTCAACTTTAAAACAGCCTTACTTTAATGCTACAAAATAATTGACTTATTCTCTTTGCCCTGGAAACGATTTATTAATAAATCGAGTTTGTTTTTCCGTTATGATTGCATGTACTGGCTTATCCCATGAATCGCGTGGAAGTTTTTCAAAAATCTGAAATTCATAAGCCAGGGCTATATTTTTTGTGCTAGGTGCTAAACTATTAATAAATTTATCATAATATCCGCCACCAAAACCCAGGCGATACCCAGACTCATCAAAGGCTACTCCCGGTACTATTACAATATCGATATCAGAAATAGAGACTGATTTTGTAAGCTCAGTTACAGGTTCAGGAATGCCATAAGAACCTGGTTGTAAATCTCTATCTAAATCATTTATTCTTACAGGCTCCATCTCATTAGTCTGTTTAAAAGTTCTGGGAACACAGATACCTACACCTTTGTCTAGTCCATATTTAATTAATGGGTAAGTGTCTACTTCTCCTTTTGTAGCTATGTAAGTCATTATCATAGCTATGTCATCAGTTAAAAATTTAGTTATTAAAGTATTAATAATTTTATCACTGGCAGATCTGCGAAATTTTTCTGTTATACTTTTTCTTTTGGAAGTCATTTGTTTTCTTAACTTTGCTTTAACTTCTTTTCCCAAATTATCACCCCTTCAAATAATATAGTATAAAGTTAAAAAAAGGGGAAGCCCTTATTATATTTAGTAGGACTTCCCCATCATCACTGTTTTAAAATCCCTAAGATCATAGTTATTAGTTATTAAGTCTATTAGTTATCAAGTGTTTTGACTTAATATGCCCTGGCAAAAAACACTTCCTTATTATCGTCATTATGATAGCCACATGCGATACAGCTACCCCCTGTTTCAGCCTCAAAAGGAATAACTCTTATTGTGGCTTTGGTATCATCTTTAACCTTTTCTTCACATGCTTGATTTCCACACCAATAAGCCTTAATCATTCCTCGTTTTTGTTCCAGAATTTGTCCTAGTTCATCTAAACTCGAAGCTGTATGGGTATTTTCTTCTAAAAAGTTCTTAGCTGTTTGAAGCATTTTGTTTTGAATATCCTCAATTAATTCCTCAAGTTTATCTATTAGTTCATCACGTTTAACAAACATTTTTTCATCTGTATCCCGTCTTACAAGGACAACTTGATCTTTTTCTATGTCTTTAGGTCCAATTTCAAGCCTGATAGGTACTCCTTTCATTTCCCATTCATTGAATTTCCAACCAGGAGTATGTTCTTCTCTGTTATCTAATTTAACTCGGAATTTATCTTTAAGCTCTTGATATAGTTTATCGCTTTCTTCCAATACCTGTTCACGCTGTTTTTTAGGTGTAATTGGAACCATTACCAGCTGGTGTGGTGCTACTTTTGGTGGAATTTTTAGGCCACGGTTATCACCATGTACCATAATCAATGCACCTATTAACCTGGTTGAAACACCCCATGAAGTCTGCCAAACATATTTCCGCTCATCATCCTGATCTAAGAAGGTGATATCGAATACCTTAGCAAAGTGTTGACCCAAATTGTGACTGGTACCGGCTTGTAAAGCTCTACCATCTGACATCAAGGCCTCAATACAGAAAGTTCGCAGAGCTCCAGCAAACTTTTCTTTTTCCGATTTCAAGCCATTTAACACAGGAATTGCCATGTCATTTTCAACAAAATCCTTATATACATCAAGCATTTGTAAAGCTTCTTCTTCAGCGTCTTCTTCAGTTCTATGGGCGGTATGTCCTTCTTGCCATAGGAATTCAGAAGTTCTCAAGAAAGGTTTTGTGGATTTTTCCCAGCGAACCACATTGGCCCACTGATTTATTAATACAGGCAGGTCTCTCCATGATTGAATCCAATCGCTGTACATTTCACCAAACATAGCTTCCGAAGTAGGCCTGACAGCTAAAGACTCTGATAGTTCTTCATCTCCACCTTTAGTAATCCAGGCAACTTCAGGAGCAAACCCTTCTACGTGATCTGCTTCCTTTTGTAGTAAAGATTCTGGAATAAATAACGGAAAATAAGCATTTTCGTGACCCGTCTCTTTGATTCTACGATCTAGGCCTTCCTTCATTTTTTCCCAAATTGCATAACCATAGGGTCTAATCACCATACAACCTTTTACAGGAGCGTAATCCACAAGTTTAGTCTTTTTAATCACATCCAGATACCACTGGGAATAGTCTTCAGATTGAGGGGTTATTTCTTTAACGAATTCCTCATTGTTTTTAGACATATGATCCCTCCTTAGTTTCAAAGTCTTATAAATTTAAACTTTGTTTCAGTTGATTGTTGATAACTTAGATTTAGAGTTATCAACTTCAGAATACTAACTCCATAAATTAAAAAAATCCCTCGCCCTCCAGGACGAAAGGATTTCTTCCGCGGTACCACCCGGTTTGGCCACAAGGGACCCTCTTAATTAATAACGGATTGACCCGCTCCCCAGTTTACTCGTTAGGACGGGTTCAAGGGACGAACAGGAAAGACTTCTCAGCTATTAGTCTTCTCTCTGTACCTGTCGAAAATCCTCTACTATTTCCCAACACTGAGGAGTATACCGATTATCACAAGATTTAAAAGTATTATAGCATAATTTTATAGTTACGGTCAATTTTAACAGATTATGATTTCAGCAGGTATTTAGACTCTTAACAGAGAATATTTTCATTGATATACAAGGCAATTCAAACTAAGATAAATTCCAAAAATAGGAGGCTTTTAACAGATGACTAAAAAAACTTTTCAAACCAAGTCATTTTCAAACTTATTAACAGTAATTTTCTGCTTAAGTATGATTACAGTACTGGCAATTCCTTTGATAGGATGTCAGGATGAAGAAACAAAATCTCCAAAGGAGTCACAAGAAGAAACAACAGAAAAAGATGAAAAATCTGAATCTGAAGATAATAAAGAAAAAGATGAATCACAAACAGATGAAAACGAGGAGAACCCTGAAGAAACCATAGACTTTCAAGAGGTTCAACCCAATGAACTGGGAGATGTGATGATTTTAATGTATCATCAAATTGGTGATGAAGAAGACACCTGGCAAAGAACTCGCGAAAATTTCAGAGAAGACCTGGAACGTTTATACGAAAAAGATTATCGACTGGTAAACTTAATGGATGTTGTTAACGGAAATATTGATCTGCCACCGGGAAAAACTCCGGTAGTATTAACATTTGACGATGCTTCAAAGGGACAATTTGGTTATATTGAGGAGGATGGTGAAAAAACCATCGACCCTGATACAGCTGTTGGAATTATCCTAGAAATGAAAGAAAAATACGATGATTTTACTATAGGAGGTACCTTTTACGTCAATTATATACCTGTCCCTTTCAGGGACAAGGAATTATACGAAGAAAAAATAGCTCATCTGGATGAGCTAGGATTTGAAATCGGAAACCATGGATATAATCATCTAAATCTTAAAGATTTAGATGCCCAGGAAATTCAAGAAGAATTGGGACGACCCCATAAAATTACCGAAAATATTATACCTGAATACCAGTTAGAAAGTTTAGCCTTGGCCTTCGGAGCTTGGCCTGGTCAAGATGATCTAAAAGAATTTGTATACTCAGGTGAATACGAAGATATTGAATACGAACATAATGCGGTTTTAAATGTCGGGGCAGAGCCAGCTAACTCCCCTTTCCATAAGGATTTTGATCCCCTGGATTTACCCAGGGTCAGGGCAGATCAAAAGCGCATGGACCAATGGTTATCATACTATGAAAACAACCCGGAAAAAAGATATGTGAGTGATGGCAATCCCGATACTATTACTATTCCTCAAGAACTGAAAGAAGAGTTAAATACGGATTTTAAAGATCACAAAGAACTAGAGATCCAAACTTATACTGTAGACTGATACACACAGAACTGATTCATAAATGTAGCCTAAATGTAATTAGATAAAAACAGCACCTGCTAAAAGCAGGTGCTGTTTTATTTCATTAATTGGCTTCTTTAAGTTCACTATCGAATTCATAACCTAATCTGGATTTTATGTCTCTGTATTTTTCCATTATTTCATCTCTAGAATTACCAGGGACATCAATGATAGCGTATCTAAAGCTTTCTAGGTTTTGTTTATAATCAGATAACTTGCTATTCGCATCAACCAAATTCTTAACTGTTACTTCGGGATACAATTCATTTATCTCTTTCAAGTTTCTTTCCATTGGAATTCTAACTATATTTCTATCTGCAAACTCTCTCAATTCAAAGTTGAAACAATACTTGTATCTTCTTTCAATATTTGTTTGTTCTTCATCAGGTTGTTTGCCTACTGCGAGATCACAAAGGGACTTAACTAAATTAACTCCCTCTACAGATTCAATCATTTTCGCAAATTGAAATGCCATTCTTGAATTAACTTCAATAATATATACCTGTTTTTTATCTTGATCAATTCTTAATTCTACATTGAAGAATGTATTATCCAAACCAAGTCCTTTTACTGCTTGTTCTACTACATTTTTTACTTTTGTATCTAGTTCTTCCGGTAGTTCATAGGGATATTCATGATGGCTGAAACTGATTTTCTCATCCCAAAAAGCCGCTTTAACTAAACCGTAAATTTTGACTTTCCCTTGAAAAATATATCCGTTAACAGTCACCTGTTCACCTGGTATGAGCTCCTCACAGATAAACTTATTACAAGTATCTAAGTTTTCCTGGTTTTTTAAATGAGAAGCTACATGGATTGCATCTAAATAGTATTTATTATAAGAAGTGAGCTCTTGAGTCCTGTCCTTAATAAGTTCTCTCAAATCATCATAAGAATTAAGTTTTTTACTGGAATAGGACATATTAGCCCTAACAGGTTTGACAAAATAGGGTGGTTTAATGGGGAATTCTTTTAAGAAGTATGAATCCAACCAAAATCTGGGTGTAGCCTCTGGGACATATTTTTGCTGTAGTTTTCTAGAAATATACTTGTTCTGGCAGTTAATCATACTTTCAACTGAAGTACACATTTTACCAGTCTTTTCAGCAATTACATTGGCAAATACACTTGTCATATCCCTTGTTCCTATAATTCCATGATATCTCTCAGGCTCCTGATTTAACAGTTCTATCATTTCTTCTAAATATTTTTGGGTACCCATTTGAAGTATTTTGTCTGAAGTTTCTGTTTCAACATTGTAGTTTTCAAGATACTTAATGTTTTCTTGTATAATTGGCACTTCTTTCTCCCCACATAGAATTAAAACATTAAATTTCTTGGACATATAATCACCTCCTTAGTGGATCTTCTGGCACCTTGTTGAGCCAAGTTCAAAGGATTTTAAAGCTATCCTTCCTGACCTTATTCAAGGTAATTATATACTAAGGAGCGATTATTATGCCGACTGGGATGAAATGCTGCTGTGTTTTCCGCTTCGTTGATCTTTGACTATCTCTCCATCTTTCATTACAAATCTAATATTATCTTTATCTGTTAATACATCTATATTTTCAGTTGGATCCCCGTCAACTGCTATAATATCTGCTTTCTTTTCCTGGGAGATAGTACCTAGTTCGTCTAATAAGCCACAAGCTTCAGCGGAATACTGAGTGGCACTTCTAATGGCCTCACCGGGACTCAGCAGCCCTTCACTTACAAGAACTTTTAATTCTTGAGCATTGTTTTCGTGATAATTATATGGAGTGCCCGCATCCGAGCCACAAGCTATTTTAACTCCAGTTTCAATAGCTCTATCGAGAGCTTCTAGTCGTGCTTCCCTTTTCTTTTTCAATTTATCCACTATGAATGAAGCTACACCACCCTCTTTACCATGTTTACTCATAAAGTAATCGGGAGCAAGAGTAGGTACTAAATAAACACCGTATTCTACCATTAATTCATGGGATTCATTATCGGCAAATGTTCCATGTTCTATGGTGTCAACTCCTGCTCTAACAGCGTTTTTAATTCCTTCGGCACCATGAGCATGAGCTGCTACTTTTTTATTCAGTTTTTTAGCTTCTCTAACTATAGCTTTAATTTCTTTTTCGTCAGGTTGAGTAGCTCCTGGAACCCCACCAGGGTTCATAATAGCTCCAGTTGCCATTAACTTTAGTAAATCTGCACCCATCTTTAGCTGTTCTCTGGCAGCCAGCTTAAAACCATCATAACCATCGGCTTCCCGATATAAACCGTAAAAGTACTCACTTCCTGGGCTGGTAATAGATAAGATTTTACCACTGGTTAAAATCCGGGGCCCGTTAATTATTCCCCGTCTAACAGCTTCTTTTACACTGATATCTATCCAGTTAACTGAACCACAATTTCTCACAGTAGTAAAACCTGAAAACAAGGTGTCCTCCATAGCTCTAGAGGCCCTAATCGACCTTAACTTGTCCTCAACGAAGTTTTCATCAAAGGTATCAGCCATCCCGTGTAAATCCAGATGAATATGACTATCTATCAATCCCGGTAACACAGTATGCCCACTCAGATCATAGTATTCGGCCTCAGGGTATTTTTTCTTTAGTTCTTCTCCAGGATTTTGGCTGTCCACATCTATATCTATAATCTCATTATCTTGTACAGCCACTGCACCCCTGGAAAAGACCTTGTTAGTTTCTCCAGTGAATACTTTGCCACAAGCTAGAATTTTAGTCATACAACCCCCTCCTTTATGCCTCATGCCAGAAATTTGGGAGTGTATTCCAAAGTAAATTTTAATAAGTTCAGCAAATTTTTTCAAGGATACTTTTAGACGTTGTATTTTTGTTTGTTTATTAACTTATGATAATATTGAATTGAACCAGTCATCACGCATTCTCATGACTTTACTCATGAGAGATTAATAAACGCTACCTAATCGAAAAAAGAGGAAGGAATGATTCAATGTCTTACAGCATAGCCTTAATTGGAGCAGGACACCGAGGAAAAGATATCTACGGCAAGTTTATAAAAAACCACTGTCCCCAATTAAAAATTACTGCAGTGGCTGAACCCAATTTATATAAAAGAAAACTAGTGGCTAGAGAACATCAAGTACCTTCACAAAATCAATTTCACTCCTATGATAAGCTACTATCTCAAAATAAACTTGCCGATGCTTTACTTATTACTACAATGGATCACGATCATTATAAGCCGGTTATGAAAGGTATTGACAGTGGATATAAAATTCTGGTGGAAAAGCCTATAGCACCCAATTTTCATGAATTTACAGATATTGTTAATAAAGCTTTTGCCACCAAGGCAGATATCTTAGTTGCCCATGTACTGCGATATACTCCTTTTTATCAAAAACTAAAGCAATTGCTGACAGATGGTACAATTGGAAAAATAAAAAGTATTCAACATATAGAAAATGTGGGTTATTTCCATTTCGCACATAGTTATGTAAGAGGTAATTGGCGCAATGAACAAGTTTCGGCACCACTGTTTTTAGCAAAAAGCTCCCACGACTTCGATTTGTTTTCATGGCTTTTAGATAGAAAAAGCTTAACGGTTTATGCTCAAGGAGAACAACAATATTTTACTAGGGAAAATTCGCCTGAGAAGGCAGGAAAGCGCTGTTTCAAATGTCAAGCTGAAAGTAACTGTCCTTATTCCGCCAGACATATCTATTTAGATAAACATCTACCCTGGCCTCAAGAAATAATTGATTCCATGCCACCTAGATATCAGCGCTATTTAGGAGTCCGGTTTACCAATCTGGGGAAATGCGTGTATCAATGTGATAATACTATGCCCGAAATTTTAACTGCATCTTTAAATTATGAAGACAATATCCAGGTCAGTTTTACCCTCACAGGTCTATCAAAAGAAATGAATAGAACAACCACTATCTTTGGAACTAAGGGAGAGCTAAGAGCAGATTTTGCTCATAGTCAAATACGACTAATGCCTTTCAGAGGTCAAGAAAAGACTTTTGAAGTAACTAAAAAAGCTGGAGCCCACGGAGGAGGAGATTTGGGGTTAATGGAACATTTTGATGGCTTTATTAAGGGAGGAAATCTATCGAAAGATGCTTCCACTCTAGAAGAATCCATAGAAAGCCATATTACAGCTTTTGCGGCAGAACAATCAAGAATTACTGGAAAAACTGTTGAAATAAATAACTTAAGGAGACAGTTAAAATATTAATTACTTTAATATTGACAATGCAAAAAGGGTAACTTCTGATTTAAAACCTGTACTTCCAAAGGAAAATCGGGTCCCTTTTCACCATCTACAACACAAACAACATCACTATCGGTTTTATTATCTAATTTAATTTTAAAAGTGTTTTTTTGTATATAAGTAACCCGATGATCATCCAGATGATCACCTCGTAATATTTTAGGGAATAAAGAGGCAAGGGATAATAAAGTTCTTGATTCCTTAATTACAACCAGATCCAATTTACCGTCTCTCAGAGAAGATTCAGGTGCTAGGCTTTTAAAGCCCCCGGCTCCTTTCCCGTTTAGTACAAGAAGCAAATAACCTTCAATTTCTTGACAATTAACCCCATCATCTATAAAAAATGTTATAGGTTTAAAATTAGGAATTTGCTTAATAGCTTCGAACCAATACGCCCACATGCCGATCCGTTGTTTCAAAGCTGAATCTGTTTTATAAGCTACATCAACAAAAATTCCCGCACCAAGAACATTAATAAAATAATTGTCATTGACTTTCCCCACATCTAAATAACAATATTCTTCCCTTTCCACAGCGGTTAAAATTTGCTCTATTTCTGGAGTACCCCCATATAACTGATAGGAAAAATCATTAGCTGTTCCAGAAGGATAGGGAATCAATACAGGCAATTTCTCATCAGCTAAAGGTGACAAATAACTTATCAATGTATTTAAAGTCCCATCACCGCCAAAAGATATTAGCCATCGAGTCTTTGTCAAATTATCCATCAGTTGTTCATAAAAATCTGTCTCAGTTAAGGCTATTGATTTAACTTGAAAATTTCTTTCTTTAATTTTCCTCGTCAAGTCCGATAAGTTTTGACTTTGGACATGACCAGCCTTGGGATTATAAACAATCAAAAACATATTTATTTTCCTCCTATTATCAAAATACAAGGTATATGATACAATTTTAGTGATTGATTCATAAAATAGGTAAACGAGGTGAATCTTAACATGGAATTTCTGATTATTGGATTAATTGTAATTGGTATTATAATATACTTTATTCGCCAAAAGAGCAGTGTAACCTCTAAAGAAAATCAACTTCGTAAAAAATGCAAAGCTTTGTTGAATTTACCTCCTGAAGAAGCAGATGACACTTTAGATCGTTTAATTGAAAGACAAAAAGAAAAACATCCCGGAAAATCTGAAGAATGGTATTTAGACAAAATTTTATATGACTTAGAAAAAGATAAATAATAAGGGAGCAGACTGGCTCGCTCCCTTATTAACATACCATGTATTCATCAGGATAGCTACATTTTTTCGTCGACCATACTCTGAATTTTTTCTTTCAACTGTTGACCTTCAGTAAGAAGTTTTTCCACCTCTTGCTCCACTTGCTTCTTGTAATTTTCATCTTTTAAATCACTCAAATTTATTTTTACATTGTAGATAGCACCTTCAATACCCGCATAAGCCATTAATGCTCCTACACCAACATCAGTTATTGCATTTGGATTCCCATTCCTAGCAAAGGCTTCCTGTAACTGCAAGACCTTCAAGCATTCCCTAGCAGTTTCTAAGGGAACCTCAAGAGCTGTTTGAGTTGCTTTTTGAAGAGCTTCCCTTCTCTTGGCTTTTTCCTCTTCAGTTTCTTTGGGCATTTTTACAGCAGCCATCACCTCATCAAAGGCTTCTTTATCCCTATCAATTAAATTATCCAAATTAGTTTTTATTTTTTGAACTTGTTCAAATTTTTCGTCTAATTCGCGTTGCTCTGCTTCATCCAAATTTCGATATCTCTTTTTTCCAATTGTTAAATTACCTACCATAGTGGTTAAACAACTTCCCAGGCTTCCAGCTAAGGCACTAACACTGCCTCCCCCCGGTGCTGGTTCTTTACTTGATAGCACCTCCAAAAACTCCTCCACTGTCTTTTCAGTTAAAGACATCCAAATCCCTCCTTATTAATAGCTCTATATAATAAATTATCATACCATATTTTGGTACGTCCATAATTTATGTTAAATAATAAAAGGACATTTTTATAGCAAAATAGAAATAGTTATTAGTTATTATCATTATTAATTATTTTAAAATATACTGAAGGAGGAATATTTGTGGCTAAAAAAGTTATTATCATTGGGGGAAATGCAGCGGGATTGAGTGCAGCCAGTCAAATTAAACGTCAAAATCCACACTGGGATACCATTGTCTTTGAAAGAACTGATGAAGTTTCCTATGCCAGTTGCGGCATTCCATATTATATTCAGGAACAGGTAACAGATTCTAGTAATTTATACGCTTTAAGTGCAAATAAACTTAAACAGGACAGGGGAATTGACCTTCGTCTTCATACAGAAATCATGAAAATTAACCCCGAGGATAATAAAGTTATATACAATTCGAAAGATTGTCAAAATAATCTTTTAGAAGAAAGCTATGATTATTTATTAATTGCTACAGGAACTTCTCCAGATTCCAAGGGAATAACTATAAATTCGGATAAAGTTTTTTCTGTTAAATACGTTGGAGATGGGGTTAGAATAAAAAATTATCTAAAACAACAAACTCCTAAAAAAGTTGCAGTAATAGGAGGCGGTTACATCGCCTTAGAAATGGCTGAATCTCTCAAAAATTTAGGTTTAGACACTTATTTTATTCACCGTAGAGATCAGCTGAATAGGGCTTTTATGCCAGATATATCTCAGGAAGCTTTACAAGTTTTAGAACAAAATAATGTCAATTTGCTTTTAAATACTGAGGTTACGAAAATTGAAGATAAATCGAATAATAAAGTTGCAGTTACTACAGAGAGTGGTAATTCGTTGGAATTTGATATGATCATAACTGCTATCGGAGTCCGTCCCAACACCAGTTTTTTGAAAGAATCAGGAATAGAGCTAGGCGTTAATGACACCATTAAAACTTCTAGATATATGCAAACTAATTATTCAAATATTTATGCTGCTGGGGATGTAGCCGAAACCGTAAATTTAGTCACCCAAAAGTCTGTTTTCTCACCTCTAGCACTAAAAGCAAATAAAGAAGGTAGTATTGCCGGTAGTAATATTGCAGCTGAGGCACATGTTGAAAAGTTTCCAGGTGTATTAAAGACTTCTATATTAAAACTTTTCAATACGGGAATAGCACGGACTGGTTTGACGGAAAATGAAGCTAATCAGGAAGGATTCAATGCAGAGACGATAGTAATAGATTCACCTAATAAACCGGGTTATTATCCCGGTAGTAGGAAGTTGAAAACAGTAATTGTGTTTGAATCTAAAACCGGCAAACTTCTGGGAGCTCAATTAATTGGTCCAATAGAAGATGCCAAAAAAATTGACACCTTTGCAGTCTTAACGCAAACAGGTGCCACAGTAGATGATATATATCATTTAGATTTGTCTTATGCACCACCCTTTTCCCCCGTATATGATCCCGTTGTTTTAGCGGGACGGGTAGCACGAAAGCAATCACAAAAGTCTTAATTTACTTGACTATTTTGCCGTTAATAAAGACTTTATTTACAGAAAGGGAATCAAGTTCTTGGGGAGGAGTGCTATAAGGATCCTCCTCCAGGACCACCATATCTGCACAATAACCAGGTGCTAGCTTTCCTTTGACCTGTTCCTCAAAGGTGGCATAAGCAGAATTTACAGTATACATCTTAAGGGCTTCAAAAACTGACACTTTTTCCCAGGGATGCCATCCTCCACAGGGATTATTATTAGCGTCTTGTCTGGTAACTGCTGCCTTAATTCCTAGTCTCGGGTCAAAAGGTTCAACAGGACAGTCTGAACTCCCAGATACATTGATCCCCTTATCCAACATAGTTTTCCAGGCATAGGTGTTAATACTGCGAGCAAAGCCTAGGCGCTCTTCTAATAGTCCATAATCACTTCCAACAAAATCAGGTTGAGCATCTACTGAAATGTTTTGACGAGCAATTCGATTAATCAGATCCAAATCTGTCAATTGACAATGAATTATTCGATGACGATAATCTCCACCAAATTTAGCCTGGATTTTATCAATGGAGTCTAAAAATAGCTCAATAGCGTAATCACCAATACCATGACATGCAATTTGTAAATGATGACGTGCTGCACAATCCAAGAGGGAATCAAGACTTTCCGGAGTATAGGTTACAATACCGAAATTTTCTTGATCGCCTAAATAGGGTTGTCTAAGTGCTGCAGTCTTTCCTCCAAGAGAACCATCTAATAAAACTTTTAAAGGACCAAAATTTAAATAATCTGTAACTGAACTTTGGAAATAAGGACTATACTTTTGTATAAAAGTAGTTATTTCTTCTTCAGAAGATAATTGAAGTTGTAAATTCACCTTTACGGGGAGTTCTCCTTTTTCCGCCAGGGAAAGGTAAGCATTCATAATCATATCTTCGCCACCTGGAATCGCCTTTAAATCATCAGATTGGACAGAAGTCAAACCCTTATCAATAAAAGCTTCCCCAGCCAACTTGATATATTTCTCCAGGTCTTTTTCCGAATAAGAAGGTAGGATATGTGATAACAAGTTTTGGGCATTTTCTGCCAAAACTCCATTAGGTTTCCCATCTTGGTCTAAATAAACTTTCCCACCCTCAATTTTCTCGTTATCTTCAGCGGTGATCCCTGCTAAATCCAACGCATAGCTATTTACTCCACTTACATGAGTACACTTTCGCTTCACTATCACTGGATGACATTGTGAAATTTGATCCAATATCTCTCGAGTAGGGAAATCTTTTTCTTGTAAATTTTCTTCATCAAATCCCTGTCCGATTACCCATTCATGTTTTGGAATATTGTTATTGTCTATATAATTTTGAACTTTAGCAATTAATTCTCTGAATGAACTGACATCACTTAAATCTACAGTTGAAAGAGCCATCCCATAACTAAGAAGATGTAAGTGACTATCATTCAAACCAGGTAAAACCGTCTGACCACCTAAGTCCATTTCCTGGACACTATTATTGGAAGCTAAA
Organism: Natranaerobius thermophilus JW/NM-WN-LF; assembly: GCF_000020005.1. NCBI lineage: Bacteria > Bacillati > Bacillota > Clostridia > Natranaerobiales > Natranaerobiaceae > Natranaerobius > Natranaerobius thermophilus. The sequence goes on along the minus strand of NC_010718.1, from coordinate 445,438 downwards.
TTATCATCTCTAGTACCTAGTTGAGCTATTTTTCCGTTTTTTAACAATATTTGCTCTGCATAAGGTACAGATTCGTCCATGGTATACACACGACAATTCTTTAAAAGGATTTCACTCATTTTTTAACCTCCATAGCTTGTTTTTTCTGAAGAAGAGGAAGATGAAGATTTCCTCCTTCTCAACTCATTGAGTAGTTCAACCAAATTCTGATGTCTAACCTTTTTAGCATTATACCCCCCTATCTTAAAGGCTAATTGTACAGAAAAACCAATAGTAAGTGCTATAATTACTGTGCCAATCCCCACAGGTCCTCCCAAAAAATAGCCAATAATCAAGACAGTAGTCTCAATAATACCTCTAATTAACCAAACAGGTTTGTTGGTATGCTTAACTATTCCTACCATCAAACCATCCCTGGGGCCAGCACCCAACTGGACTCTTAAATAACAATAAGTCGCCCACCCTATGGCCTGAATCCCTAGTATTAACATAATAAATTGAAGTAACAGGTTTTCAGGAGTAAAAAATATACCAAAACCGTCTATTATATCTACAAATAAACCAATAAAATACATATTAAAAATACTTCCAAGACCGGGTTTTTCACCTAAGAAATAGGAAATAACCAGTAGCATAACTCCCGTCACCTGCATTACCTGGCCCAGTGTCAGAGGGATATGATGGCTAACCCCCTTATGAAAAACGTCCCAAGGACCCATTCCCAGGTCAGCATAAAGTGTCAGTAATATTCCTATTGCAAATAATACGAACCCAAGAAATAACATGGGCATTTTTTTAAGCAGTTTTTTAAATGCGGGATCTTTTATGATATTTTGACAACCACTTATTTTCTCAGTTTTCATACAAATCAAAGCCTTCCTTTTTAAGGTTCTTATATATAAATTATTTCGAGTGTAGAAACTTTATAATATTATACTAAATGAATATCTAATTTGAAAAGGAGTATTTTCGCATCAAGATTACTCCCAAAACTACAGTCACAAAACCTACAAATACAAAAGATATACTATAATCGATCATCGCTACCAATATCCCAAAGATAAAAGAACCCATGGCAATTGATATATCTATGGCACTCTCTTGGATGCTTAGAGCTGTAGCTCGTAGCTGCTCTCCAGAAACTTCAATCGTCCATGTAAACAGAGCAGTTATTCCGCCTCCAAAACCAAAGCCAGCAATCAAGCTACTTAGCAAGAAGAAAATTTCATTATAAGGAAGCAGGGCAAAGATAAATAAACCTAGTCCCATTAAGGTAAGAAATGGCCATGGCACTTTACTTCTTCCCCAATTATCTGTTAGATATCCTGATAACACATTTGCTATAATTCCAGCAATTCCAAAGATAGTGAAGTAAAGTCCGGGGTTGGCTATTTCAGTTACTTTTTCAGTGTACACAGACGCAAAAGTCTGTAAAATACCAAGGGAACAGGCAATGATTCCAGTTCCTAAAAAAATAACTCGAGCATTTTCCATTTGGAAAGCATTCTTAAATCTATCAATAAATGTTGTATCAACATTTCCTTCGGATCCCTGGGATGAAATTGTTGGTATTTCTATGAAGCATGCGATAACAAGAGCAAGCAAACCAATTATAGCTCCTAAAGTGAACCAAGCCTGGTAGTTAAAGCTATTGATTGTTGAAATGGCAATCCAGGGACCCAGTAACAGGGCTAAAGTATTTATTAAGCGATATCCACCCATATAAACACCACTTTTACCTGGAGGAGCCATGTCACCAACTAGAGAACCTCCAGTTGAGAAAAATGCAGCTAATCCTATAGATTGGAATATCCTGATACCATAAATATGCCACAAATTATTGCTGATCAAAAATAGAGCTGAAGCTCCTGAAAAAGCTAGTATACCTATAAACAAAGGGAGCCGCCGCCCTTTTACATCGGCCAAAGGACCGAAGTAACCTCTAAACAAGATAGCCGATATATAAAACAATGCATTTTGAAAACCAACATGAAATTCACTGCCATTTAAATCTATGACATAAAGAGGAATTACTACTACAAATGAAAAGAAATTAATAAAAACCAATAATGCTACTACTAGTAAGAGGATAAAATTCTTAGTCACTAACAGAGCGCCTCCTTTCTGCGTAAAAATAACTATAAGCCACACTATGTGGCTTATAGTTATTTTTAGGGAAAGATCTAACTTTTACCTTAACTCTTACCACAGACTCAATCAAGTCTATTGTAGATTCAAGTTATTTACCACCTTTATAGTATGGTTTACCAACGGCCCTCGGTGGTGTAGCCCGACCAATAAGCCCTGCCAAGACGATTATTGTTACTACATAAGGAATAGCTCCAATTAGTTCAGAAGGAATGTATGGAATGTCCACCCTAATAGCAATAGCATCAGCAAAACCGAATAATAGGGCAGCACCTAAAGCTCCAAAGGGATTCCACTTACCAAAAATCATGGCAGCTAAAGCGATGAAACCACGACCAGCAGTCATTTCACGTACAAAAGAACCTGTTACACCCAAAGAAAGATGTGCACCAGCTAAACCGGCTAAGGCACCGCTAATAACAACACAGATAAATCGCCACATGTTTACATTAACACCTAAAGTATCTGCAGCTTCAGGATGTTCTCCAATTGCTCGAATTCTGAGCCCCCAGGGAGTCTTAAAAAACAAAATCCAAGTTATAGGAACTAAAATTAATGCAAAGTAAGTTGTGGGCGGAAAACGAATTACATCGAACAGTACCCAGGCTGGAAATCTTGGTACACCTGGTGAAGTACCGGAAACTTCAAAAATTACCTGTAATAAAAATAAGGTGATTCCAGTAGCAAAAATATTTATACCTGTAGCACTTATAATTTGGTCTGCTTTAAATTGTACAGATACTAAAGCGTGAAGAGCTGCTAGCAACATGCCGGCTATAATACCGTAAATCATACCAATCCACGGACTACCGGTAAGGGCAGTACCATAAACAGCTGCAAATGCGCCAAACAACATCATACCTTCTAAAGCAATATTAATAACACCCGATCGCTCGGAAAAAATCCCACCTAGCGCCGCTAGTAGAAGGGGTGTGGCAAGTCTAAAACTGGCAATTAATATGGGAATATTAAAAATTTCACCTAATAATTCCATTATTTAGCCTCCCCTTTAGCTTTTCTTCTGGCAATGAATATCTTAAACATCTGGAAACTTGCTACAAAGAATATCACTAGAGCCTGAATAATTATTACAATTTCCCTTGGAACACCTGCAAACTGCATTTGCAGTCCTCCCTGAGAAAGAGCACCAAATAGTAATCCCCCTAGGATAACACCTACAGGATGGTTTCTACCTAATAATGCCACGGCAATTCCCGTAAAACCATGGCCGGCATCCATACCCTCCACAAAACTTTGATGGGTCCCAAGGGTTTCACTTATTCCTGCCAAGCCTGCAATGCCACCACTGATTAACATGGCAACTACAATTTTCTGAGACACGTTTATACCACCGTATTCGGCAGCAGGGGAGTTTAATCCAACTGCCCTGATCTCATAACCCAATGTGGTTTTCCAGAGTATATACCAGACTATTACAGCAACAATTAAAGCAATTAAAAAGCCACTGTGTAAATTTATACTAGTATGGTCAAAGAAATTAACAAATGGTAAATGCTGTAAAATAGGGTGTTCAGGCATTTGATTAAATTGGAATAGTTCAGCGGTTTCCTGAACATAAGGAGTAGCCTGACGGCCTCCTTCTCTAAAACGGTTTATACCATAGTAAATAGTAATGTGAATGGCAATGTGGTTTAGCATAATGGTATTTATAACTTCATGAACCCCTAGTTTAGCTTTTAATATACCGGGTATACCTGCCCAAATACCCCCTGCCAACATTCCAGCTAAGACCGTCAGTGGCAAATGTATTATTGTGGGAAGACCTTCAAAGTAAAATCCGACTAAACCAGCAATAAATCCACCCATTAATAGCTGCCCTTCGGCACCTATATTGAATAGGCCTGTCCTAAAAGAAAAAGCTACAGCCAGTCCTGTTAAAATTAATGGCGTAGATCGGTGTAAAGTTCCCATGAAATTCGTAAATGAACCAAAGGCTCCGTCAAATAAGGCATAGTAAGCATCTATTGGTGATTGTTCCGCAATTAAAATAAATATAACTCCTACTAATAAAGCAACCAATATCGATGCCAGGGACATAATTAGTTCAGATGCGGTAGAACGGACATTCTGACTAGACATGACAGCGCCTCTAACTTTTTCCATAGCATTATTAACACTTTCGTTAATTTTATTTTTCGGCTGCGTCATTTAGAAGCCTCCTTCTCTAAATTAGACCCCGTCATCAATGCTCCTAACTGATATTCATCAACTTCTTCTGAATTAACTACATCTACAATACTACCATCATAGATGACAGCTATTCTGTCACTGAGAGACATAATTTCATTTAAATCTGCCGAAACAACTAAAATTGCTTTTCCTTGATCCCTCTGCTCTATTAAGTTTTGATGAATGAACTCAATGGCTCCTATGTCAACACCCCTGGTTGGCTGTGACGCAATTAATAGTTCAGGTTCTTGTGAAAACTCTCGTGCAATTATCACTTTTTGCTGATTACCACCAGAAAGGGACCTGGCTTGGACATGATAGCCTGGGGTGCGAACATCATATTCTGAAATTAATTCTTTTGTATAGTCAATTATATGATTGTAGTTCATTCTATAATTAGAAGCAAAAGGTTTTTGATAATGATAACCTAAAATCATATTTTCTGCTAAGTCAAAATCCAGAACTAAACCTCTTTTTTGCCGGTCTTCAGGAATATGGCCTATTTTGTGTTCTTTTATTTGACGAGGAGTCAAACCAGTTATATCTTGTCCACTGAAAAAAATATTACCATTTGTAGCTTGTCTAAGGCCAGTTAAAACCTCAATCAGTTCTGTTTGTCCATTTCCTTCAACACCAGCTATTCCTAGAATTTCTCCTCCTCTCACATCCAAGGAGATATCCTTTACAATGGGCACTCCACGACTGTCTTTGGCTGATAATCCATCTACCTTTAAAACAACATCCTTCGGTTTGGCCACGTCTTTATCAACTCGTAATAAAACTTCTCTTCCAACCATCATTTTGGCTACTTCTTCCTTTGATACTGTTGAAGTTTCAACAGTACCCACTGATTGACCATTTCGCAAAACAGTTAATCTATCTGAGATTTCTTTAACTTCTCCTAATTTGTGAGTAATAAATATGATGGTTTTCCCCTGTTCTTTCAATGACCGAAAAATCTCAAAAAGTTCTTCGATTTCTTGTGGAGTGAGTACAGCAGTAGGTTCATCAAAAATTAATAATTCAGCGCCCCTATACAAAATTTTAACTATTTCTACTCTCTGCTGCATACCAACTGAAACATTTTCTATCCTAGAATTAGGATCAACTCTTAACCCGTATTTGTCGGAAATTTCTTGCACTTCTTTCGTGGCTGACTTTTTGTCAATAAACAGTGTATTTTTCCTGGGTTCACTCCCAAGGATAATGTTCTCCACTACAGTTAAGGGGTCTACAAGTTTAAAGTGCTGATGTACCATTCCGATACCCAGTTCAATTGCTTTCATAGGATCATTAAGATCCACTTTTTCACCATTATAAAGAATATCTCCTTCATCTGGAGCATAAAGGCCGTAAAGGATGTTCATTAAAGTTGACTTCCCTGCACCATTCTCACCTACAAGGGCATGGATTTCCCCCTTACGAACCTGCAAATTAACATTATCGTTGGCTTTAACCCCAGGGAAAACTTTTGTGATATTGCGCATTTCTAAAATATTCTCAGCCATGGAAATTTTCAATCCTCCTTTAGGCCTTCTCATTTCTTATGAAAATGGCTGTATTAAAGTTGAATATTAATAACTGTAAAATTTCAATTTTACAGTTTCGACAACTAAATATAACAGCTTTTATGAAATAATAAAAAGACAAAAAAGAAACCTTCAGGCGCTATTACGCGCCTGAAGTTTGAAATTTATTATCCATTACGAAATTAATAATCCTGTCTTCCAGTTTCCATCCAATCTTCGACTTCGATTTCATCATCGATAATATCTTGCTTGATTTGCTCTATTTGGTCAGCATGTTCAGCAGTTATCTCTTCTTTCATTTCTTTAATCAATTCAAGTTCTTCTTCAGTGATTGCATCTAGTTCTACTGCTTCTTTCTCTTGTACATCTAGTTCATCTAAGCTGGATAGTCCTACACCATCATCTTCTAAGCTGAATTCGCGAGTGATTCCACCTTCGAACTCATCTTCAACAACTCTCTGAACAGTTTCATAAACAGCTACATCAACGCGCTTAAGCATACTAGCTATAATATGACCAGGCTGAATATGGTTCTGGTTGTCGTCTACACCAATTGCATACACATTATCATAGTCGGATGCTATAGTGAATACACCGTCACCTGTTCCACCGGCAGCATGATAAATCACGTCAGCACCTTGATCCACAAAGCCTTCAGTTATGTCCGTACCTCTTGCAGGGTCTCCAAAAGAGTCTGCATAAGAACCTAAAATTTCAATATCTTCATCCACATACTGAACACCTTGAACAAATCCGCCTTCAAATCTGTGAATTAGTGGACCATTGACACCACCAACGAAACCTACCACATCGGTTTCAGTAACTTTGGCAGCCAAAGCTCCTGCTAAGAAAGAGCCTCCTGGTTCGTCAAATACCAATTCTTCAAGGTTTTCAGGAGTTTCTTCTTCATAACTGTGATCAACAATAGCCACGTTCATATCGGGATAATTTTCAGCTATTTCTTTAACTTCTGCTTCCATTTGGAATCCTACACCGATTAATAAATCAACTTCATCTTCAGCAAAAGTAGTCAAAGCGGGATCAAAATCTGCTGGGTTTTCAGGCTCAATGTAGTCCCACTCAAAGTCAAACTCTTCTTCAGCCATTTCCATTCCTCTATAAGCTGAATCGTTAAAAGATTGATCTCCTAATCCTCCGGTTGAGAATACAATCCCAACTGTAGGAACATCTTCCTCTTCTTCAGCAGCTTCACCATTTTCACCGTTTTCCGGATCCTCTGCAGGGTCCTCATCTGTTCCACATGCTGCAAAAACAAATACTAACATTCCTGCCATTAAAATAGCTAGAAATTTTTTACTCAACATTATTACCCCCTTCTTAATTTAGCTAAATTTTTTTACCAACCGTACCATTATGACCGTATTATTTTGATTGTTCAAGAACCACCTCCCCCTTGAACATCTAGATAAATTTTGATTTTAATATTTTTTATAATAAATGTCTGACTATTTAGTGCATATCGGTGCATAAAGATATTTGTACGTCATAGATAGTATATCAGTTTTTTACTAATTAAAAAAGAGAAATTTTCAATCTATCGACATCAGCAATCACTTACTCCTGAATTGTCATGATTTCTCTGTTATTTGGTCCAATAATTCCTTTTTCTGTAATAATACCTGTTATATTTTCAGCTGGTGTGATATCAAAGGCTGGATTATAAACTTGTATGTCCGTAGGAGCTACCCGCACTCCGTCTATTTCTGTTACTTCCTTGCTACTTCGCTCTTCTATAGTTATATCATCACCGTTTTTAGCCTGAAAATCAATAGTTGACACAGGTGCCACCACATAAAATGGGACCTTATATTTTTTAGCCAAAATCGATAACATAAAGGTTCCAATTTTATTAGCTGTGTCACCATTAGATGCAATTCTGTCAGCACCAACAAATATTACATCAATATCCCCATTTTTGATTAAAACGGCAGCCGAAGAATCCGGAATCAATGCAAAGGGTAATTGTTCTTGTTTTAATTCCCAAGCAGTTAACTTAGCGCCCTGTAATCTTGGTCTTGTTTCATCAACATAAACAAAAATGTCTTTATGATTATAATGGGCTTGTCTAATAACTCCTAAGGCAGTACCGTAACCAGTAGTGGCCAACGCTCCTGTATTACAATGTGTCAGGATTTTATCTCCATTTGAAATTACTTGATCACCAAATTCAGCAATGCGATAATTTCTTTGCAATTCCTGATCACTAATTTTATGGGCTTCATTTAAAATTATAGGATAAATATCTTCAGGGGCTGTATTTTCTTCCATAACTTGACCCAATAATTTATTCATTTTATTCAGCGCCCAAAATAAATTCACAGCTGTAGGACGAGCAGATGATAGTTCAGATATCGCTCTCTTGGTTTCTTGTTGAAATTTTTCTTGAGATTCATTGATAAATTCACGGCAAGCCAAAGCAACACCATAAGCACCTACAGCCCCTATTAATGGAGCACCTCTACAAACCATTTCTTTAATAGCAAAGTGAACATCTTGATAAGTTTTACATGTAAAGTATTCTTCCTTACCAGGTAATTTTCGTTGGTCTAACAAAAGCAGCTCATCATCCTCAAATTTAAGTGGTTTCACAGAAACCAATATTATCCCTCCAATCTATGTTTACTTTTTGTATTTATTTAATAACAGTACTATTTCCAAAACCGTTCTCCTTTTGTATAATTAAAAATGGTAAAAATAACTAGTGAGGGGTATAATAATAATATGTGTGAAAAAGAAATAGGTGTTATCATCAACCCAACAGCTGGTAAAGGTAAGGCAAAACAAGTTTGGAACCAAATTTTACCTTTTTTGAAAACAAAAAAAATTAATCTTCGTTATAGATTAACAAGTAGTCCCAAAGAAGCAGGTAAGCTAGCAAGTGAGCTTATTCAGGAAGGTTGTTCTAAAATTGCAATTATAGGCGGTGATGGGACTCTACATGAAGCCATTAACGGCCAAAATATAATTAATGATCGAGTGGCCTTTGGAATAATACCTGCAGGAACAGGTAATGACTTGGTGCGAACATTAAATATTCCTAATGATCCACTACAAGCCTGTCAGGTTATTCTAGATGGATATTACCAAAAAATTGACCTGGGATTGATTAATGGTGAAACATATTTTGTTAATACCGCTGGAGTAGGCTTTGATGTTGAAATTGCTAAGCTCATGAATTCTAATAAACGATTATTTTTCAATGGTAAAGGAAGTTATTTCATTTCCATATTAAGAACTTTAATTACATATAGCAATCTCAATTTAATTTTAGAGACCGATGATAAATCTACTGAGATCAGTAATTGTTTTTTACTTTCCATAGGTAATGCAAAATACATCGGTGGAGGCATCAAACTTATACCCTCAGCAAAGCCTAATGACGGCTATTTTCATCTTTTAATCGCCAAGGATATAAAAAGAACCACAGTTGTACGTAAATTTGCTTCGATCTATAAAGGGAATCATGTTGATAACTATCAAGTCATGGAAATTAAAACAAAAACAATTAAAATCGAACCCGGTACAAAGAATACCGGGTTGTCAATCAATTATCACTCAGATGGAGAAATATATGGAAGTATCCCTGCCCATATTCAATTAATTCCTCAAAAACTTCCAATAATAACACCAAAGAATAATTGATTAATTTATTTCATAACTATTTGGGCAAATTTTTTAAAGGATCTATCATAAGTTTTTTCAACATCCTCAGGGAAACAACAAGCAGGAAGTTGTTCCATTTTTAAATGATGATGTAAGCACTCGCAACAATTACCTTTTCTCGGACATCCGGGGTATGTACAGTTACATTTTTCCAAGTTTTGTTTTTGCTTGTCACAGTCCATAGTCTCCCTCCCCCTTAGCTATGTTAATAATTGAAATGAGTACTGAAAATATTCTAACAAAATCCCAATTAGATAGCAAAACTCATAATTTAGCATAACTACAGTTTATCCAAATAATTTATAAGTTTTCACTGTAACTGCAATTCTATGAGGATCTACTTTAATATGTTCTCTTTCTTCAGGCTCATCTTCAAAAAACCCTGAAAATACAACCATTCCAGCCATGATTAAAACCAAAACTAATAAAGCCAAAAATAATATAGTACCTTTGCTTTCGTTCATCCTTCATTCCTCCATTTAGAATCATTTATTTAAAGTATTTCCCCTTAAGAGTAAGTAAATTCATGGTTGCAAAGACCTTGATATTCTAGTAAACTTCTCCGATAGGAAACCCACTGCTAAAAGGAGGGTGCTCTAATGAAGGTGACTTTAAAAGGCACTAACCAGGTTACTGAGCTTTCAGGAAATAAAAAAGTATCAAATATTTTATCCGAATTAGAATTAAATCCCGAAACAGTAATTGTTGTAAAAGAAGGACAAATTTTAACCCATGATAAAATTGTCAAAGATCATGAAAATATAGAAATTATCTCAGTTGTTTCAGGCGGATAAATTGGAGGTGACGAACCTTGAAATGTTTCAAATGTGATTCCCAGGCAATCTTGAGAATCAAAAGACACAAGGCAACTTTATGTGAAACACATCTGGTTGAGCACCTTCAAAACCAAATGATTAAAGCAATCAAAAAATTCAAAATGTTACCTCCTAATGAAAAAGTTATCGTAGCTATCTCAGGGGGAAAGGATAGTTTGGCTCTGTGGGATATGTTACTAGATCGCGGATACAAAGCGGATGCATTTTATATCGACCTGGGTATTGATGAATATTCAAAAACCTCAATGGAAAAAGCTCAAAGTTTTGCCGAAAAAGTTTCAGGAAATCTTTATACGATTTCACTACCAAAATTGTATAACACAGGAATCAAAGAAATCTCTAGAAACAACCCTAGATCCGCATGTTCGGCATGTGGATTAATAAAAAGATATATTATGAATATCTTCGCCAAATATGGAAATTATCATGCTGTTGCAACAGGTCACAATTTAGATGATGAGGCATCTTCTCTGTTAGGAAATACTCTCAGATGGCAAACTGGGTACTTGAGCAGGCAGTCTCCTAGTATGCCATCAAATAATGGCCTTGCTAAAAAGATTAAACCTCTATGTCGTTTGGCAGAGAAAGAAACAGCCGCTTATTGCATTACTAAAAATATCGATTATATCTTGGAAGAATGCCCTATGGCACAGGGTGCCAGTAGTTTTGATTATAAAGAGGTATTAAACAATCTTGAACTAAAGTCACCTGGGACTAAAGATCAGTTTTATCTAGACTTTTTGCGTACTGCCCAACCATATTTCAAATCAAACAAACAAGATATTACTTTGGTAAAATGTCCAACATGTGGGGAACCAACAAGTCAAGATAGAGATTGTAGCTTCTGCAGGCAAATGAAAAGTAATCAATTAGACCCTCTTAAAGTCAAGGAGGAAATCTCCGGTTTTTTCAAATAAGAAAGGTGGCTTAATAAAGAAATGTCGAAAATATATGCTTTATATGGAAAAAGCGGCACTGGCAAAAGTCACCGCGCCATAAGTATTGCTTTCAATTACAATATTCCCTTGATTATAGACGATGGCTTATTAATATATAAAGGCAAAAAAATTCCCGGATCAATTTCCGGCAAACAGGAACAAAATCGTATCAGAGCAGTTAAAAGAGCAATTTTTGACGATAATGACTATGCACAAAAAATGAGTGCTAGACTACAAGCACTAAACCCTTCAAAAATTTTAATAATCGGTACTTCGCAGCACATGATAAATAAAATCATCCAAAACCTTAAACTGGATCAACCTGATCATTGGATAGACATTTCTGAAATCACTTCTACCCGAGAACGTAAAAAAGCTAAATACCATCGTGATAGGGGTCGTCATGTTGTACCCTTGTCTCCTGTAGAAGTCCGTAAGACTTTTAAGGTTCCATTATTGGACCGCTTGAAACTGCTTATACCTAATAGGGGAAAAACAGAATATCTAGGAGAACAATCCGTGGTTAAACCTAATTTCCATTCCCTTGGCGGAATTTATATTAAAGAAAAGGCTCTTGAGGATATGGCTTATTTTGCCTTACATCATGATTTAACAGATCATGATGTCAAACAAATTAAAACAATAAAAATAACTAACAGTGCCCAGTCAACCAGCATAGAAATTCATTTAAAACTAGGTTATGATAACCCATTGCATCTGACTGCAAAAAGTTTACAAGCTGATTTACAAGATAAAATAAAAAAATTGTCTGGTTTAGACTCCCTTACAATTAAAATTATAATTTCTGAAATAGATGTACCCGATAGATTTAAGTAAAGCCCTCCTGGTTTTTTGACCAGGAGGGCTTTTTTATACTGTTTCAATAGTAAATATTGTATTTATTATTCAAAAAAAGGGAAAAATTACATTTTAAAGAATTGTAATAATAGTAATCACTATATATAAAAAGAAGAGGTGTTTAGATTGACGATAACAAGTAAAAACATTTTACTTGGAGGTGCAGCTGGTCAGGGACTGGACACTTCCGCAAATCTTTTGGGAAAACATTTAAACAGATTAGGATATCAAATTTTGCTAACTAAGGACTATATGTCTAGAATTCGTGGAGGTCACAATTTTTATCAAATTAAAATTGATAATCAAGCTGTGAAAGCTCCACAAAAAACAACGGACATGCTCTTTTGTTTTAACCAGGAGACAAATGAATTACACTTTGACAAAGTAAATAAAGGAGGAATCATAGCCGGCGAAATATCAGACAGTAAAGAAATAGAGATTCACCAATCTGATCAAGAATCAATCAGTTTACATCTACCCTGGAATCAATGGGCAACCAAGATCGTTGAAAATCCCAGGACATTAAGTACTGTAGCACTAGCATCCATGGCTTACTTTTTGGGACTATCTGAAAATAAGTTAATTGAATTGATTAATCAATCTTTTAAGGAAAGTTTAGTGGATATCAATGAAAAAGCCGTAAAAACTGGTTATCAAAGAACCAAAGAGGCAATAAAAGAACATAACTTGCTGACTAAAATCAAGGAAAGTTGGCTAGAGCCAATAGAAAATCAAGATGAAAATGAACAAATATTAATTTCTGGAAACGAAGCTACTGGGATGAGCGCCATTGCTAGTGGCTGTAAATTCTTCTCCACTTATCCCATGACCCCTTCCACTGGTATCATGAATTATTTAGCAAAAAAACAGAAAGAAGCAAATTTAGTAGTTGAACAATCTGAAGACGAAATTGCTGGTATAAACAAAGCCCTCGGGGCTTCATCAATGGGAGTCAGAGCTATGACTGCCACCTCAGGAGGAGGTTTTTCATTAATGGTAGAGTCTCTGGGCATGAGCGGAGTTGCCGAAATTCCCCTAGTAGTAGCAAATGTTCAACGACCAGGTCCAGCTACCGGTTTACCCACCAGGACCGAACAAGCTGACTTACAGTTTGTATTAACGGCTGCCCAGGGTGAATTTCCTAGAGCCGTAATCAGTCTAACCTCTATCGAAGATGCTTTTTATAGAGTTAATAAAGCTTTTGAAATTGCCGAAAAATATCAAATTCCCGTAATTGTATTAAGCGATCAGTATTTAGCCGATTCAACCGCCTCTTTATCGCCATTTCAGTTTCAAAAATTAAACTGCCATGACTATACTATTAATGACCAAGAGTTGGCCAGACAAAAACAACAATATGGTAAATACGTCAGGTATGAATTTAATAGTGAATCAGGCATTTCGCCTCGGGCTTATCCCGGACAGTACACGGGTGAAACGGTATTGATAGACAGTCACGAACACGATATTTATGGAAATATTACTGAAGATTCAGAGATCAGAACAGCTATGGTAGATAAGCGGATGAGAAAACTTGAAAAACTTAAATCAGAAATGTCTTCTCCAAACTACTACGGGGCTGAGAATCCAAAAACAATTTTATTAAGTTGGGGCTCCACCGAGGGAATTATTCAGGAAGCTGTAGATAATCTAAGAGCTTCGGGATATTCAGTGGGCTCACTACATTTTTCCGATTTATTTCCTTTTCCTGATACAACTTTACCAGAATTAGTAGACAAATGTAAGTTTATTTCTGTTGAAAATAATGCAACTGGGCAATTAGCCCAGCTAATTGCAAGAGAAACTGGTATTCAAGTTAGTCAAAAAATATTGAGATATGATGGTAGACAAATTACCTGGGAAGAAATTTGTTCCCAATTGAAATCTCTGATAAAGGAGGACCAATAATGACTGGAACTTTAGACTTCGAACTCGAACGTAAAACAAGCTGGTGTCCTGGTTGTGGTAATTTCCCAATCAGAAAAGCCCTTGTTCAAGCCTTAGAAGAGTTAAATTTAGCCCCTGACAAAGTTCTTGTGGTATCTGGAATTGGCCAAGCCGCAAAAATGCCACACTATTTAAATGTTAACGGTTTCAATGGCCTGCACGGCAGGGCATTGCCTTCAGCGGTGGCAGCCAAAGTTGCCAATCCTGATCTTCAAGTAATCTTGGTAAGCGGTGATGGGGATTCCTATGGAGAAGGAGGAAATCACTTTTTACACAATTTAAGAAGAAATCCTAATATTGCTCACTTTGTTCATAATAATCAAATTTATGGATTAACAAAGGGCCAAGCCAGCCCAACTAGTGAACTGGGAATGGTAACCGGCATTCAGACTAGTGGAGTAATTAATGAACCTTTAAAGCCTCTTTCAATGGCTATTTCACATGATGCAGGATTTGTCGCCCGAGGTTTTAGCGGTAAACAAGATCATCTCAAAGAGTTAATGAAGCAAGCTATAAAATATCCTGGTTATGGCCTTGTTGATATATTACAGCCCTGTGTTTCTTTTAATAAATTAAATACATTTGCCTGGTACAATAATAGAGTATCCCAGCTAGAAGACCATGATCCCATGGATAAAACTTCAGCAATACAGAAAGCAGAGGAATGGGGAGACGAAATACCTATCGGTGTATTTTATAAAAGTCAACGTCCTCCCTTTGAAGAACAGTTACCAGGTTTAAAGAAAGGGAATCTAGTAAAAAATCGAATTGTAAATCCGGAAGATATGGCTTATCTTCAAGAAGAATTTAAGTAAGCTTTTACAATATGCAGGAATATTAATTCTATAGATGTAATTATATTAGCAAGAGTTAATTTGGTATTAAATTTTGGAGGGGTTGGATGAAAGCCAATATTTTCGAAATTCTGGAAGTAGACAATTTGTTTGAATTGGGTATTAATTTAGTAACCATTGTAGTAGTTATCATCCTAGCGTATTTAGCATATCAGGTAGGCCTCAAACTAATTAAAAAGGTAATGAAAATCGAAGAGTCAAAGTATGTGAGTGCCGATGCCGGAAAAATAATCTACTTAGGTCTAAAAACCTTATTAAAGTACGGACTAACCTTTCTAGTAATCTTAATTTCCCTGGAAATATTTGAATTTGAGGTAATCGGGCCAGAGGAAGTACGAACAATTGGTACAACAATACTCAAAATCATTGGTATAATTATTTTAGCTAAAATTACTATTAATTTAGGTAGACAGCTAATTGATCATGTATTTGACCCTGAACGAGATGAGGAAAGAAAGTTAATCAACGAACGGCGCAAAAAAACTTTAAACGGTCTATTAAAAAGTTTGTTACTTTACGTAGTCTATTTTCTAGCTGGTATGATGATTCTAGAGAACTTAGGTATTAGAACCAGCTCGATTTTAGCAGGTGTAGGAGTACTGGGTTTAGCCGTCAGTTTTGGTGCTCAAAGTTTAATCAAAGATGTTATCACAGGGTTCTTTATAATGTTCGAAGACCAGTACAGCGTAGGAGAATATGTTGTAGCAGCCGATGTTTTTGGTGAAGTACAGGAGTTAGGATTGAGAACTACTAGAATTCGAGAATGGACAGGTCAAATTCATATCATTCCCAATGGAGAAATAGGAAAAGTTACCAATTACAGTAGAGGGGAAATGATGGCATTGATAACAGTGGGAATTGCCTATGAAGAAGACATTAATAAAGCCATCGAGGTTTTAGCAAAAGAAGGAAAACAAGCTGCCCAAGAGCTGACTTCGATAGTAACTGAGCCTGTAGTGCAAGGTGTAACAGAACTAGCTGATTCAAGCGTGAATATCAGAGTGATCTGCGAAACTATTCCCGGTGAACAATGGGCCATAGAACGTGAACTTAGAAGGCGCTTTAAAATGGCTTTAGATAGGGAAGGTATTGAAATCCCTTATCCTAGAAGGGTCATTATCGATAACTCAAAAACCACAACTTCTGACAACACTTCTGAGGAATAAGTTGCCTACAGGCAACTTATTCTTTTTTTTACAAAAACTACTAAAAGGTTTTCAAACAATTTCACAGAAGAAGAATAACAAATCGTATATTTTCAGTTATATTTCTTAGTTATCCTTGAAAGTATGTTCTATTATTCTTTTACAAAGGAGGTGAAATCAGTAGTGCCAAATAACACAAATAATAATTTGATTGAAGATTTACATAATGTAAAGACCCAAGCTTCAGCTGGTAGTGCTAATCTTAATGTCATCACAGTGGAAAATGAATTACAAATAGCCGAAGACAATCAAGTGACTACTAAAAAGGTACAACAAATATCCTTAAAGGAACAAATTTTACCTACTAGATATTTAAGAAATTACGGAACTATGGGATTTGAAGGCCAGTCAGCATTATTAAAATCTTCAGTAGGCATAATAGGAGCTGGAGGTCTAGGTGGAACCATAGCTGAATTACTTGCAAGAATGGGAGTGGGCCATTTAGTTTTAATTGATAACGACCAATTTGAAGACAACAATTTAAATCGCCAGGTCCTATCTCAAGAAAGCAATTTAGGGGAAACAAAAGTTTCAGCTGCTTACACTAGAATCACAAATATTAATTCGGCAGTTTCCGTCTCTCCTTATACATTAAAGCTTAATTCAAATAATGCCCCGGAATTACTTGCAGATTGCGATATATTAATTGATGCTTTGGATAATATGAGCACACGTTTTATTTTACAAAAAACAGCTAGAGAACTTGAAATACCCATGGTACATGGAGCCATTGGAGGATTTTCTGGTCAGGTAACTACAATTCTACCAAATGATCGAGGACTAGAGACCCTATACTCCAGTCTATTGGAAACTGATTCGGAGCAATATCAATATCCTGACAAACTAGCAGAGGTTGAACTCGGAAACCCTTCCGCTACACCAGCTATAGTTGCATCTTGGCAGACTCAAGAAGCAATCAAATTTTTAACTAATAAAGGAGATTTGTTACGGCATCGATTATTATATTTGGACTCATATACAGGGAATGCTGAAATAATCAAATACTAATTAATAACGAAATATTATATATTCATATACTAAAACCGCCCACTTAGGGCGGTTTGATTTTTTATTGGGATTCTACTAAATTGTGTATTATAACTTCTACAGAATGTAATTCTGGTGTTAGTAGTAACTGTTCATCAGTAATTTTATTACCGGAAGCAGTAATTACTGGCTGATTAGTTTCTTTTTCTCTTAAATAACCCTCTTCACAAAAATATTTTTGAGGATGATTCCAATAAATGATTCCCCCCGACTCCCCCTTTAGTACATTCCCAAAATAATCTACGGCTACTCCTTGTTCAAAAGCTGTTTCTGGATCTAAGTCTTTTATGAGGTCCTGTGAAGAAACTTGAACTGTTTGTTTGCTTGCATGTAAACCGGATACTAAAGCCATAAGCAAAAATATAAGTACCAAAAACATTATTAATCTCCTCCACATCTTTATCCCTCCCTCCTATCCCATTCTATGCCCTAGTTCTATTTATATTACTATTTTTTATTGCAATAGTTTGTTATAATGTAAATTCAAACAACAAATACAAGGGTGAAGCAAATGAGCTTATTGAGAGGGGAAAATCTTACAAAAGATTTTGGAATTCATAGAGTTTTTGAAAACATAACTTTTCAAATAAATCCGGGAGATAAAATTGGACTAATTGGTAAAAATGGTGCTGGTAAAACCACCCTGGTTAAGCTCATCACAGGAGAGCTTATCCCAGATTCCGGAGAAAAACTTGCACAAAAAGGTACTAACATAGGGTATTTATCCCAAGAACCTGACTTTGAGAGCGACTCTAGTCTATATGATGAAATGGAAAAGGTTTATTATGAACTGGTTACAATTAGCAAAGAATTGCAGCGTTTGGAGACACTGATGGGTGAAACTAGCCAGGAAGAATTACCCCAGGTAATGAATAGGTATTCACAGCTTAGAGAAAAATTTGAACAAAGTGGAGGGTATCAGAAAGACCGAGATATCAGAAGCGTATTAAAAGGTCTGGGATTTCGTGAAGACGAGTTTCATAAACCTATAATTAATTTCAGTGGTGGACAAAAAACCCGCGCTATATTAGCACAAAAGCTCCTGGAAAAACCTGACTTATTAATTCTAGATGAACCTACTAACTATCTGGATTTAAACGGCATTTCATGGCTTGAAAATTTTTTACAAAGTTACAGTGGCAGTTTTATTGTCATTACTCATGACCGTTATTTTCTCAACAAAACTGTTAATAAAATTTGGGAACTAGAAGCTAACAGCTTAACAAGTTATTCAGGTAATTATAATGACTTTATAACTAAGAAAAGGGCATTAAAAGAAAAACAATGGAAAGATTATAAGCATCAACAACGCAAAATCCAAAAAACCCAGGAATTTATTAGGCGAAACATAGAAGGTCAAAAAACTAAACAGGCCCAAAGCCGAAGAAAACAATTAGAAAAGATGGATATTATTGAAAAACCCCAGGAAGAAAATAATGATATGAAATTGGACTTAGAAACCAGTGTAACCAGTGGCAAGGAAGTAGTCACTCTATCTAAAATCACTAAAAACATCGCCGATCAAAAAATTATCCCAGAACTTAGCTGTAAAGTCTTTCGTGGAGAAAAAGTGGGAATTATTGGCCCTAATGGCTCTGGCAAATCCACATTATTAAAATTACTGGCAGGACACTACACACCCACTAGTGGAACCATAAATTTTGGTACAAATGTGATTACTGGTTATATCGACCAGGAACAGGACGAATTATCTCGAGAATTAAGTTTGATAAATGAACTCAGAAAGGAATTACCTCTTACCAAGGAAGAAGAAATCAGGCGTATCCTGGGGAGATTTCTATTTCCTCCGGAACAAATGGACGAACTAGTAGAATCTCTCAGTGGTGGTGAGAGAGTTAGGTTGGCTCTAGCAAAATTATATGTAAGAAAAGCTAATCTATTATTACTTGATGAACCAACAAATCACTTAGATATTGATGGTAAAGAAAACCTGGAAAGGGCATTAAACAATTTTCCAGGTACATTGATCATGGTCTCTCATGATCGATATCTTTTAGATAAAGTTGCAACAAAATTGATTTCATTTTCAACGTATCCACCACACTTTTTTGAAGGTAATTTCACTGAATATCAAAACAAAATGCTTAAATCTAATAATGAACAAGACAGTTCCACTCAGGAAAGATCTAAAACAAAAAAGAAAAAAGGAAAATCAGATACTAAAAACAATCAAAAAGACTCTAAGACATCAAAAAATAACAATGAACAGCTAGCAACACAATTATTTGCTGAAATTGAAACTTTAGAAATCGAACAGGAAGAGCTAGAAGAACAACTGGCCGATCCTGAGTTATATCGAGATAATGAAAAAGCAAGAGAAATTAATTTAAAATATCGTGAATTGAAAACAACCCTGGAAAAAAAGTATAAAGAATTAGATGAACTGGATTTTTAGACGTAAATTTCCAGAAACCCTAGTAAAAATCTCTAGTATTGATCAGAATTCTTTCGATCCACTAATCAATCAACTTCGCCTTGCGGGAGCGGTAAATTTATCAGTAGTAATGGGGGAACTGCGAATATTAATAAAGTTGCCGCCGCAACTACACCCGAATCATTGACAACAAAAGCTACAATACTTCCCATGACATTTCCCTGTAAAGCTCTAATAACTTGTAAATTTTTATGCTGTAACTTGTCAAACTGTCGCCCTGGTTTATATAACAAAATAAAAATTAACACACCAACAAAGGAGAGTAATACCTTACTCCAAACAGAATAACGAATTAAGGATATGTTCATGCTAATTTTCCTAACAATCACCATGTACAACTCTCCGATTCCTTGCCCCCTTACTAAATCAATAGTTCTCCCTATATGACTGACTGTGTCACCTCTAAGATTAATCACTACAAAAATCGCCCCAAATATAATCAACAAACCAAGGACAACAATAATCAACTTGTTCACTTTGTTTTTATCAAGATTAATCTCATTATAGTGGATAAATGATATAGTAATTAAAACTCCTAGAGTAGTTATAACACCACCCAGGTTCGCACCTAATTGTGGATGGCTAAATATAAATAACATTAATATTAGGGCTAGAACAAATACACTAAATGTTCTCTTGGGAGCAGAGCCCAAACTGAATATTGCCAGTACCGTTGAACCAATTAATATCCCCATATACTCATTCCCGAGTCCATAATACCGGGCTCCTGAAATAGGGTCATGCCCTAATACAGAGGCATGTAATAAGGAATTACCTAAAAATGTATCTAAAATTACAGCCCCACTCACTAGTAATGAAGCTAATCCCATAGTTTCGATAATCCCCAATTTAGTCCTCATGAGATAAACTATTCCCACAGAACCCAGGATTAAAATCAGTGCAGCTGGAAATAAATCAATGGGCGACAGTCCCCCCAAAATCAAAAATAACAACGGGCTTATAATTATTGCCAACAACCAAATATCCATTTTCGGAATCGTGTTTTTAGAGAAGAATATAGCTATAATCCCCAGCACCATTAAAAAGATTTTTATAAAAATAAACCCTTGTACCAAGGCTGGTCTTTTCTGATACGTGCTCAACATGGATTGATATTTATCCTCAAGATAATTTGTTGAGACGTTTTCCGGAATTATCTCCATGGGAGCCCCTAAAAATTGGGACGAAGTTTCCAGACCTGTCTTTCTTAAAATAGAAGGAGCAAAATCCATATTAGCTATGATACCATCTCTTTGAGTTGTATCAGAAGTCAATAAGTTTGTACCTTGTTGTGAAACAGGATGAATTAACATATAGGTAAGGCGTTTTCCTTCAAAATAGTTTTCTCTAGTAGGTGCAGGATTTAACAGTACAATCTGATGAGTTTCTAAGTGTTCATTGGCGCTTTTCAAAGCCTTGTTAATTTGATTATAATATTTAAGTCGTAATTCCTGTTTTCTCTCCTGAGACATGTAATCCCCGTAATAAGTTAATCTTTCCAGATCTCCAAATTCATAAGCCTGAATTTCATAACCCTGTTGAATGCTTTGTTCTAAAGTTTCTTCATAGCTAGAAATATCAGACTTCACACCAAAAGGATGAGCACTATCTTGCTGTAAAGTTTGTTCCTGGGAGATATCGGCATTTTCGATAATGCCCTTCTGATCCATAAAGACCAGAGCACTATACCGCCTGGGATGGTCCGTATCAGAATTCCCCCATAGTTTTAGCTCAATTCCTTCATCCCGTAGCTTAGTACCTAATCCTCCTGTTTTCACAGGGTGCATTAAATCATCGTTTTCTTCTGTCAGTTTTGGTATTCGAGGTATTAGTGCTAGATCCCCATTTTTTACAGCTGGTGAAGCGCCTAGATTTCTACGATACAACTCTTTTCCCGTTGCTTGCTGGTATTTTTCCTGTGATTCTAAAGCTAGGGCCAGTTCATCATCACATGTAGATCTTGCCCCTGTACCTAAGGTGAGATATGCCGCCGAAGGATGATAACTTTCAGCAACACCAGTATTGATTAAACCCATAGCCCCTTGGGAAGCCATTTTCTCTAACTCTGGAAGTTGTAATTCCAGTGCCTTTTCCATAGAAAATGAAGGTACCATAAAAATTATGAGATCACGTTCAGGATCAAGGGCCTTTGGATAGACATTTTGTTCACTTGCTTCACCATGACTTATATTAACAAAGGACACTAATAATAGTGTCAATAACAAAATTCCAAAACACTTTCCTCTCACATATAATGATTTAGTTTTAATGAAGTGGATGTTAAACCCTAACATTTTTAGCCACCTCATTGTATGTTTCAACTATTTCTGAAGTCATCTTTTTGTCACTAAAGTTTTTCAACGCTTTGTAATAAGCTTTAAAAATTAATTGCCTTCTAAGATGTTTATTTTTCAATATTAAAATAATTTTTTGAGCTAGTTCTAGCGGGTCATTTCGACGAATTAACAAGCCCGTTTCACCATGAGACAGTATTTCTTGTAACCCCCCAGTTCTGCTAGCTATGACAGGACAAAATGACGCCATGGCCTCTACTGCTGTAATTGACTGGCCCTCATACCTGGATGGAATACAGAGAGCATAGGATTGTTTTAAAATATTTGATATATCTTTGCGATAACCTAAAAAAGTTATATAAGGTGCGATTTTCCATTCCCAAGACATCTGCTCATAATAATTTCTCCAGGGGCCATCACCAGCTATTACAAATTGTAAATTCATAGAATCAATATATGATTTGTATTTATCAACTAATATTTTTATAGCAGTTAAAAAAGTATCTAAACCTTTATCCGGCATCATCCTACCGATATAGGTAATTAATTTACTGTTGGGCCTGTGATAATTGCCACCAAAAATGTCATCAACATTTTGATGATACTGAGAAATGGGAATTCCATTATAGACAACTTTACATTTATCCTCTTCCATACCTATGGAATGCAGTTCTTTTTGCAGTGCTTTAGATACGCACAAAACTTTTTGAGGCCGCTGCAGTACCTGTTTTGACATCAAATCAAATACAGTTCTTTTGGTTGTGATATTTCTTCCCCAGGTTTTGTATCCATGTAAAGTACTGATCCATGGAATTCTTAAAAAGGGAGAAAGACCATAGACAACAGCCGATGCTTTGTATCCATGGGAATGAATAATATCTGGCTTGACTTTGGAAACAATGTTCCTTAATCTATATACATTATTAGCCAGTACTTGTATATTCAAACCATCGGTAATTTCAAGCTGATAATTATCTGATATATTCAAACTATTCATATCGTCTTGAGGACCACAAAATACAGGGATTATATTGTGATTTGGTAAATTCTGATCTAAAATTTCTAAATGTCTTTTTATTCCACCTTCAACTGGGCGATACACTTGCAATACCTTCATATTTTTCTGAACACCCTTTATACATAATTGTTTTAGTTCTTTTAAATTATCACGTTTGTCACGACCTATATGTATTATTTCCCTGAAAACAAAAAAACATAACGCCATTAGCGTTATGTTAATAGATCAACTGTGACATTAAACTCCTTTTCTAAGTCTTTATAATGCATACCAAATAGGTCTAAGCCATTTTCAAAGGGTTTGGCAGGTAGAATCAACTGTTTAATGTCTATGTCTTTGTGCTTAGAGTAACCTTTTGTCAGTAAATTATTCAATTTTTTGCGAAAGTCTGCAACTGTTAACAAACCTGCACATCTAATATTGCCACCAAAACTAGAGTTTTTTACAATCTGGACTTCTTTAGCTAAATCTTCGTTTAATTGGTTTAAAGCTAGTTTAATAGGATTATAACCCAATTCAGAGACTAATATTTTTGTAACCGAATTTCTAGGGTATTTTTGGGCTACTTTGTTGATTTTATCTATTACTTCCCAACTAATATCAAAGTTAACTGCTATACCCGAAGGTTCTTTAGCTACTTTCGGAATTTCACAATCAAATTTGACACCATCTCTCAAGACTGTTACTTGTGGATTAGCTCTTTCTTTCAGTTTATTGAAACCATCCACTCTACTAGCCACTGGATCGGAATCTACTGCCAAAATTTGATCACCCGTCATCAAACCACTATGGGTAGCTGCACTATCAGGGATTATTCCCTCAACAATACAGTTCAAATCAGTGATATCAGGAGGTTCAATCAGAACAGGGTAATTTACTTTTTGATTAATCTTAGATAGGGCTTTTTTCATTGTCTGTTCCATATTACTAGTAATTTGATAGTTTTTAGTAGAAAATCGGGTGTATCCCGGAATAAAAACTCTACAAGACTTGGCCCCATAAAATTCTAAATGAGTAATTAAATCTTCCAGTTGATTCTCATCTAAGATCTGGGGTATCCAAACAGTACTTCCATGATAATCAATATTATTTACTGCCAACTGTTCTAGTATAAACTTAAAGTCCTCTTGTCCAGTATCGCCCATCAGATAGTATCTATCCTCTGCTTTTAAACCATTAACCGAAATGTTTAGTTCCAGAGGTTCTAAGCTCTTTAAAAATTCGATTTTATCCCGATCTAAAAAGGAACCATTAGTCGTAATTTGGATAGTAGTGTCCTTAAATTTTTTCCTAATCAATGTCAAGATTTCAAGAATATCTGGATTAACAAAGGGCTCACCCTCAGTAATTCTAGTCGCAGACTCTCCGATGATAATTTTTTTAGTGGGATCCAAAAAATCCAGTAGTTCTTTGATCTTCTTGACGGACAAATAGGGAAGCGAAAAAGTTTGTAATTGATCTGGATTTTGCTTATTGCTGCAAAATACACAGTTCAAATTACAACCGCTTCCCAAAGGTAAAATATTATTTTGTGAAATTGTTGTAATTATTTCATTATAAAACTGATCCATAGGGCTCTGATAACACATTTTATTAACCTTCACTGTTAAGTTGCTTTTGATAATCTTCGTCAACCAGCCAATGGGCAACTTTCCAAATATCACCAGCACCCATAGTTATTACATAGTCACCTTTATCTACAATATTAGACACAATTTCGGCTATATCTTCCATGTCATCAGTCACGTAAACTTCTAAACCAGGTACATTTTCTTTAATCTTATCCTTAAGGTTTTTCGAATTCGCACCTGGAATTTCGTCTTCACCGGCAGCAAAAACTTTATGAAGAATGACAGTATCAGCTTCTTCAAAGGAACTTGCAAAATCATCCATAAAATATTGAGTCCTAGTAAAGCGATGGGGTTGAAAAATTGCAATCACTTTATTATCGCTTTGTTCTTGAGCAGTTTTTAAGGTTGCTTTTATTTCTGTGGGATGATGTGCATAATCATCCACTATAGTAGCACCTTGAAGTTGACCAATTTCCATGAATCTACGCTTGGCACCGGTAAATTTTTGTAATGCTCTTTTTATTGCAGTGGGAGAAATCTTTAAATCCAAAGCTACAGAAGCAGCTGCAAGTGCATTTAAAATATTGTGCTCTCCTGGAACCATTAATTCTACTTTAAAGCTATCAGCAAGGTCACTTTCAATAGTAAACTCTGTCGTACCTTTGTTTAACTTAAGATCCGTAGCCCTAAAATCAGCATCCTGGGAAAAGCCAAATGTTTTACAGTTCTTAGACATTCCTTCTAATAAGTAATCATGGTATTCACATTCAGAATAGATAAATACCTTCCCAGAATCGTCGATATTTTCTATGAATTGTCTATAGGATTTTAAAAGTTGATCAAAACTGCCATTATAGTGTTCTAAATGGTCTGCTTCAATGTTTGTGATAACTGCTATTTGAGGACTATACCTTAAGAAAGAATGGTCACTTTCACAGGCTTCTGCTACTACATACTCACTATCACCCACTCTCGCATTGCTTCCAAAGTTTGGTAGTTCTCCTCCAATTATACAGGTGGGATCAGCAGAAGCTTCTTCGAGAATCAGTGATAACATTGAAGTGGTAGTAGTTTTTCCATGGGCACCAGTAATGGCAATCCCATATCTGGAATTTATTAATTCTGCCAATAACTCCGATCTGTGCCACAAAGAAATACCCCGTTGTTTAGCCGCCAACAATTCAGGATTATCCCCAGGAATTGCCGTAGAATATATGACAAGATCTACACTATTTATGTTTTCAGCTTTATGGGATAGATAAATTTCAACTCCCAGTTCTTTCAAAAAATCAATTCTGGAAGAACTTGATATATCAGAACCCGATACTTGATAACCTTCTTCGATAAGCACCTGGGCCAAAGCACTCATTCCGTATCCACCAATTCCTATAAAATGTATCTTTTTAAAGCCCTTTAGCATGAAAATCCCTCTCTTCTCTCTAGACTACAATTTTTTTCATTAAAATTAAACACCGCTCTACATTATACCACAAATAAAAGCATATTTTTAGAATAGTATTCTCTTGGTGGTCATATATTATGTTTATTGAAGAAATAACGTTTTACTCCCAATACAGATGAGCTGACATGTTATAAAAATAATTTGAATATTAAATCAGTCCACAATTTCCACAGGGATATCCACAGAAAATTTATCAAATTCACCGCATTTTTGAAAGTTATGCACATTATCCACAAGTTTTTTACATAAATCTGTGGATAATTTTAAGAAAATAACGAATTTCTTTAGTAAACTAAGTTTTTAAAAATAAAATAAGGGTTACCCACCTTAAAATATCCACATGACTAGCCGTTATAATCTAGCTGTTTAATAAGGTGGACAACCCTTTAATTATGGACTCAAATTGGGGACCGCATTCAGATCCAGGGAAGCAATCCAGCCACGACGATAGTTATGATAACCCAGTGCAGCTATCATGGCTGCATTATCAGTACAGTACTCCAGTCTAGGAAGAAATAAATTTATTCCCTCTCCAGCAGTTGTTTCCTTAAAATTCGCTCTTAACTGTCCATTAGCAGAAACTCCTCCCGCTAGAACTATAGTATCAACCTGATTATCCCGAGCCGCAGAGATTGTTTTCTCCACAAGTGAGTCAACAACCACCTGTTGAAAACTTGCGCATATATCAGAGCTACTGTATTGTTCACCTTTCATTTTTTTCCGGTTCAAATAATTCAATACAGCACTTTTCAAACCACTGAAACTAAAATCGTATTCGTTTTCTAGCTTAGGTTTCGGAAAATCAACATTAGGTTGGCCCTTTTGAGCTTCCTTTTCAACAGCTGGTCCACCCGGATATCCCAGGTCTAAAGCTCTAGCAATTTTGTCAAAGGACTCACCGGAAGCATCGTCTCTACTGCGCCCCAGAAGCTTCCAATTATCGTGATCATACAAATAGTAAAGATTAGTATGGCCTCCTGAAACTATTAAAGCAATTAAAGGGAAACTAGGTAAGTTTGAATCTTTATCGTCGTCAGCAAGTATAAAATTGGCATATAGATGTGCTTTAATATGGTTAACGGGAATTAGAGGTATCTTTAGAGAATATGCTAAAGATTTAGCAAACGATACACCAACTAATAGTGGGCCAACCAGTCCAGGACCTTGAGTAACAGCTATGGCATTGATATCATTCATATTTAACCCTGCTTCGTCAACGGCCTTACTCACCAGTGGAGGAAGCAATTTTGAATGTTCCCTTGAAGCTATTTCTGGAACCACCCCTCCATATAAGGAATGAACATCGGTTTGAGAGCTAACTACATTACTTAAAACCTTCTGACCATTTGAGACTACAGAAACTGCTGTTTCGTCACATGAAGTTTCGATTCCTAGAATATATACAGTTTCTCTTTGAGTTTCCATATAAATCACCTTTCTTCTCAATAAATCTCAATTTGTATTTGGCTGTATTAAAGTTGAATGTTGATAGTTGAACTTTTTTCACATCCATTATTTTGGGCTGCTACATCTAAAAATCCCTAACAGTAGAATTAAAGTTTCCTGATCACTGCTCCTCCCTGAATCAACAACGGAGTATAAAAAACCTTGTATTTAACAACTAATGGTTATTCTCCATACTTTTATACATTATTAAAGCATCCTCGTTGTTATCACGATAATAATTAGGCCTAATCCCATAGATTTTAAAACCTAAAGCCTGGTATAACTTTTTAGCAACAGTATTGGTTTTTCTGACCTCTAGGGTTGCTTTATTGGCTCCTCTATTCTTGGCATGTTCTAATAGAGCTTCCACTACCAACTTACCTGCACCTAATCCACGGTAGTTAGGAGAAACTGCCACATTTGTGATATGGGCATCTGTTCTAATTAACCAGTATCCTCCATAGGCAAAAATAGTTGGTTGCAAATTACTATTTATATCCTCAAAAACCAGATATGTAGCGAGAAAGTTTTCTTGTAATTCATGGCGAAAAGCATTCTCAGACCAGGGAGAATTGAAAGACTGTCCTTCAATTTCTAGTACCTGATCTAAATCATCTTGGGTCATTGCCCTAATTCTAAATTCTGGAAATAAGTCTCTGCTAGCCATTATCTTCTTCCTCCCGCTTCCTTTCTGCTTCAGATTTTCTTAAGTATAAAGGAGTCAATTCCTCCGGAGCACAACCTTCCCCAACATTTATTTTATTTAAACCAAGACGGGCTATAGAAAATCCCCTGTTAAGTTCTAGGTCACCAGTACTATAATTTACAGAAGCAACTACATCTGATAACAGCTCTTCCTTATAAGGAGAAAAACCATCTCCGACAAAGGTAATGATATCCCTGTCTGTTAAATCATTATTCAGCTCCGCTATCAAATCTTTAGGTTTCATGATGCTGTAGTCCCAAACCTGTTCAATCTCTTTTTCATTAACATAATATAGTGAAGTGTACAATTCCTGCTTTTTTGCATCCATAATCGGACATATATATCCCAAAGTTGCCCTTTGATAAGCCAGGGCATCTAAGGTACTTACTCCCACTAAGGGAATCTCATTTCCCATGGCAAGCCCTTGGGCAGTTCCAATACCAATTCTCAGCCCGGTAAAGGCACCTGGTCCTCTCGAAACAGCGATACCTTCTATTTCATCAATCTTAATTCCTAAACTATCTAATAATTTATCAATCAACGGCATTAACCGCTCCGAATGTGTTTGGAAATTATTCAGTATAAATTCACCCATCAATTTATTCCCGTCTATTAATGCAACACAACATGTTTTAGTGGCAGTGTCAATTCCGAGTACCTTCATCACTAAACACCTCTTGTCTCAATTTTGATACCAGTTCTTGGTAATATCCCCCATAGGGTTCGATTATTATTTGTCTGCCTTCAGGGTCAGCTCCAAGTTTCAAGCTCACCTGTAGATAACTATTTGGTAACTCAGGTAGCTTTTCACTCCATTCAACTACAGAAATCCCTTTTCCATATAAAAATTCCTCAATACCGAGTTCCAAAAATTCTTCCGGATCTTCTATACGGTATAAATCAAAATGATATAAAGGTATAGAACCCGAATACTGATTCATTAATGTAAAGCTTGGACTTGTAACTGGTTCATCAATATCCAAGCCCTGAGCTATTCCTTTAGTAAAAGTGGTTTTTCCAGCACCTAAATCTCCTGTCAATAGAACAATATCTCCCGGACCGAGTAATGCTGCAAGTTGTTCGGCTATTGAGATGGTCTGCCGCTCTTCTATGGTATTTATGTTCATATATTCTCGCCCCTTTCATCCGTGAACAGATCAGCAAATAACACTGTTATGCCTTCTATAAAATTTATTATATCATTCTTCCTGGTGAAATTCATAGGCGCTATTATAATTATCAAGCAATGTGGAAAACTAAGACAGTCATAATATAGTAAAAGGGGGTATACAAATGAGAAAAAATGAAGTTGTTTCTTTACCTGTAATATCCATTGATACTGGTAAAGCCTTCGGTAAAGTCATTGATATAATCCTTGATGTGAACAAAAAGGCCGTCACAAGTATTATGTTCGGTGAAGGTAAGTTCTTTTCTAATCGCCCATCACATCTTGTCAGTCTAGATAATGTTCAAACCATTGGACCCTATGCCGTTACTATTCCCAGTGAACACGTAATTTTACAACAAGGAGAAACGGAATGGGAAAGGGAACATTTAGAAAAATCTCCTATTGGTAAAAAAGTTATCTCAGATCACGGAGAGTTTTTAGGAATTTGTAACGATTATCAGTTTAATTTTCCAGGAGGTCAATTGGATAGCTTAATCCTATCCAAAAGCAAAAGAGCTGAACAGCTTTTTGAAGTTCCAGCCCAACAGATTGTCACATTAGGTACTGATTACATCATCATGTCTTATTATGAACAAGAGTCCACATTAAATACCAGCCCGGTGACACCACAATCTGATATTCCCGACTATCAAGAACCAGATCAATTAATCGGCAAAATAGCTACCCAAACTGTTCAGGATGGTCAAGGAGGAGTAATCATTTTTGAAGGTGAAAAAATTACACCAGAGGTCGTTGACTTGGCTACACATCATAATGTTTTAAAGACCTTGGCATTTGTAGCTAACGATCAGCAAACTCCACCAAGATTCGCCCAACAAGCTAGCACCCCGGGAGCACAGTACTCAGATGCAAGGCAGAGATACGAACCTGATCAGGAGTGGCAGACCCGACTCAAAGAAATACTAGACCAGGCCGGTGGTGATATTGAAGAAAAGCTGAAAGGCTTTTTAATTAACAAAAAACCCGCTTATAATGTGGTATCTCAAGATGGCCACATAATCAAAGAAAAAGGGCAACCAATTGAAATCAGTGATATCGAACAGTTAAGGGATAGAAATGATTTAATGCGCTTGGCTGCATCTATTACAGCTACTGAAATTGATGATTTTATCACATCCTTAGAACAGAAATTTCAACGATTAATGAAAAATTAATCAAAAAAATTTTATATTAGTTATTTACACAGGGCTGCTACTATCAGGAGCAGCCCTTGATTAATTGTCTGCTTTAATAATTATTTGTTTATTAATTTTGATTAGAATTAATTGTTTGTTTCATTGATAGTTATAATATTTTAAGGATAATACGAATAATAACTTTAAAGTTTCTATTTTTATCAAAAGGATATCAAATAATCCATCAAGAATTTATAGTAGGCAAAGATACATCTATTTTAAACAATAAGGAGGTTGAACTATCTTGAGAGACTTTTTACAATCCGCTCTCAAAGGGAAGTCTGCCGATTTTATAGAAATACGAGTCCAAAAAACTTTACAAAATAGAATTGAATTCCAAGGCCAGGACTTAGATAGAATTGATTCTTCAAATGACTATGGTGGAAATGTTAGAGCAATAGTAGATGGAGGAGTTGGATTTGTCTCCTTTAACAAATTAGACGATATACATGAAAAGGTTAATTTGGCCATTGAACAAGCTAAATTAATTGGCGATAGGATCCCTGAAAATACTAGCTTTTCTGATGTAGAGCCTGTAGTTGATCATGTCACTGTTGAACCACAAGAAGATCCTCGCAAATTGAGCTTAACCCAAAAGAAAGAGCTTTTAGAAGAATACAATGATATTATACTTAGTTACGGGAAACCGGTTACAAGTTCTAGAATTAGATATTTTGATAATTTTACAAAACTTTACTACATAAATACTGATGGCAGTTATATTGAACAAGAGAAATTAGATTTAGGTGGCGGCATTATAGCTATTGCAGCTGATCAGGGTCATTCACAAATGTCAGTTGTGGGTTTTGGAAGTTCTGATGACTTCGGTGTTGTTAGGAATTTACATGACCGAATAAATAAAGCCTGCCAAAAAGCCACCCAAATGACCAAGGCAGATCCCATAAAGGGTGGCAGTTACCCCGTGATTTTGGATCCATCCTTGGCAGGTGTTTTTGTTCACGAAGCTTTCGGACACTTAAGTGAAAGTGATCAACTCTACGAAAACAAACGTTTAAGAGAAATTATGAAATTAGGCACCAAATTTGGTGGCAGACACTTGAATATATACGACACCGGTGATACACCAGGTGCCAGAGGATATTTAAAGTATGACGACGAAGGAGTTAGAACCCAAAAAACAGATTTAATTAAAGAAGGAGAACTAGTAGGAAGACTCCACACCCGTGAAAGTGCCGCTAAAATGGGAGAAAAACCAACTGGAAATGCTAGGGCAATAAATTATAATCATCCTCCAATTTGCAGGATGCGAACAACATGTATAGCACCCGGGGACGCCACCTGGGAAGATATGATAAAAGACGTGAAACTGGGAGTTTATGCAGTAGATGCTTACGGCGGCCAGACAAACGGTGAAATGTTTACATTTAAGGCCGGGGAAGCCTACATGATCAGAGATGGAAAACTTGCAGAAATGGTTCGGGACGTGAATTTGACCGGAAATGTCTTCGAAACCTTGAATAATATAGATCTGATTTCTAGCGATTATCAGGTTAAAGATACTGGCGGTGGATGTGGAAAAGGTGAGCAAGGTCCCCTCCCAACCAGTCAAGGCTCACCTTCGATCAGGATTCAGAATGTAATTATAGGAGGGAAATCCGATGGATAAACTGCTCTCTTTAGCAAAGAAAAAAAACGAACAAGCAGAACTGTTTGAGGTGTCTGTAACCAGGACTCCAGTTGAATTCGAAAATAACAAACTTAAAAACATAAAAACCAAAGAACAAAAATCCACAGCACTAAGGTTGATCTCTCCAGATAATCGCCTGGGTTTTTGCACTACTACTTCTACTGAAGACAAAGCTGAAGATCTGTTAAACAAAGCCAGAGAAACCAGTCAGTTTGGAAGAAGTTTTCAACCCAGTTTACCTAAAGTTAATCCTGAAGAATTAGATAATATGTACGATCAAGATGTTATGGATTTACCTACTGAAAAAATGATAGAAATGGGCGAAGAAATAGTAGATAGTATTAGAAGTAAGAATTCCGAAGCTTTAGCCAGTGCCAGTATTGAAAAAACGCAATTACAGGTGAAAATCAAAAATTCCGAGGGATTAAATACCGAGTACGAAAGAACTGCCTTTTCCGTAAGAGGTGGAGCTATGTTATTAGTAGGAAAAAGTTTTTTGCGTATCGGTCAAGGTAAAAAATTACCCCGGCTATTCACTGACCTGACTGCTTTAAAAAATGAATTGATGCAGGACTTACATTACGGTTCTAAAGAAAAAGAGATCAACAGTGGCAGCTACAAAGTAATTTTTGCCCCGGAGGCCATGAGCGATTTTATGCGACCAATACTGGCCAGCCTTAACGGTCAAAGTGTAGAAAAAGAAGTTTCACCATTTAAAGATAAACTCGACCAACAGCTTTTTGATGAAAAAGTGAATTTAACTGATATGCCTCATCGTCCATTTTCGCCGGGAATGTGTCCTGTTGACGATGAGGGAGTACCAACAAAAGAAACAGACCTAATAAAGAATGGAACTATTAAAACTTTCCCGGTCGATCTATTAACAGCTCATTCTCTAGGTGTAGAACCTACGGGACATGGTATCAGACAAAGCCCTTATTCTTTACCCGCTCCGGATTTACACACATGTGTCCTGTCACCAGGTGAAATGGCTTATCACGATATGATAGGAGAGTTAGATCGAGGGATTATCATAAAAGATTTAATGGGTGCTTGGGCAGGTAATCCTTACAGCGGTGAAGTTAATGGCAATATTTCTTTGGGCTACTTAGTTGAAAACGGAAAAATTATTGGAAGAATTAAAGATTGCATGGTAGCTGTCAATGTATTTGAAGCTTTACAAAATCAGCTAGTTTCCTTTAGCCAGGAGGCTAAATGGATAGGTAATAGATTATTCCCTTACGCATTACTAGAAGGTATAGACATAACTGCTAAAAATTAAATATAACCTGATTTACAAAAGCTGTTCCCTTGTTAAACTGGGGAACAGCTTTTTTTCTTTACTTCGATTTATTTCCCATAGTCCTGACATTATCTGTAACAAATGTGAATACTTTTTTATAAGAAGCTTAATCAAAAACTCTGGGGGAGTTGTTATGTTTTTTACTGTTAATTTTAGAAGAAAGATGTCTACTATTATTATGATAGGATTTTTCATCTTTATTGGCTTATTCGGTTATTTTTCGATTTATCATCAAGAAACCGCCACTGTCATCCCCGTTGTTAACGAAGAGGAAAAAGAAGAGGAAGAAGAGAAAAAAGCTCCTATCTACTCTGTTGAAACTGACCAAAATAAATTGGCCATTTCTTTTGATGCAGCCTGGGGTGCGTAATGTTTATTACACACTCATTAATATAGCTCCTAAAACCCTATTAAGGATTTAAACTATTTCGAAATAGAAATAAAAGTGGCAGCGAAAATACTGCCACTTTTTATCATAGTGCCACACTTGATATTTCAGATTTCAATTCTTGAGCTAATTCAAATGGCGAAGCTCCAGCGAATTTGATTTCAGATATTTGGTCGGTTCCTACAGTTATGGTATCTATAAGTTTTAAAGCTATTTCTCTATCTATTTTGTTAATTTTCAGAAAGTTATTATAAAACTTTTCTAAGTCCTTAACTTTCTCCTCCCAATCATTAATTACAGATTCTTTGCTTGATGAAACTTGTAATTTCCCCAGTTCATTTTCTATGGTATTAATTTCATTTACATATTCAGACCTAGTCTCTTTATATTCCTCTTGGTCAATTATACCATCTGCATACTCTTCCCTTAAAATTTTTAAAGATTCTTTTAAAGTTTTTAGGCGATTTTCACGCTTTTTTCTTTTAATTTCAATAACATCCTTACCACTTACTTCTTGGTATTTCTTTTTTATATCGTTCAAAAGAGTTCTAATATCAATTGTAAGCTTAATAATCAAATTTAATTGCTCTATGACCACTTCATTTATAACTTTTGTTTTGATATTATGATTGGAGCAGTATTTCTTCCCATATTTAGCATAGGTACCGCACATATACATATCCCTATCACTTCTATATACCATCTTTGAGCCACAATCCTCACAATATACAAGTCCTGAATACACATTATCTGGTAAAACACTCGGAGAGTCATTATTCTTAACATTTTTACTTCTACTATTAATTTTTTTCCCAACTAACTCAAATGTTTCATCGTCAATAATTTTCTCAACTGCATTATCTACTTTGATTAACTCAGACTCTCCACTTTTTTTTCTACTATTAATTTTATAGTTAATTTTTGGATGCTTTCCCTGTACGAGTGTGCCATTATAAATAGGTTCTGTTAAAATTTTCCTAATAGTTGAAGGACTCCACAACCTCCTATTAGCTCTTGGATTTTTATAGTTTGATTTTTTCATTTTTTTATAAGCAGAAGGTGATGGTATTTTTTCAGCATTTAATATTTTAGCTATAGCTGAAAACCCATAACCTTTTAAATATAAATCCACTATTTTCAATATTATAGGTCTGACCTCTTCATCAACAATTAACTTATGCTTATCATCAAGGTCTCGTTCAAATCCATAAGGTGGAGAAGCCCCTATAAATTTACCCTCAATCATTTTAGTTTTTAGCGAGCTTTTAACCTTTTGTGAAATATCACTACAATAGTTCTCATTCATTAATCCTCTTATCTTTCTTTCAAAAGCCTGGTTTTCAGAAGCAGTATCTACATTATCAACCACTCCAATAAATCGTGTCCTGTATTTTGGAAATATTTCTTCAAAATAAACCTCTGTTGCCACGTTTCTTCCAAACCTGGACGCATCTTTCGATATTATTACATCAATTTTATCATTTTCAACTTCTTCCTTCATTTTTAAAAATTCAGGTCTATTAAAGTTTGAGCCAGTATAATCTAGGTCCACATATTCTCCTACTAACAACCATTTCTCATTATATTTAGTTTCACGATCTTTGATATAGTTTTCAATTATTTTATCCTGATTTTGAATACTTTCTTTCTCTCTATCACCATCTACCCTTGAGTAACGCATATATTTTGCATATTTTATTGTAGTAACCATGCTGCACCTCCTTTTCTAAAATTTTAAGCACTACCATATTTTTCAACAAAATATTTGTGAATCAACTCATCAATAGGCGTTTTACTTTCATTAAAAGCTATTTTAATCGGTTTTTCATTTTCTCTTTTCACGACATAAGGATTTTCTTTCTCCTTAAGAAATTTTTCAACTCTTTTTTCCTTAGATTCACTGAGATTGACTTTACTACTTAATTCATGATTGTTAATAATAACACCTCCTTTAAAATGATATTGTTTAAAATGTTTGTCCTATTAACTGGACAAAAAAATTAAGCCACCTCAAAGTGGCTTAAGAGAAAAATTATCTGTATTAATGTAATTGCAATAAAAAAACCCGTTTTCTCTGGACGCTTACTCTTATAGCGTCTAGGAAAACGGGTAATTAAAATCAAAAACTTGCCTGGATTTTATTGTAAATTTGTGATATTATGTAAACTAGAAATGGAGGTGATCACTTGATTGATTTTAATGCCATAACTAGTAAAATTCATGAACTTCAATACATATTAGAGAATAGTGTTAGAGATGAACATGTGATAATTGGATTTGTTCTGTTATTTATACCGCTTATGATTTTTTTAAGAATACGTGAGAAAAAATGGAAAAAACGAAAAGAAGAATTAATCGAATATGCAATGTTGCTTATAAAAGAAAACCAACAACAAGAAAGAGCCAAACAGAAAGAAACGCCAAAAAAACAAAATACAAGAAAACCAAAACCACAAAAACAATATGTACAAAACGTATATAGAAATGATATTGATGAAACGTCACCACCTATTACCGAATCACACAGACAACCTGTGGATCAACAATATAATCCTTGCCAGGATTTTTTTCAAGGATTTCTTGAGTATTATCCACCTACCATGCCCTGGTATTAATAAGATAGCAATAAAATAGAATTAATTCTTTAAACTGAAAACTCTCCCCTTTTATAAGAGATTTTTATAAATTTCATCAGACGTGGTAAATCCCACGTCTGATGAAAAATTTTTAGCTCAAGATTTTTAAGCATACATCTTATCAAAATTTAGTTGTTTCCAGCTGAACGACTACAATTTTTGCAATCATACCCAAGGTAATCTTCTACAGCGTATCTAAGCGAGTCAAGCCCTGCATTATTCACAAAGACAACTTTCTTAAACTTCTTCAACTGGAAGTGTACACTGTGAGAGCCATAATCTGTCACATGAAAAATCACATCAGTTGCTTGGGCTTTTTCTTTAACTAGATGATGATCATCATTACCATCTAAAAAAATAAATTCACCATTATAAATTTCAATGATATTTTTGTAGCCGTCTTTTCTCTGAGTATCTCCTATCACCAGCACTTTACTACCCGAAAAATTATTAGAACTTTGCTGTTTCTTATATTTCTCCAACTCACGCTCTAGTTCTTTGATTCTTTTTTCTTTTTCGGCTAACTCTGATTGGAGCTTGTCTACAGTTTTGCTATATTCTTTTCTTTCTTCTTCTTTTTGGGACCAGTTTTGTAAGGTTTCTTCCTCTAGTTGTTTCATATACTTGGTATCAATTTCTTTGTAATCATTTGCCGATATAATAGCTTCAATTTTGTCTTCACCTGTCTTATTAAAATAGTAGAGCACCGTTCCATGATTAAGAATTCCATCTTGTATTAAAACAGAAAGGATATCAAATTTCCCTTGCTCTTTTATATTCTTAACAAAATTTAAATGGGGTTTTATGGGATCAAATTCATTTTTAAAAAATCTTTGTATTTGATTTTCGTGGAGTTCAGGATGATTAGTAACTACCTGAATTATTAAATAGAAGTTTAGTAATTGGAAGTAGTTTTTATCCTTCATATATTGTCCCATTGATGATTCTGAGTCTAAATATAAGCTCTCTACATCTTGCATGAATGAAAATATAATACTTTCTTTTAACAACTCCGCTATATTTGCATCATTTCTTAATTCTGATTGCTTATAGTATCTTTTTGCTAATTTTTTAATAGTCCATTTAAATGCGTCTTCATCGTTTTTATAAAGTTTATCTTTTTTATTTTTGGGAAGCTTTACTAAACTTTCAATCATTTGAACTGTTTTGGAAGTGTCATTTCTCAGTTCTAGTTCAAAGTGCAAAATAAAGAACTGAAATGTAATCACATCCGTATAAGTTATCCCTTCTTCTTCTAGTACTTCAAGGATCCTTTTACTATTTTCATCCAAATTAAACAACATGATTATCAGCCCCCTTAAAAAGTTTTTAAAATAAAAATACTCCTGGTAATCAGGAGTACGCTTAAAGAGATATTCGATTAAAATCACACCGCTTTCGAGTGCTAAATTTTTTGGGAGACATATCACCTCCAAAAATATATTATGATATGTTATTGAGCCAATAACATTCTTAACCGACCCATATCTTGTGACTTCTAGTTCCTGTTATGTCAAGATTTATGGCAATTTTACTTGGGATAGATTTATGACCCTTAGTGTTACAACACCATTGGTTTTTAGATCATCTTGTTAGAAGTTATTTTGAAGAAGTATACTTATATTAAGTTTCTGCAAGGTCCTACACATCATAAACGCACCCTTACTATAAGTCCTGTAAAAACTTTCGTAGCAGGGTTTTCATCTGGTTACTATCAGGTAGATTTATATACCCTTATAATGTATTACCCACTTCTTTAATATCAATGTATTAGCTTCTTTATCTTTTAAATCTAATGAACGTAGTACTAATTATTATTAGCCCCCTTGTGTTCTATTAAAAAATGTGGTAAAAATCTGATTATCAGATATAGAAAGAAGAGGTGAGTTCTTTGCTTTTCAAGGATTTATTTAAGCAAAATGTGAATTTTGTGGCAGAAATAGAAGATAAAATCGTCGAACTTTTTCCACACGAAAAAGAAAATGTCGAAAAAGGCAATTACAGAAAACTCATGAATCAAATACTCAACCTAAAACCTCTGCTAGTCAATCTCATCACGGATATTGAAAAAATTGAGACAGACGAAGGTATAATTTACGATTTTGGGGTAAATGAATATCATTCGCCTAAGGACAAGCTTAATATTAAGAAAGAATTTGTTCTGGAACATGTACCCTGGGAGGCTTACCTTGGAATAGAAATCAGTGAGACCGACCTTTTAGAATTCGGTTCTATTGAACTTATAGCTATATTCTTAGAAAACATGGCTGGACTTGGCTTTGATTACGAAGATGGATTATCGATTAGGATGGATTTCTTGGAAAAAGCTAATGTTAAGCATATTAAAGGTGAAGTTATAGAATCTGATGTAGAGTTTGGAGATAATTATTTTGATGGTGATGAATTTCAATAATTCTACCTAGCATTGGACATATTATTTACTTTTTAAAGCTTACAAAACCTATAACCGTGGGATATTTCTAACAATAATGAAAAGGGTGGAACAATAGGCTTTAGTATTATTATATATAGCTTATTGTTCCACCCTTTTTACAATATAACTAAATTAACTGATATGACGGCTTTTAAGAAGAATAAAATTTCTATTTAGTGTCCATTATAATTACAGCTCATGATCTTCAGGTTTTAATAATATTTTAGGATAACCCTTTGATTTTATATTAAATTTGCTCTTCAATTTATTATTAGCAGGTTTTAAGATATACCCTTTATCAATAAGAATAGGGATAACTTTCTTAAACTCTTGCTTCAGTCGTTCTTTTTTAATTCTTCTACCTGATACTTTAAGCCCTGCCAATAGTTTGTCATGAGTATATCCATAATGGTATATCTGTGACTCTGCTTTTTCTAATATTTTTTCTCTTACTTTAATACCAAACTCACTGATGTTTTCATTTGAATGGTAAACTTTTTTAGCAAGTTCTTCATCATAATTTTTCACGTACACTTGACTTACAGTATTTATGGAGAAGCCTTGTTTCCTTAAATCAAAAGCTCTGTTTTCAATCTGGTTTTTAATCTCATAGTAATTTGGGACACTGTAAAAATTGATAACTCTCCTGTTATTTTCTCTAGCTCGTTTTAAAGATTCTTGAGTGACCTTATGGTTCTTAGGCGGATCCACTTTGTTAAGTAGACCCAACATGCAAAAAAGGTTAAGATAAGCATTTACTTTTTCTATAGGCTTATTTTTTTCCCTTGATAAGTATCTATTAGAAGTAAAAAATACAGCTTCTCCATTTTCATCATGTAATTCTGGAGTTATTTTAGTAAGTCCAATATTAAGAAGTTTCTCAAGTATGATAATTCCATATCTTGTCAATATATCAGTACTTTTCATTTCTTCAAGTTCATCTTTTAAGAAAGTCAAGTTTGCTATATACTTATTTTTCTGTCCCTCCATCCATTTCGTAGAAACCAGTTCTATGTTAAACGTATTAGTTATTTGAGAAATTATATCTTGCCATTTTGTCATTCCGTCTAACTGTAATAAATCAATAATTGTAAGTCCTGATCTACCATTATATGCTCTACAATTGGAAGAATTGCAAAAATATTGGTATCTCCCATTCTTCTTAGAAATAACAGCGGATGGATTATTATCGTGATGATAAAAACAATTGAAACTCTTATTCAGTAGTACATTGGTTTTTAAGTACTTTCTTATATCCTGTTGTTTTGCTACTTCAAAAAAGTCTGATATATTATAAATTTTGATCTTGTTGTTAACTCGTTCTATTTGTCCAGTATTTTGCTGATTTCTTGCTTTTGGCTTTTCAGTTTCAGCGTAAAACGACGAACGAATTTCTTCTTGGGTGTAGAGCTGATCAGGATTGATTTCTACAATTTTTCCACCAAACTTAGGGCTAGGGACTCTCATAGCTTGTCCCAGCCTATTAGTTACCCCTGTACAACTCCCGAAGTATTCAGCCATCATCTTTTGGGTATCAATAAATCTTTCAAGCACCTTATGTCTTTTACTTTCTTCTTCTTTTAAATGCCAGTAAGCATGAACTCCATTGGGGGTCATTACAATAGCTGTAGGTTTTAGCTTTAGTTCTTTCAACATCTTAACTGTTTCATTTTTCTTCTGTTCTTTTTGAGTTGCATCTTCAAACTCATGAAAATCAATGTCGATAAACTGTGCATTAACTCCAAAGATATCATCGTTCTTAGTCCCACCTGGATTTGTGATGAAATAAACTTTGTAACCTTGATCTGCTCTTGCTTCTAGCTTTTCTACAAACTGATTT
The DNA here is from genome assembly GCF_000020005.1 of Natranaerobius thermophilus JW/NM-WN-LF. Classification (NCBI taxonomy): domain Bacteria; kingdom Bacillati; phylum Bacillota; class Clostridia; order Natranaerobiales; family Natranaerobiaceae; genus Natranaerobius; species Natranaerobius thermophilus. Next base: position 404,637 of record NC_010718.1, on the reverse strand, counting down.
AGTTCTGACAGGTCATTTAGTCTTAATTGGGGGTTATCTTGTTTTTGAGTGCCCCCTGTCGAAACTAGCTGAAAAATGATGTCCTTTTCATGAAACAGCTTAAAAAACTTTTGAAGATTTACGTTTTGTTGCATTTTAACACCTCCTGTAAAGTAATAAATCCCGATCGCAAAAAGCGAACGGGTATGTAATGGAGGTGTGATTTTTAAACATAAAAAAACGCCCCCTCAAATCTCTTGAGGGAGCTAACAATATGAAGTCATAGTAGTTTTACGGGTCACTGTTAACAGCAGTCTCTATCATCTGTACAAGGTCCTTAATATTTGCAATATTATTCTCACCGTGCTGACTATCTAATTCTTGGATTCTTTTATCAGATTGTTCAAAAAACAATTCATCTAATTGGGCTTTATGCCAGTTTTGAATAAGGTTTGTATGGTTTTCAGTTAAAACTAGTTCTTCTTTTTGTAGGTCATAAATTCTGCATATCCTATTATCTAAATCTTTTACAATTTCTAGTCTATCTTGAATATTTTCCATTCTTTCTATCTTTATTATTGAAGCTTTAACTAAAGTTTCAGATGCTAGATGTTTCAGATGCTTTTTGCTCCTGCAATGTTTGATTAGTGAAAATGGCCAACTAGCCGATGGGGTTCTAATGGAGTAGCAGCAAATGGCTTCTTCACTATGCTCATCAGGAGTCCACCTTTGTTTACTATCAAATTCACCTTCTGGATGAGTATCTCTATTTTTTCTATCTTCATACATCTCTTTAACTTTTTCTTCGATCTCTATGATTGGTCTGTTAAGTATTTCCATACCGTCAAATTTAGTAATCATTTAATCGTCCTCCTTTAACATTAAAATAGCACCCACCCCAGCTGGGCAGGTGCAATAAAGTTTATAAACTAACCTAATATTTTGATAAACTCATTAAGATTTGCCGCTTGTTTGGTTTGCGTTTCACCAACTGACTTAAGTTCAGCCTGTCTAAGTTTTGCAATCTTTTTAAACAACTCATTTGATCCTATATAATGTGATTCTTCAACAAACCAGAGCTGGTCTCGATTTACTATCGATAGGTTCGAAGATCTGTCTATTATTGAACCGATACTTTTACCAGGGTCTATAACTATATTTAAGTCATTATCTATATTACTGACTTTTTCTATTTTGAAAATGACGGCTTTTATTAAGGGATGACGTACAATATTTTGTGTAAAGGTTGACTAAAACAAAAAAAGTAGGGTATCCTCGGAATTTGGAGAAAAAACCCAAGCCGTTTTTACGGCTAGAAAGGAGGATACCCTACGTTGAGTAGTGTACCAAATTCCGAGCAAAAAAATCAACTAGAAGAAATCATGAATGTAATTGTTCTGTGATATTGTCACCCCTAGAATGTTCTGTGAAAATGTCACTATGACTAAAAAGGTGACATATCAAATGACCCAAGAAGAAATTAAAAAACTAAATATTATCAATCAAACAATTGATGGCTACTTAACCATTAGAGATGCAGCACGAGCTTTGAACCTCAGTGATCGACAAATTAAACGACTGAAGAAAGGAGTGCAACTAGAAGGACCCAGTTTTGTCATACATAAAAGCCGAGGTAAAAAGCCTGATCATTCTGTTCCTGAAAGTACTGAAAAACATATCATTTCTCTAAAGTTAGAAAAATACCCAAATGCAAATTTCACTCATTTTACAGAACTTTTAAACGAGCGAGAAAAAATCTCTATCAGTAGGCCAGTTGTTCATAGAATTCTTAGTAAAGCTGGAATTTCTAGTCCTAAAAAACATAAAAAGAGTAAGAGTCACCACAGACGCAAACGCAAGGACAGAATGGGACTTTTAGTACAAATAGACGCCTCACCTTATGACTGGTTTGACACTGGCTTTGATTGTGATTTACACGCTGCTATCGATGATGCCACAGGAGCTTTGCTAGGATTATTTTTTGTTGAAAATGAATGTCTTGAGGGATACTTTCAGATTATGCATCAGTTAATTTCAAACTATGGTATTCCTGCAAGTCTTTATAGCGATAAGCACACTATTTTTAGATCACCTAAATCGGACAAGCTTTCGATTGATGAACAGCTCGCAGGTAAACAAGTTAAGCCTACTCAATTTGGTGCAGCTATGGAAGAGTTAGGAGTCACTATTATACCTGCTAACTCTCCACAAGCAAAAGGACGAGTTGAAAGGCTTTTTGATACTTTACAAAGCAGACTGCCCACACTTTTTAAGCTACACAATATAACTACCATGGAGAAAGCTAATGAATTTTTACAAAAAGATTTCTTGCCTGATTTTAATAAAAGATTTGCCCTAAAGCCCGAAAATGAGCTATCGGCTTTTACCTGTTTAAATCAAGATATTAATCTTGATCATATACTTTGTTCTAAATTCAAAAGAACTGTGGACAACAGTGCCACTTTCTCTTTTGAAGGAAGTTACTATCAAATTTTAGATAAAAATAGTCAACTGGTTCCTAAATCTAAAGTTACTGTCCTATCTAATCCTAAATTTGGAGTTAAAGTAAAATATAAAGATATGGTGTTTGAAACTCAAATTGTGGACAAGCCTTCAACTACTAAAATGACCAAAAAAGTTAAAACAACGCAATCACCTAAAAATAGAATAGTCCCAGATGAAAATCACCCTTGGAGAAAACAAAGTGAAAGAACAAATCTTAACTACGACCTGACTGATCAAGAACTTTTAGATACTATACTAAATACCAGGGACCGAGTTTAAAACTCGGTCTACCTTCCTGGGGGGTGACATTTTCTCTGAACAAATTTATGCGTTTTTAGGTGACATTTTCAAAGAACATTGACACTAGAAGAAATCATGAAAAGTTTTGTTCAGGAATTTCTTCAAGAAAAAATTGAACTCATCATGCGTGAAGAAATTAGAAACTTTTTAAAAGAGCAAGACGAAAAGAATTATCGAAACGGCTATTACACACGTTCTCTAGACACCTTGTTTGGCCAAATCGAAGATCTTAATGTACCAAGGGATCGAAATGGTGATTTTCAAACCCAGCTAATAGAACCGTATCAAAAGCGTGATTGCTGGCTTGAAGAAGCTATCATCAGGATGTACCAAAAAGGTATGAGCACTCGTGATGTAGCAAAGTTCATTGAGACCCTTTTAGGCGATTCTTATTCGCCTAGTACGGTAAGTAATATTACTGAAGTAGCTTTAGAAGATATTCAAGAGTTTCAAAACAGGCCACTCAAAAAGCGTTATAGTGTTCTCTACCTGGATGGCATGAACATCAAGCTGCGGCGTGATTCAGTAGAAAATGAGTCTGTTTACATAGCTTGTGGTGTCGATGAAGAGGGGTACAGGGAAATACTAGGTTTCTACGTTGGTGGTAGAGAAAACGCCTTGGGTTGGCAAGAACTATTAAATGACCTGCACTCTCGTGGTGTACAGGAAGTATTGCTAGGTGTGTTTGACGGACTTCCTGGTTTGGCTGATGCTTTCAAGAAGGTGTTTCCTAAAGCTGATGTCCAGCAGTGCGTCATTCACCAGGTTAGAAATACTTTGAATGCCGTAAGAAAAAAAGACCAGTATGAAGTTGCTGAAGACCTAAAGCCTATATATAAGTCTTTTTCTAAAGAAGAGGCTCACCACCATTTCGAAAAATTTAAAGAAAAATGGGGTTCAAGGTATCCCCGTGTTGTAGATTCCTGGGAAAAGAATTTGCCTAATTTATTAACTTTCTTGGATTATCCATCTGATATTCGAGCTGTTATCTACACTACAAACTGGATCGAGAGAACTATTAAGGAAATTAGAAAACGTCTAAAGACTATGAACAGTTTAACTAGCCCAAAGGCTGCCGAAAAAGTGATCTTCTTTGCTATTCAGGACATCAATGTTCGATGGGCTAATAAAAAACTTCGTGGTTTCAAACAATGCCAGCACAAGCTACAAGAAATGTTTGAGCTAAGATACGACTGTTAAGACTTTTCCGAGGGCCCTACGCCCTTTACACAAAATTCTTGACACTACCTATTAAGGTTTCTACCGCTAATATCTTTAAGTGATTTTCAGTTTTGCAATGATCATATAGTTCTAATTTGTGATTAATATTAAAGCAGCAACTAGCCTTTTCTTGGGTTTCACTCGGATACCATATACCATCATAAAAATATCCTTCAGGCTGAAGCTCTCCTCTATTCCTTTCAACTAGTAACTCTTCAATACGTTCTTCTATCTCTGTTGGCGTTAGAGCCAGTATTTCTGTTGAATGAAAACTTGTAACTTTACTCATGCTTCACCTCCTTGAAATAGTTATAATTCTGCCTGGGCTATACTCCCAATCTCTAACTAAGCTTCATCAAGATAATCAGAAAGCTCTTCTACCAATTTCTGTGAGTTTATATTTCGATCTTCAGCCCAATCGAAGACTTCATCTACACTTAATGGAAGAATCACACTGTTACCGCTATAACTGTTAGTACCGACTTTTTCACCATATTCACTGAGTGCACCACCTTGAGCATAAAGAAAGTATCTGTCGTTTTTTGTTTTATATAACTCTTCAATTACATACTTAGCGTCATTTAGATCACCGTACTTATATGAAGCAATACGTTCAGCCTTATCAGTATCGTAAACCATACCATTGTGAATCCTTTTCATAATTTATCCCTCCTTAGTTTTTTGAATTTTCTGTTTTCTAAAAACATATTTAAACTAGGCCATTGTCATCACCCCCAAAGCCCCTTTTAATCTTTACTCCTTAAACTCTAAACATCGATTTTCAACAAAAAAATAGACGGTATACCAAGTTTCAAAAACCAGGTATACCGTTCAATGACTTGCTGTTATACTTTTGTGTGAAATCAAATTTATCTAGATACTCTTTCAATATTTCTACATTAAAAATTAGAGCCAAAGGCGTACCCAGGCTCTAATTAAGCTTCATCTAGAACTTCTGAAAGCTCCTTCAATATCTTCTTATCATCAATTTCTCTTCTTTCTACCCAATCTAGGACTCCTTCTTTAGTTAGTGGTATGATCGTGTTGCCACCACTGTAACTACTATTTCCTACGTTCTCAAAGTATTCGGTTTTAGGGCCTCCTTCACCATATAAGAAGTACCGCCCGTTTGAAGTTTTATAAAGTTTTTCTTTAATATAATTGAAGTCCCCCTTGTGTGAATAATAGTACTCAGCTAAAAGCTCCGCCTTATCAGTATCATAAACTAAACCATCAATAATTCTTTTCATGATAATCCCTCCAATTAAAGTTTTTGTTTGAATTTTCTGTTTTCTTGAAGCATATTTAAACTAGATCATTATCATCACCCCCTGTAATAGTTTCCTTGATCTTGATATTCTTTTCTTCTAACTACTCTCATACAAATCGGTACACGTGAACCGATTTTACATGTTTTACCATACTTCTTGATTCATCTTGATTTAATGAATAGCTGAACAACTCAAAAATTTTCCATAAAATAGAAAAATCCGCAGGGCTTATCGGAGAATAAAATCCCGACAAGCCTGCGGAGTTTGGCTCAAACGTAAAAAAACACATAGGTATCCGTTATCCTCTGATGGAGGACACTTTACCCACAAAACATTTATATTTTGTTGTGCGTGAAATAGTTACTATTATGAATATCTTCTAATAATATTATAAACAATTATCTGATACCTGTCAATAAAAAAGTGTTATTTTATTGTAAAAATGTATTATTATTCTAAATTTGATTGATATACATATAGATGAAACCTCATTTTACACCAATTGATTGTTCTTGCTTATCTTCTGATACATTTCGTCTTGCTGTCTGGTTGTAAATTGAAAATATACCAGGGTGCTAGCTATGTTCCTATGTCCCAAGTAATGCTGAAGCTCTTTCACGTCCAGACCCGTTTCAGCTAGGTGAACTGCTATGGAGTGCTTCATCACGTGGAAATGCCAATTTGTAACATCTTTTATTTTTGCTTTTTCACAGTACTTCTTCATAATCCTGTCCAAATTCTGCCGTGAAATTGGTGACCTTTTTTGGCTTTTGAACATTATCTCGTTCTCTTTCAATTGATAGGATTTGATATATTTCTTAAGGTAGCGAGCAGTTTTATTATCCAACCTAATTGTATTATTAAGAGAGTTTTTGTTCCGTCTAACATATAGTTCATTCATCTTTGGATTAAAATCTGATACCTGTATCAACCCAACTTCAGAAGCTCTCAACCCGCACCGATAAGCTATCCTAAACATGGTTATATCACGTAGCCAGTGCTTATCTTTGCTTTTCTCTATAGTTCGAAACAATTTATCTAACTCTTTTTGGGTCATGAATCTTACAGTTTCTGTCAATAATCTTCACCTCCTCTGCTTTAAAATATGGTCAAAAAGACCATTTTGACCATTTATAAAAATTGGATTTACACTTCTATGACGGGATTTATAGCTTGTATCGCCTATTCAAAACTAAAAACTAGACATTACTGTTCATTTTTAGGGGGTCATTTGGTGATATATCTCTATCTTATGTCTATATTTTACACTATATATACATTAATGTAAATATTGCATACGGGCATATTTTTTAGTTGTTAATATATAGATAGACAGCTCGGTTAATGAGTTCTGATTTGCTTATACCCAACCGTTTAGAATGTTGGTTTAGTTGAAAGTTTAAACTTGCTTTTTCAACAATACTGCTTTGTTGGTCCAAAGTTCCTTGATAATCTACTTGTTCCATATCATCACTATCTTTATACCTTTGTACTGCTTTATAGATAACATCTGTTCGTGTTGTATCATTCTCAATACAATAGTAATCGAGTTCTCTACTCAACTCAGGGTTTAAATAAAAGTTAATTACTCGTCTACTAGAGCTGCTCTCTTCTCTACTTTCATCTATTCTATTTAACTTAATAGTATAGCGAATAATAGCAAAATAATTTGCCGACTCATTTCCAAAGTAGTAATGTAAAGCATAAGAAAATAGTTCTGACATCGTTAATCCAAGTTTGATTGCTTGCTTTTTAAGTTCTTTCTTTTCTCCACTTGGAAGATATATGATAATTTTCTGATACTTGTCACTATATCTATTCTTTATACTTGGAGACCCGTCATCTAAATAAACTTTAGCAGCATATAAATAGAAATCCGATAGAGTTACCCCTAATCCTTTTATCGCCTCCTTAGCTTTTTCATGCAGTTCCTTATCTACACTCATTGTAAAAGTTGTCTTGGACATTGCCATCAGCTCCTCTAACAGCTATTTATAATACCAGCCATCGATTAGTGTGTATTGCCTTAATGTCATTATATCATTGATGTCTAACCTGTGTTTATCAACTATCTACCTCTTCAATAATTGTTTTACTAAATTGTTTTTCCATTTTATATCGTTTCTTTTCATCCCTAGAAAAAGCATAAAATTTATTATCACTTTGAATTTTAACATCTTCTAACTGTTTACGGTTTTTAATATAGACAAATGCTGTTTTGGGCGGGATATATAGTTCTCGCCTCAGATAATTATCACCTGTAATCAACTCGGCTAGATAGATGTCTTTGTTTTTATAATTATATTTCAAGAAAGCTCCTGACGATCCAGCATATTCTAATTGGTTATTGTAACCATTCTTCATAATTTCTTCAAACTCCTTCATATAGTAGTTTTGGTCTTTTAATATATTAGGGATAACCTCTAGTGACATATCCCAGGTGATGTACCGTAATGGCGGGCTAAATATTTTTTTGCTTGGATTGTGGTTTGCTATAACAAAGTTTAGTCCATTTTCTCCGTGAGATTTAGCAAATGCATATACTCTGTTGAGAGCATCTACCCCTGCTTTTTTGTTTAAGACATACAAGAATATTACAGGATCACCATCTATAGCAACATCGAAAGGATCAAAACTCTTCAGTTTCAGAACCTTTTTGGCTCTTCTGGCAGGCATCATGTTTGGTATTTCATTGTATAAGCTTCCCAGTAAATAATGAACATCCAGCTCATCGTCTCTTGGTTGTACAGAAGTTGGGTTTAAAGTAGGACGAAGGAGCTTAACCGTTTTACTAGAAGCGTATAAGATCGCTGACATTCTCTTACCCATTTTATTCTCACTTTTATAATAGTACTTCTCTTTCAGATAACCACTTTTCTTCAATTGCTTTAATCTTTCATAAGCATACTTTCTCTTATTTTCAAAATGCACTTGTATAATTGCCTCGGTAGGCAATCCATTAAAATCTATAACATCCTCCAACATCTTCACATCTCGATCCTGAAGCTGTAATTTCTTCTTACTCATTCTACGACCCTCCTTTCGTCTAAATATTATTAAGGATAATTTAAAACTCTATTGACTAATTCAAACGGAGTAACATTTCACTTAATACTTATCATTAAAATAAAGGCAGTTTCTTATAGACTGCACTGTTAAGCTTCAACCTTATTTGAACAGTGTAGACTGACTTTGTAAATCTACCCTAGAATGAGATTGGATTGTTAAAGTCAGGGGATAAACCCTATCGAAAACAGCTCTAATTCTAGGGGTTACTTAAACTGACTAGTAATCATATCACCTACCTTACCATTGTCGTGGACTACATAAATTTCTGTCCTGGGTGCCTTTTCTTTCTTTAACTTAGCTTCTGACAGCAGTGTCACATTGTTTAGATCATCATCTTCAAGAACACCGTTATAGACCAATCCATCTTGTATAAACTTCGACAGAAAATTACCAACATCACAGTTTTTATCCAGATAGTACCGAATATAAACTATTGCGGGTTTTATTGGGTCTAGGTTTTGACCTGCAAGTGCTCGCTTTATGATTGAGTACCAGTAGTCCCTAACTTCTTTGTGTTGTCTATTGGTGAAATTCCCATTTTCAAAAGTCTGGAACTTATAAATGCTGATTTTTGGTGCTACTACGTCAACTGTCAGCTTCACTCCATTCTGATTTTTTTCTAGCTTAACAGTTGAATCTCCAGTTTCAACCTCTTCTAGTAATTCTAGTTCATGTTCTTCAGAAGCTTTCGCTAGTTCAACCTGAATTGCTGATAGGTCATCCTGGACTTTTCTGATTCTGTTTAACATGGCCAACCCTCCTTTCCTAGAATTTTTGTAACAATATAAAAAACCACAGGCTTGTGTAGTAACAAACCTGCGGTTAAATTTACTATTTATTGATAATTATTGCCAATTATTAAAAAAGAACATAGAAATCCGCCGAAACTAATCGGTGGACAAAATACCAACACTAAAATATCAATTATACAGATCTCTATAAATATAAAAGAAATATAATAAGACAATTGATTATCCTTTGTCTTATTTATCTATCTTAATTGTAGCACCTTTATAGTGTTATGTCAACAAGAAAATTGTTAACCATGTAAAGTAAGGCACTCTAACCCCTGTCATTAAGGTTAAATATCACATAAGTATTTTGACGTTAACTTCGTTTCTAACATGATATGTAAACTTCATCATTAATAGACATTGATGCTATATATACATTAATGCAATATAATTACCCCTTTACTTTCAAATGAGGAATAACAACTTTCAACATATCAAAAATCACTTCTATCTCCTGATCAGAACATCTTTCTATTAGATTTTCTAATTCTGCTCTTTCTGTGGATCTTTCAGATTTCTCATCGTTATTAGGTTCTCCAGTATCAAATACAAAAGAATCAATAGAAACCTTTAAAACCTGAGAAATCTTAGCCAAAGTTGTTAAGCTAGTATTTCTCTCCCCTCTTTCTAACTGTCCGATATGATGTTCTGTCACACCTATCAATCTTCCAAGCTTTTTTCTAGAGAGATCAAGCCGTTCTCGTTCTTCTCTGATACGATCTCCAATTCTACTGGTATCTATATGCTCTATCATGAAAATCCCCCTATTGCTGTAGCTTTTATTATTACTATATCAAAAAAATATGTATCTAATAGACTGTTATTATTATTGTCTATTTGTTACATTTTTGATACTATTATTTTAATAGCTATTATAAAGGAGGACTTTCTATGGCCGAAAAACGTGTATGTCCTTTTTGTGGTAATAGTAATTACTCTGCTGATACAGGTGAGATTTGGATTTGTACTCACTGCAAGAAGGAATTTCATAAAAAAGAAAGTCAAGCTACAAGGAGGGGAGCATGTGGCTAGTGAAAAAAGACATGAAAAGATTAGAGAAATCGAAGAACTGGTTAACGACCTGAAAGCTCTACTAAAAAAACACGGAGAGAAACTAGATCTTAAGACTGATACAGAAATTATAGAAATAGCATCACAACTTAACAAAGTCCTTGAAGATTACAACGAAAAATATATAGAAAAATAACCCTGCCACTCATGATGTGCATCTTACCCATTAAAAAAGACTCCGAAATCCTGTTAACAACTGCCATGACAGTTTATCAAGGATGCACATAGATGCACATGATAGCTGAATAGTCGTTGATCGGTAACAAAAAACCCCGATGCACATCTTGGGGAATAGTAACATGGATATTTCCCGCCATCAAGGGATTTTGTGATGTGCATCCATGTGCATCTTCACTTTAATCCTAGCTCATTCTAATTCTTTTCACATAACTTTTCACAGAATTCTAAATACTCTTCCTTCAGCCTAACAAAATCATCAGCATATATCCCAATTCTGTACTTAAATTCCATCGAATTTATTAGTTGTTCACTTCGTTTACTACCACCGTTTAAATAGTAGCTTACTATTTTTTCATATATCTTTTCTTCATCTGATGTGTCGAGAAATTTGGCAAAATGTGATAGTTCCACCTTCCATAATCCAGTTATTTCAAGCCATTTGACGAAGTAATTAAAAGGCTCTAAGTTACTTTCTTTGTTTAGTTTTAACAAGTGATCCCTTATAATGCTTAACCTTTTATGAAGTTCATTCTCAGGAATATCGGTTGTATATAGTTTTCCAGTTTGTTTGTAAAAATTATATGACTTCATCCAGCTTCTAATCAAACCTTCTGGATCATACCCCTCTTGATGGGCTTTATTACTAAAATGATTATAGTCATCGCTGTTAACTCTTATTTTTCTGCTATAATCTAACTGATCTTCAGTAACTTCAATATCATTTTTGAGATAGCTTTCCAGTTTGTTTTCGATATAGTCTGAAATCCATCTATTAATAACCCCTCTGAAATTACCACTTATACTCTTCATTTTTTTGGCATCTTTCTCGTTTAATCGAAGTATTAATGGCTTGTCTAAAACCTTTTTCGCCAAGTTATCACCCCATTTTAAGTATGCTAATAATACTAAAAAACAAGGACAGGCAAGAACTCTCCTGATTTCCCGTTTTTTACAAGAACGGTTGAGTTCTAAGCCTGTCCATTATGGTGACAATTTATTCTTCAGTATCCTCATCATCAAAATCTTCATCTTCGTCATCTTCAGAAACTATATATAGTTTGATTTCATCTTCGTCATCAATGTTGAGATCTTCTCCTTTGTAGTTGTTCAATATAGCTTTTATGAAATCATTCTTTTGGGATTGAACGCTCTTACTATCAAATCCATATACCGTCATTTCATGAATCATAACAGCTAATATTTTTGTCGGCCTGTAAGCTATCAGTATTCTTTCATCAATTTCCATACCCAATATTTCATCCCAAGAGATAAAGCTTAAGCTGTAATCGTTATCTTCTGTATCTAATTTATTTTCAGGAGATGAGTACCTCTGTGCCTTAAAGCCATATGTTATTTTTTTATTAATCATGCACTTCCCTTCCTCAATTCTTACGATAAAATTAGCTTCCTTTTCTTCGATTGTTAACAGCTCGTTAAAAACTTTTCTGACATTACCGTTCTCGATATGGCTATTGAGGTGTGGATACATTTCTTGAAATTCCTGTTCAACTTCCTCTACAGAATCCTTATAAAGCATTAACAATCCTTTCAATAACAAAACCATCACCATCCTTTGAGGGAATTTTAAGTTAACCTTTCGTAAAACCAAAAAATTTCAAAGACCAAAATAAAAAAGCCTGGTCACTTTTCCTTGAGCTTCCTTGATAAAAATCGCTTTTATCGAAGTCAAAGTGATCAGGCTTATCTCTTGAGAATGACCGTAATATTTTAGTTTTGTTTGAATTTTTGAGTTTGGATATGAATAATAAGAATGGTTAAGTAATGGTGTGAATTAACGCAGTGATAATAGTATACATTCGTGAAAATTTTGTGTCAACCAGCTATGTCAAATTTTCTCAAATAAAAATAAAAGCTTGAATAATATCAAGCTACGTAACAGTCAGTTTCTCTTCTTGATTTTAATACCTTTTATTCCTCATACATTTCTTAAGGCTATTAACTCAAACAACACTTCTTATATTTCTTACCACTGCCGCAAGGACACGGCTCATTCCTACCGATTTTGTTGTTACTTTGTTTAGCATTTGTAAACTCCTTTTCAGGTAGTGGTTTTAAATGCGGTTTCTCCATCTTATGAAATATTTCGTTAGGAGTATCCCGTTATTTTCCCATATCCTTGTGTTATTCGCCAAATCCATAACAAGCTGCATCACTTCTTTTGCTTGGTCTTCGCTATCAAAGCTCAAATCCCTGCGATTAAACTCTTCAAAGACAGTGCCCATTGAAAATCCAAGCCCACAAATCCCCTGAATATCTTCACAGATCTCCTGGGCTTTGTCTTTGTCACCGTCAAAAATATTTTTTGTTACATAACTGAGCAATGCCTGATACTCTTTATTTTTCTCAAAGTAGAATTCATCTTTGTACTTTAGCAGTTCCTTTTTGTCGGGAATGTAATAAGGTTTATTTCTTTTTTGAGCTAAATACCATTCGAATTCATCAAATTCTAATATAGTCTCAGACACAAAGTAATCTCCGTGAATTTCGACAAAGTAATCGCTTAATTGTTGTGGTTCTTCCTTTAATATATTGTCTAAGTCCTCTAATTTAATCCTGTCAGTGTTTTGCATATTGTAAATTTCCGCTACTTTTTCTTTATGTACTAGGCCATATAAATTCACTAGTGAAATGATATAGTCTAGGATTAATTGCTTGTTCATGTTTTAACCTCCGATCTGATTCAAGAATTTTGAAGCCAATTCAATTGGACGGCTAATTCTAATGTAATTTAATGCAATAAAATCATCATATAAAATCTTATTAACGCTTCAATCTATTTTACATTAATGGCATTTATTTTGGATTAGGGAAGTTTGTATTTCCCATTGATCACCAGCTATTTATTTTCAGTTAAACATTTATTTCCTCCACCCATGTTTCTATCCAGGTTTTAGTATGATCAATAACTTTTCCCAAAAATTCGTCGTCTTGAAGTAAATCGCTGTTCCATTCTAGTAACTCCTTAATATCTTTCTTATCTTTTTGATCTTCAATTAAAATATCTTCGTTTTGCTTCTTAATTTTATCAGATAAGGCTTCACAGATTTTCTCATTCATATCTAGATCCTCAAATTGAATGCTAGCACCTAATTTCAATTCCCCACTATCTTCCAGTTTAATACCAATTGAAAACTTACTAGATTCTAGCTGAAAAGAAAGTACTCGATTGGGCTTCTTAGTTGCATATGATATGTGGTCATAATACAAGTCTAAAATTTGTTCACGCACTTCCTTAAGAAATTTTTCCGTATCACTACTTTCAATCGAAGGAGCAGAAACCCTCGGCTCATCAAAACTTGATCGTACATCTGGGTCTATATCAACTACAGTTAAATCTCCTTCATTATAGTAATTGAAAGATACACATTGTATGTCTATATCAAACTTCTTTAGATAATCTGCCGTACTAAGCACATCTTCACTGATATCTTGGGCCACTATAAAAATTCGCTGACGTTGATTTATCTGTAATGAAAACTTATCTTTATCGGAATTTTTGCCAAAATAATCACAATATGCCTCAAACAGGTCACTGTACTTTATATCATATTTCTTAAAGTGCTTTTTGGCTATATTATTTAACTTATCATAATCCATTCTGCTCACTCTTGCTGCGTACTCTAGTGCCTGAGCAATAACTTCTCTTGGAGTTCTACCTCTTTTTAGCTCTATAACAAGAAGATTACCTTGCTCATCAATACCTAAAAGGTCTTCACTTTTTTCAAGTGGTTCTTCTTGTTTTATGAATAAAATATTTTCCCCTTCAGTTATAATAGTAGGATTTTTAATAATCCAATGCTCAAGCTTTCTTTCATAACTTTCTTTAGCAAAATCTCGTTGAGGTATCATCTTAAATATATCTGAAGATGACACTTTATAAAGGGGCATTTATATCACCTCGCAAATCATTCTTTCAATGATACTCTTATAGTAAATAAAGGGTGAAATCAATCAATAGGGTCGGCCCATAACTCAAAATATCCCATGGTTTCTGTAGAATAAAAATCATATTCTATATCCTCCATTACAGTAATCATGTCATGTTCCGTTATATCTTGTGGAGATACATCATAAATTCCTAATTCTTCAAGAATACCAGTTATTTCTTCTTCTGACTTTTCAGGGTGTGCAGCATTTACCAAAGTATACCACGAAGCTGCAATAAGTGATCCATCGACTTCTGATCCTAGCTCCCAATCTACTCCAACATGTTCTAATTCATTTGTTTTATAACAAATATCACCATACACATTTAAGTAGTTAGTTATTTCGTAGTCAAACATCATGCGAGGATCAACAAAAAGAACTTCAACTTCTTCATTCACTCTTAAATTTGGTGCACTAACTTCTTGTGCGACTTCATTCCATTTCTCCCAAAACACTGTCCACTCGCTACCTTCAATTGTTTCTCCCTCTGAGGGGTCTACGTACTCAGCACCAACTTCATCTGGCGATGGCAAAGATGTCTCAGTTTCTACAAATTCATGAATATAACCATTATCTTCAGATTCTTGCTCTTCTTCAAGCATTGTATCATTTTCTTCACTGTCATTCTCTTCCCCACAGCCAACAATACTGAATAATACAATCGCTATCAATAATAACAATAAAACTCTTTTAAACAACAACTATGCCCCCCTTTTTATCAATAATATCAAAATTTACTAATATTATAACTACCTTAACCCGAAATATTTCAAAGCTCAACCTCAAAATCTACTTCTTCACCAACTTCCTGCCAATCCTCGTCTTGAGGTGCACCGATTACTATCCTAACTGTTTCTACTTCCTCTGCTTGAGACTGCTCTAGCGGATATATTAAAGTACCTTCTTGAGTAACGCCACCCATAAACTCCCCTTCAATATGATCACTCATCCACATATCTGATTCAAGCTGTTCTCCAGTATTAGTCACTATTTGTGCTTGACCAGCATAGAAAATCAAATCTTCATCTGAGGTGTTTTCTACTTGCAGATCAAGCTGAATATACTCTAGCTGTTCAGTATCAAACATTTCCGCTGATTGAGGATTGAGGTCCCCTGAAACTGCATTTACTTGTTCAATGTCAATTCTAAAAGGTCCTGTTTCTATTGCATCAATATCATCATTTTGAGCAATTAATGTCATATCTCCTGCTTCTGTAGTAACTGTATCACCCACTTCTGCTTCTCCTTCATCTATATCACCTGCAGCTTCATCACTTTCTTCGTCCATACCATTTTGTTCTACTGATTCATCTTCAAAATCTAGCTCGTCCATTCTTTCTTCGATATCATCAAACAGCCAATCATATATTTTCCATTCACCATCTTCTAAGTGCAGTTCGACTTGTTGATCATGGCTAATATCCTCTGCATCTTCCATAGCTTCTAATAAAAACTCTTCTGCTTTTTCGTCCATCTCTTCATCAGATGCACCTTCCATGGCTAAAGCCATTAGCTCTTCAAAACCCTCTTCAAAAAAAGTAGCAAATGTCTCATGTAAATCTGGTTTTGTAACTGTCACATCAACAATGGCTACCTCTCCATCTTCTTCATAACCTTCTGCTTCTACTGTAAATCTTTCAAAAAGAACCTCTTCAATTTCATCTACTTCCTCCATTTCCATATCTAAATCGCCAACTTCATCTTCCCTACCATCAATGACTAGTTCAAGAGCTCCCTCTGTATCTCTATCTTGAAAGAGTCCCCAGTATTCATTAACTACTTCATCTGGCGGTGTTGGTGAGCCACACCCTGCTAAAAACAGGGCAGTAACGACTAATAAGATAAACATTGAAACTTTTCTCATGAATCAACACTCCTCTCGCTATAAATTGATCTTTATAATTCGTAAAAATAAAAGGTTTGGAAAATAAAGGGCATTAATTTAATAATTTATATAATATTGAATCTCTACCTGGGGGATCATCCCCTACTTGTTCGCCTACTGAATATTCTGTGATGTCAGGAAAAGCTGCTATAGTTTCTTCTCCAGTTTCAAGGTACATTGTCATAACAGTTTCTACCCCTCTTTTGTTCTCTTCGTCCTCTATGTGTTCTCTCGAAATCTCATAAACATTGTAACCATAAATATTTTCAAATCTGTCTCCGTAAAGTTCTATTACCTCTTCCTTTTGGTCAAGTGTAATGGTACTTGAAAAAAATTCAATCGCTAGCCCTGCGGGGTCTGGGCGTGAAGAAATATCAATCGTAACCTCTGCCTTTCCCTCTTCATCGATTGAAGTTATTTTTTCATAACTATCCTCTGGAAGCCAGCTTTGATCAAATGGCAAATAATGATCTGTTGTTAACTTATAATCGTCTTGTAGTGGCATTATTGATGGGTTAAGTTCAATAAATTCGAAGCCTACTTTTGTTCCTTCTATTAGATTAGTGTGAGCTGTAATAGTAAGAGTACCTTCTGCAGTAGTTTCCCATTCAAATTGTTTTATTTCTATTTCTAACTTATCCTTTAATTCATTTATTTTTTCTTCTTGTTTTTCATCTTTCTCCTCCTCTTCTTCAGTTTGTTCAGTTTCATTAGAAAAAGCATCGTTATCTGCTTCAATATCTTCTTCGGCTATTGAAGTTAAACTTCCTGTGACTAAAACAAAGGATACAGCTGTCATTATCGCATAATTTTTTAATTGACTTTTGTTTAATAGAGCAGTAATTATTCCTACAACGCTTGCAATAAAAACTGTGAAGGTAATAAAGAAAAGAGCCAACTCTATATCCTGTGATACTATAAAAAGCAGGGCAAGAATCAAATACGGGATATACACTATAGAAGCTAAAATCATTTTCCATTTTGTGTTCGAACGATATCCTGGTATTTTTCTGATATATTTTTTGATTTCCGAAATAATAGTTACACCTCCAAAATTTCTTTAAACATATTTAAGCCTCCACAACCTCAGTCACAAACTCCCCCGTTTCATCACTATAGAAAGCATTTAACTCAGTAACTTTTCCTTTTGCCCAGTTTTCTCGTTGATTAGTACTAAGCCAACTATAAACATCCCTCTGCCAATAATCTTCGTGAATAGTAGCTATGTAAAATTTAGTGCTTGGGAATTCTTTACTTAACTCTTTTATTTTAGTTACATCATTGTAAAAATAATCAAGAGAGGCTTGTCCACTTAAGAACTTGAATTCAATGATAGATAAATAATCCAGAAAATAATTCTGATCTTTGCTGAGCTTAACTATACACATATCAACCCAAACTCTCTTCTTGGTGCCTACATAAAATTCAGTATATATTCTGATATCATTATTTATAAAATAATCATCTCCTAGATCATTTCTCAAATGGTGATAAAATGCGTTAACAAGAGTACCTTCTCGGTATAACCATCCTTCATCATAATCTTTTTTTATCTTCTTCCAAGTGTTTATAATATTTTTATGTAATTCATTACGGAGATTTTTAATACTTTTACTGCTTCTATGATCTACTAGATCGCTTTGCTTTTTAAGCATTATCGGTTTATTTCCTTTTACTAATATTAACTCTTCATTTTCCATCACTGCAGCTATTGCAGTCGCATGTCTAGGGGTTAACCCCTTAAAATTTTCTTTAATAAACTCACCCAGACCGCCCTTGATTGGTTGATCCATGCTCGCACCTAGTGGGTACCAGGTGCCATCATCGATAAAGAAGTTTTTCATGATATGAGTTATTTGTTCTTTAGTTACATTAAATTTTGCTTCACCCCAGGTTATTTCTAAATTATGAGTTAGTTTCTTATACGAAATTTGTTTACCTCTGCCACTTAAAGGTTTGATTGTTGGAATTGGTATCAACCCCTTTATTCAAACATTATTGATCCCAACTCTATTTCTCAAAAACAATATCTTTATTAGAAATACCATTGTAATGTATTTCGTTAAGCTGCATTCCTTCAAAAACATTGAACCGTACTTCTGACGAAAGTTCTTCACCTTCATAGATCCATTCACTTACTTCTGGATGGGGTGAAGAAGCTCGATATGAAAAATTCTCTTTCCATTCATCGTAACGTCCATGATCATCATATGCATCAGCATCCCAATTTCCAACTGAAGCCCAATCATTTGATTCAGCACTCTCATTAACAATTGTAAAAGAGATAATAGCAAATTCTCTTCCATCTTGGGCCGTAAATTCTTCGTGATTTACACTATAACTTATATCATTTATAGTAATCTCTAATCCTTCAACTTTCAACGCTTCCCCAACTTGTGCTGTTTTCTTCCCTTCACTGCTTTTAGAATCCATTTCCTCTTCTGTAGTTTTGCTAGTTTCAAGTTCAGCTATAGTCTCTTCAATCAAAATTTCAGGAATATATATACGCCCATCTACTGTTTCGCCTTCTTCTTCCCAGTTAAATAAGGTTTCATCATTTCTATACACATAGCCATCGCCTTCTACCGTTAAATTGTACTCTTCGCCATACTCTTCGATAAATTCCCTTAATGAAATTTTGTCTTCTTTCTTTTTATCCTCTTCTTCTATCCCATTTAGCTCTTGATCATCCGAACTTATAAGTACTTTATTATTTTGTCCATCCCATTCAACAGAAGCTCCTAGAGGTTCAGCTACGAATCTAGCAGGGACCATAACTCGCCCATCAATCATTTGAGGAACAACATCAGGCTCTATTTCTTCATTGTCAACAAATAGACTTATCTCCTGGTGAGAAGCTGTACCACTAACTGACAGTGACAGTAAAATCCCTACTATTAAACCCATAGTGAACTTTTTCAATGAAAACACCTCTTTCTTGATTGTTAAAAGCTAATTATTACCTTTCTTGTGTGTTTGCAACAAAAACAAACACATAGAACCTGAAATGTTAACAGCAAACTCAGCTAATCTTGAATCGGGTCTATAGCCTTTTTTACCTTTACCATGAGCATCACCATATGCGTTTCTAATACTTCCCAATCCGCTAACCACTCCTGAACATCCGCCCAAAATTTGTTTAAATAATTCTTCATTATGCTGACTAGGTGATAAATTTAACTCCTTTGCCACTAATTTATATAAGTCTTGTATTTTTATATCATTCTTATACTCAATCTTCATTTCATCTAATATGTATTTGAAATACACTTTCTAGTAAAGTTCTAGCACTAGTTATAGCACCATCGGGGTCTGATTGTTTTCTTTCTAGAGCTTTTTGCCAAGTTATAATTATGTAATCCGTACTTATTTCTTCAATACTTTTATTGAGATACTCAGCATGCGGAGAATAAGTATACTCATCGTGAGTTTCTAAATAGTCAATCAGTGATGAAAATTCATTCCAAATAAAAACTCGTCTTTCTTGATAGGAATCATACTCGTTTTTTATAAAATGCCAATACTGGTCTAATGTTCGATTATTTTTTACCCAATCTGGCAGTTTACTTTTTGTATCAGGTCTTTTTAGAAAATACTTCCTCAAGTATTTATAATGTTCATCATCAGATGGTCCATCTTTTGTAGCTCTATTTACAAGCAGTTTTTGAAGATACTCAGCTTTTTCAAAATCTGAACTTAGGTCTTCTAGATTAGGGAGAGAAATATTACCTTCTTCTCCCAGACCAAATTCACTCAACTATACCACCGCCTGTAAGATAAATTTAGAAGCGATCAAACATTCTCAATAAACTCTTCAAAATTATCTTTTTTCTCAAATTCAATGTGATTTCCTAGTGCTTCAAAATGCTTCTCACCACATTTGATTTTTCCTTCTTCTCTCGGTCTTAATTCTTCGAATAAAACGCTTCCTTTAGTTTCAACTACAAAATAGAGCCTTTCTTCACCGTCCTTATCAATTAATACTGCCCAATCAGGATTATAATCTCCTAACGGTGTGTCTATTTTAAACCAATCAGGGAGCTTTGCGTACACTTTAACTAGATCATTATTTTCAAATTTTTGGGCAAAATCGGCTTCAACATCAGAATCACAAATCACATGATCATAAACAGACTTTTCACTTTTCACGAGATTCTTGGAAAGATAACCAAAAAGTTCTTCATTTTCAAATAGCTCTTGAGCATAGTAAGCCTCTTCACCGATTTTTTCATATTTTATCCCGTCAACAATTAAATGTCTCATCTTCGTTTTAATAATCTTGCTAACTTCATCCATAAATTTTTGAGGATTATTTTTAAACTGATAAAGTTTGCCTGATTCTTTTAGTATCCGTACTATGGTTTTTCTTGTAAGGCTAGTTTCATTTTGCAGGTAAGTTATAATATCAGGAAGTCTAAATTTAGCATCATCAACTACCATAGCATAACGACCTTTTTCTTCCGCTACAGTCCCTGCTGCACTAATATCTACTTCTCCTTTTGTATATATAACTTTAGCTTTATCAATCATTAAGTTCTTTTTAATCTCTTCTACACATTCTTGAATCAGTTCTTCCGTATCAAATTCAACATTATAAGTAGTTTTATATTTAATCCTATCCCAAAGTTCTTTAAATTCAGGGCTCAAATACCTTTGCTTATTCAATTTGATTTCCTTCTTATCATCGGCGTTATTGATACGCAGACTTCCTGCAATCTTTTTAAGAGTTGCAACTACCTGGTCCTCTACTTCTTTATATTCTTCTGGTACCTCGAAATTTTTGTTTTTTATATCTTCTTTTAATTTGTCGGTAATTTTGCCTTGATCATCAATATATTCTTTAGATTTCAGATCATTCCATAATTCTTCGGAAGCATTTTGTTCTAGATACTGATATTCGCCCTCTCTCTCGACTTTTAAATTAGCAAAAGTATGTTTTTCAACCACTCCAAACTTAATGCCTTCTTCTTCCTCAATTTCTTTCTGAAGAGCTTTTGCAAAGTCTTCATAAGATTCATTAGCCATTACAGTTAGAGTGTTTATATTAAAGCCATGTCTTCTCTCACCATTTTGATCTACTGCTAACCTAAGTCCTCTACCGATTTCTTGTCTTTTCTTTATTTCAGATTTTGTTTCATTCAAAGTGCAAATTTGGAAAACATTGGGGTTGTCCCAACCTTCTTTTAGAGCTGAATGTGAAAAGATAAATTTGAGTTTTGAGTTGAAGTCAAGTAATCTCTCTTTATCTTTCATTATCAGGTTATAAGTATCTTCATCAGCCTGGGTATTACCTCTGGTATCTTTTACTTTACCCTTTCTATCTTTTGAAAAATACCCGTTATGAACAGCTTCAGCTTCCGTTTCAATATCAACGTCATTAAACAATGTTCTATACTTTGGCTTTTGAATAATATCCTTATATTCCTCTTCAAACCAAATAGCGTATTTCCCTTTCTGGGGATTTCCTTCTTCATCGTAATATCTGTAATTAGAAACTCTATCTATAAAGAATAGACTCAAAATTTTAATACCTTCTTGTTTAAGTCTCAATTCTTTCTCCAAATGCTCTTCAATGGTCTTCCTAATCTGAGTACGCTTAATTACTTCATCGTCTAGCTCACCTCTGACTTCACCCAATTCAATATGTTTTCGACTTGTAAAATCAACATATTCAGAACCTTCTTTAGCATATATCTCACTCACAATATATCCACTATACTGTTCACGACCTCCAGATTTTTCGAATAAGTCATCACCTTTTTTAACTTGTACACTTTGTCTTTTAATCCCTCCGTTTTTAGTCCGCTTATCAATTTCAATTTTTGCTGTAATTGGTGTCTTACTATTATCTACACTTACTAACCGCAAATAAGCGTCATTATGGTAATCTTTTGATGTGACACTAGCTACTTCGATTTGTTTTACAAGCTGTCTTTGATAAGCATCCACTGCATCTAATTTATACATTAAGTTATGTTTCTTCCTGTGAGTAGCAGAATATCTCAATGTGCACAAAGGATTTAAAGACATAACCGCATCTTCTGCTTTTTTGGTAGAAACAGTTGACTGAGGTTCATCTATTACTACAATAGGGTTAGTATCCCGTATAAATTCTATTGGTTTTAATCCATTAGTCCTTTCATGGTCGTTATTTATGACATTCTTATCCTTATTAAAAGACTGAATAGTCATAACCATAATTTGAATATGGTCACTAGTGGCAAAGTCTCTGATTCTTTCAATATTTTGGGATTGATATTCATAAGCTCTAAACATCACATTGTCATACAAGAGCTTGAAATGATCTGACATAATATTTATAGATTTAACCACACCTTCTTTAATAGCAACTGAAGGAACAACAATAATAAATTTCTTAAATCCATATTTCTGATTAAGTTCAAATAGCGTTCTCAAATAAACATAGGTCTTACCCGTTCCCGTTTCCATTTCTACTGTAAAATGATAGTCATCTTTTTCGATATTTTCAGTCTGTGGTAATCCATTTCTTAATTGAATCTTTCTAACATTTTTAAGTATATCTTCTTCATCAAAGCTAGGGTCTAATTTATTCCCAACCCCTATATTTGTTTCATGAATACCAATTTGTCCTGATAGATTAGCAACAGTAAAGTTTGAATGCGTAATAGGTTGTCCTTCAAATATATCTACAATTGATCTAATAGCCTCTTGTTGAAAGTCTAAGTTAGGATTAAATTGTAATTTCATCTAAACACCCCCTAGATGCTCATTATTTCTTCTATACCATGTCGTTTAAGTATTTCTATTGCATTAGTTTTAGCAGCATCACTCTGAAAACCGTTGTCTTTAAATACTACTCTTGTGATTTCTGGATCAATGTCTTCTTTTAGTTTAGCTATACTCTTTACAACATTTAATGTTATTTCATCATCTAAACAAACAAATAAAGCACCAAAACCGATATTATAAACCTTTTTGCCATCAATCTCGGTAGTTTCTATAGGGAAGGTTAAATCAATGCCATATTTAAGCATAATTTCATATACCACATCTTCTTCAGTTCTTCCATCAACAAAGTTCTCTACCATGTCTTCAAGAGTCATTTCTAAGTTGTCATAATCAGGGTTCCATTCTTTAAGGTTTGATGAATCTAATTTGAACACTTTAAAACCTGTATCTAAGTTTTCTATACCTTCTTTATCTTTGTTTTCATCAAGGATTTTTTCTCCTGCTCGGCGTATGCGTTCTTTGCCTATCTCGGAAATATTTTTATAACCAGCCTTGTATGCTTCTGATTTTTCGTCTGACTTCTCAGGTAGTTGCACCATTATATATTTTCGGGTGCCACCATCTTCAGCATTTTTTTTGATTGTAGCGTGAGCAGTAGTAGCGGCCCCTGAAAAAAAGTCTAATATAATAGAATCTTGATCAGTTGCTATGGTAATAATATCTGACAATAACTTAACAGGCTTGGGAAAATCAAAAATTCCACTTCCTAATAATTCTTGTACCTCTTTTGTTCCTTTAATAGAAATTATCTCCTTATCTTTCCATACTGTTTTGGGTATTTCAGTTAATTTGCGATATTTCTGATATATTCGGATTATACCATCACGACCTCTTCTTGCTACTAAATTTTTATTTTCTTGCTGCCTAGCAGATTCCTTCCCCCATCTCCAAACACTTTTCAAACCATTGGTTATCATTGGATAAACCTCTTCCCATCCTTCTTGATAGTCAACACTTACTTCCATAAATCCATTCTCATCTACATTATCAGTATTAACATAGAATGGATATCTTAAATTTGGTCTGTTACTAGAATTAAAAGCTCTAGTGTTTTGATTTCTCAGTTCTTTAATGTTAAAGCCTCCAAATTCATCTCTATAAGTAAATTTTTTACCTTTGATATCAATCTCATTTAGAGCTAAGTTATCAATGTTCTTAGCATAAACATAGATTTTCTCATGTGATTTTGCAAAAAAACCATACCTACGTCCTTCTGTTTTTACTATGACAGTTATTTCAGCAACAAAGTTTGTCTCGCCAAAGATCTCATTACACACTTTCCATAGGTTACCTGATTCGTTATCGTCAATGGAAATAAATATTACTCCTTGATCGTTAAGTAAGTTTCTTGCTAATTTCAGCCTTGGATACATCATATTCAACCATTTAGTATGAAATCTTCCACCATTTTCTGTATTAGTACTATTTTTCTTTCCTTCTTCATTAATTTGACCTGTTATTTTAAGATAATTATTTAAGTTATCTTGAAAATCATCTTCATAAACAAAGTCTCCACCTGTATTGTAAGGTGGGTCTATATAAATCATCTTAATACTACTGTGATAAGTCTTCTGAAGCAACTTTAATACTTCAAGATTATCTCCTTCAATAAACAGATTTTCAGTTTCATCCCAATTTTTACTTTCTTCTTTGCAGGGCCTAAGTGTTCCAGTAGAAGGCGTTTGTGATAATTTAATAGCTTTAGATTTACCGTTCCATTCGAATCTATATTTTTCTTCTTTGTCTTCAATATACTCCCCTAATATTTCTTGCAACCTTTCAAAATCTATTTTACCCTCACTTTCCACTTCAGGAAAAAGTTCCTTGAGTTTAGAAATATTTTCAGCTACTATGTCTTTACTTTCACCGTTAAATTTTTTCATTGCAGTTACCCTCCCATACTTTTGTCAGATTTAGCTGTTTAGCTTATCAATTAAGTTTTTCTTCTCTTCTTTTAACTTTTTTATCTCTACATTCATTTTCACCTTCTTATTAAAATGATCTTCTTTTTTTAAGTCACTCTGGAGCTGAGATATCCTTTGCTCTAGATCCTTAATCTCATCATGAATTTGCTTGAGATCATTAGCATCATGTTCTAGTAAATATTCATCAGCATATAATGAAACATTGAAAATGTTTATCCTATCAACAAAATCAGAATAGAACCAATAAAAGTTAGTAAATGAGAACTTTGTTATATCAAGGCTCTTAATGAATTTCTTGTCATTTTTATTTAGACTTGCTAAGTCAACCCAATCAGTAAATATCAACTCTTCATAAGTATTTCGGCTCTCATCAGACATATTCACTCTTTTATGAGCTACATTGAAAAGTATCTTTTGGCCATAATTAAAGATAATAATCAATGGATAAGGTATTGTTAATTGAATGATTTCAGCAATCCGCTTTATATGGCTCTGTTCTCTTAGGAGTACTTCAATCACAGCAATTTCTTCATATTCTCTTTCTTTATCATTATACGGTAAAATATTTATTGTGTCAGGCTTAAATGAATAGAGCCAGGTTATCTTTTCTATGTTTTTAGATAATAATTCCTGATCTTTTTTCCCTAAATAAGCATTTTCGTAAAATAGTTTCTTATATATTGGCTTGTTAACTTCGCACGAATCAGGAACTTTCATATTTTCAGATAATATCTCCTTCATTATTTCACCTACTTAATTATCAAAAATGATATTAATTCAAAGTCTTCAATGCCTGAAAATAAGTTCTGTTGAAGAGTTGTCCCACCCTTGCTAAATAAAGAAGCGACACCTTTTTCTTGGGTTTTACCTATAATACTGTTAATTGCTTTTTCTAATAGCTCCGAATACTGATCCATATATTTTCCGTCTTTAGTTTCCTCGTTAAACGCTCCCACCAGGTCATGGATCACTTCATTTTTCCCTTTGCACAGTTTTCTATAAATGTCTAATACCTTCTTGGTGTGAATATAAGTGTATTTAACTGAACCATCTTCTAATACATAAACCATATAATATGGGTATAGAGGGTTGTTTTCTTCTGGTTTAGCTGAATTGTAGACCTGCCTAAGTGTAAAAATCACACCAGGTTTAGCTTCTTCGTCCAACTCACTGTTATCAGCTATAGCATACATGCCTAAGGGAGCTTTACTTAATTTAGCTCTATTATTTTTCATATATTCCATTAAATCCATTTTAAAATCATTAAAAGTAAGGTCCGTTATTGAAATACCTCCTGAAATCTCCTCAAGGTCAATGACTTCTTCTTTTAACTGTTGAAGCTGTTTTTTCCTATATTCAAGGTCATTCATCTTGTCCTTATCATCAGTATTTATTACATTCTCTTCCCCTGTAGCAGAAATATCTAATAATACCATCCTTCCTGATACTCGTGCTTCTAGGTTGATATATTCGTCTAAATCAAGGTTAGGCCAAAAATTAACAAGTTGAATAGATTCATTCGTTGACCCTAAACGGTCTATTCTACCAAATCTCTGAATAATCCTTACAGGGTTCCAATGTATATCATAATTGATTAAAAAATCACAGTCCTGCAAGTTTTGCCCTTCTGATATACAGTCTGTTGCAATCAGAATATCTATGTCTTCTTTGATATGGGGATAAACGGAATCCCTTTCTTTTGATCGAGGGGAAAAGTTAGTAAGGATAGCATTTAAATCTTTTCTCTTTATTTTCTTAAGCGTTGTTTGGTTTGATCCAGTTCCTGTTACCAGGGCAGAATGAATACCAAATTCATCTCTTGCCCAACTAGATATTTTTTCATATAAATATTCTGCAGTATCCGCAAAGGCAGTAAAGATTACCACCTTTTTATTTCCTTTATTAATTGGTTTTGAAATTTTATTAGAGATGACTTCTTTTAGTTCGTTTAGTTTGGCATCACGTTCTTCATTGATCTTAAAAGCTTCTATTAATAGTTCCTCAAGTATTGATTTATCATCTTCTAAGTCTTCTTTTAGCCTAATCAAATCCAGATCTTGCAGCAAAACTTTGATTTTACTTCCTATAAGTAGATCTTCATAGGCATCATCATCTACTTCAATATCCTCTATACTCAAATCTTCTTCATAGTCAAAGTTATTTCGCTCTATTTTCTCAAGTATATTGTCAATTTGTTGTAACAACTTTGATACCGTCAAACCAAATGAATTAATGGAACTTTCCATTCTTTTGAGGATATTAACCCTCATTAGGTTAACTAAAGCTTGTTCACGGTCTGCCTGTTTAAAAATAGACTTCCCGTCTTTAACTTCCATATCGTATTTTGCACTATACTCTTCTCTTTTTTCAGGTAAGACGTATTTCAACGGTGAATAGGCACTTAAATTAAGATTTCTGATCTTTTTATTTACATATTGTAGCTCAGGAAACTCATCAGCCGTATCAATTTCTGAATAAATGTTTTTGGGTTTTTCTCTTACAGGGAATTTGCCCATCTCATTAATATCGTAATACTTCTCAATGTGTTTTCTAGACCTAGCAATTGTTATAGTGTCAAGTAATTTAAAATAACCTGTATTCATCATCTCAACAAACTTGTCTACTGTTCGTTCGCTAGAGGGGAGTTCTTGCCATTTATTAAATACTAATTGAGCTTTTCTTAAGGTTTGCTCAACACTGTTTATCCCTGCTGACTTAAAAGCGGTATCTTCGCCTTCTGTTATAAATGCAATTTGATTTTTTAAATCATTCATCCTGTTATTAACTGGTGTTGCAGATAGCATTAAAATTTTAGTTTTGACACCTGATTTGATCACTTCGTTAAGTAGTCTAGAATATCTAGATGGTTTGTCTTTTCTTGGGTTACTGTTTCTAAAATTATGAGATTCATCAATAACTATCAGATCATAATTGCTCCAATTAACGGTCTCTAAGTTGATTTCGCCTGAATATCCGTTGTACCTACTTAAATCGGTATGGTTTAGCACATCATAGTTAAAGCGATCTTTAACTAATAGATTCCTTGTATCGTTTTGAGTATAAATGGTCCAATTCTCTCTGAGCTTTTTAGGAGCAAGCACCAGCACTCTATCGTTTCTTAGCTCATAGTACTTAATAATTGCCAGGGCAGAAAAAGTTTTTCCTAGACCTACAGAATCTGCTATTATACAACCGTTATATTTTTCTAACTTGTCAATAGCACCAACCACACCGTCTCTTTGAAATTTATATAGTTTATTCCATACAGAGGAATTTTTAATGCCAGTTTGTGTTTTTACAATATTTTCTTCGGTAAGCTCATCCAAATACTCATAGAATATATTGTATAGTGTAACAAAGTAAATGAATTCAGGAGTATTCTCTTTGTAAATCACCTGCATCTGCTCTAAAACTTTATCCTTCACGTCTTCGACCTGGGACTCATCATTCCATAGTTCATCAAATTGCTGTAAAAAGTGTAAGGTTTCTTCCTGACCATTTATGCATGTGTTCATGTCATTTCTATTAGAAGTAGAAAAACCGAGACCATCTGCAGTAAAATCAACCGTACCATTTATTGATAGGTTATCATCAGGGTTCTCAAGAAAGATCAACCTTTGATGAGCTGGGTTTTTTTCTTTTAAAGATTTCATTTCTGCTTTATTTTTTATCCATTCTGCACACTCTTTAGCTATGTAAGCTTGGTTTAATTCATTTCTCTTTTTTATTTCAAACTCATTACCTGATAATTTGCTTTCTGTCGATCTATCAATAAAATACTGTCTTTTGATTTCTTCCTGTTTATCCTTTGTAAAGCTCGGTTCTGTAAAAATAAACCGCATTTCATCGACCTTTTTAAGCTCGTTATAAAGTTCTTTAAAAGCATAAATTGTAAAATAAGCAGAAATGACAGATAGCTTTGATCCTTTTTTGATATTTTTCTTTAGTTCTTCTCCTACTTTGCCATTTCTTTTATTGTCTAGCATTTTAATTTGACTCATGTTAGACCTCCAAAACTATCGATGATAGTTATGAGCTAATATTAGCTATTAGATTCTATAAGGGCTAATACCCCATATATTAAAGACCTGGAACAGTATCTTTGAGTAATTTGGCAGCATTTATTACCTTAGC
The DNA here is from genome assembly GCF_000020005.1 of Natranaerobius thermophilus JW/NM-WN-LF. NCBI lineage: Bacteria > Bacillati > Bacillota > Clostridia > Natranaerobiales > Natranaerobiaceae > Natranaerobius > Natranaerobius thermophilus. The sequence goes on along the minus strand of NC_010718.1, from coordinate 375,584 downwards.
TGTCTGTGAATTTTCAATCAAAAAATTCAGTCCTTGAAGTCTAATTCTGGGACTGTGGATAGATATACTAATGTCACCTTTAGCTCCTCTGTCAATATTTAACCCTTTTATTAAGTTATTTTCTTCCATCATCTCTATAATTAAAGTCCATCTAGTTTCTGAAATATCTAGTGCTTCATGGCTGATTTCTTTTTCCCAATTAAATTGTTCTTCATCCATAGCTTTCTCTAAACGCTCTAAAATCTGAAAAATAATGTCCATAGTTTCTTTTGCACTCATACCATATCCTCCAATAATGTAATCCCTTCTCCTTTATAGTCTTGTACCAGCAAAGTTATTAACTAGTTCTTAATATTAGTATTTCGACTTTTACCTTTTAACTTCCTTTGACGAACTTTGTCTAATCACGGCAAATAACAAAATAAAATGAAATTTTATAAACCAACCTATCATCATTTACAACAACATAAAAAATCAGAGGAGATTAACTCCCAACCCTCTCCCCTGATTTCAGTCACAGTACTAAAAAGTATTGTTTCAACCTAAAAAGGCACATGTGTAGGTTCTTTCCTATCTTTTTGACAAGCTATATACCCAAAAACAAAATCTTTAACCGAACTCTTCAAGTCATCCACCGATGAATTATTAATTAAAGATCGTCCATACATTCTCTTGTGTTCTCTTTCAAGTAACAATAAAATCTTCAACCCTGTCTGTCTACAGTTAATTAATGATAGCTCTACTGAAAACGCTGACCCCAAGTAATAGAATTCATTTTCGAAAATGTAAGCAACCTGTCTGATTTTTTCTTCTCTGCTTAATTCCAAATTACTTTTTTTCCTGTGAGCTCTTATCTTATGTAACAACATATCCTGGAATTTCAAATTATTCTTATGATGCAATTTAGGCGGTTCTTCAATCACTTCGTATTCGATGACCTCACTGCTCACGCCTTCGTCGGGTTCATCGTCTTCATAGATTTCATCTTCTAGTTCCTCTTCATGATGTAGATCTTCTTGGTTTGTCACTCTAGAAATAGGAAACTCTATAACTTTACCCTTCTCACGAGTCACAATGTCACCTCCTTAAGGTTCCAATCATTATATAAAGTCTTTCATAAACTTTTTATCTTCATCGTCAATGGACATCTCCTCTGGTTTAACGTCCTCTTCATTCTGATGTATCCCACCCTCAATATCTCGCTGGATTAATCGTTTAATGTAACTGCTAAAGTTTGTTCTTTTGCTCGCATGTTCAAACATCTTTGCCTGATCGGGGTCATTAAGGTTGAAAGCTACACTTCTGATTTTTATCTTTTTACTCATATAGACCACTCGCCAGAGCATAGTATCCCAGCACATTAGCCCATTTGCTATGTAGACCGTTTGGTTTTAAGACTTTAAGATTCTTAAAATGACCAGTCAAGTAGGGTTCAATCTCTTCAGCAATACCTCCAATAAGCCAAACCCGATCATCCTTATTCCACTTATGGCTTTTCCTTATGATAGCGTTGGCCATTTCTTTTACGTCGTTGGTTAAATTGCTGTTGGCACCAAAATTAATTGTAAAACTGTCCTTATCAACATATCGCCTGTCCAGTATTGTGGCAGCATTTATCGTTCCTGAACCAATATCTAGCATTCTTACACAACCACCCTGGGGATGAATCCAAAAAGCAGAAGCACCCTCAGCTGCTACCTGGCAGTTAAGTATCCTGATCGTTTTCTTCACACCGTTAACAGTCAGTATGTGATCACCTTCGAGCATTTCCTTAATTCTTTGTTTTTCTGCTTGCGTATGGCTTGAGATGGGTTGTCCAACTACGATTTTGAAATTATTATCATCACAGTACTGATGGAGAGCTAATAACACCCGAAGTAATCCGTCCCTATGATATTTGCTGTCACCCATCATACTTCCGCCGTATTCACTTTCAAATTTAGCTAAGCTACCTGCAAACCCTCGTTCTCCTTGATATTCCCACTCCATGTCGTCGGATCCGTGTTTTTGGTTTAATTTTCGTTCACGGTATTCTCCAATGTCACTGTAAAAGCTGTACTTGCCGTGGGAGTTAACTACTTTCGTCTCATAGTTCCCCGCATCGACGGCAACAATCATTATAGACCACCTCCCGAAGTTATTAAGGGGTTAGTAACTGGTTAGTAACTGAATTGATACAGTGAAAGGCGTTATTAAGTAGTTAATAACCAATTAAAAGTAAGTTATAAAATACGATATGATTCTTTATTCAAGTTTAATTCATGCACAAAGCATCCACTATTTTATGTAAACTAACTATATTATAGTGCACCTGGATAGATTTTAAAATAGAAAAATCGTACACTTTCCAATTTAATTCCAAAATTAAATATCTAATTTCTCGTTTAATCAGTGAAACAAGCAGGCAGCAAAGTACAAGTTTTTCAAATAAAATAGCAGTTCTCTATGATGAGAAAACTGCCATCTATAATATCAAGTCTATGATTTTATTACTTAGACGCCCCGTTCTTTTAAATAAGCTATAATAGTATTTACATTCTCTAAATTTTTTCCGTAATCAACAACCTGATAATGTGTAGGTTCACTAGAAACTAAAACATTTGTAACATTGTCACTTTTATCTGTTAATACAAAAGACACTGTGTCTCCCCAGGTATCCCACGTTTTACCTGTCTTGGCGGTAATAACTCCTTGAGAATGGTCTTTATTTTCTATTTCCGCTTTATTTAATTTATCTAGCGATTCTATGCAGAGATCATAAGCTTTTTCATAAGATACTGGCAGCTCAATTTCTTTGGATTGCTTAACATCATAATCACTTTCTGATCTATTAATAGTTTTTTGTTTGACTGATCTGTTGTGTAAATACCCAAGCACTCCTGCCATAAAACCACCGAATATTGCTCCTGCTAACAAGCCTGATACAACACCTGACATTCCATGTCTCAGTGAAGTGAAAATTCCCATGAGTATACCAAAAGGAATACCAGTACTTAAAAAGATTCTTATGAGCTTCTTTAGCATATTCACACTTCCTTCCCACTAAAGAATCAACGATTTTATTTTGACACAGGGTAGCGAGTATTGCAATTCAAATCATATTACCTAGTTTATTATACCGATTATACTAATAGCTAAAGCAAACTAAATTAATCATTTGGGGTTTGACTAAACCCAAACAATACAACAAAAAACCTTCTTGCTAAAATTTTCTCACTCAAGTTAAGGAGCAAATTCTAAACAGAAAGGTTTGTGACATTTAATAATAAAAGTTTATAATAATCACAGTACTACATAAATCTTTTTTTCTCCTGCTAATTTTGGTAAAAAGTACATTGTATAACATAATTTGCAGGAATTTAGACGAAAAAATTGAACCTTCTAATTAGAACTAGTAAAAACCACTGGAGGAGATATTATGCAAGACATATATAAAAAACCTTTGATTCTTTTAGGTTTTATTTTATTACTACTGATTACTGGACTTGTTATACCCGATGAAGAAAAAAGCGAAGCTGATAGTGAGGAGCAACATGCTAGTGATAGCCATAATCAAGGAGATACTTCTGATGAAAAAGGTGGGAAGGAAAAGTTCCTAACAATCGAAGAAATAAACGAGATTGCAGAAGAAAAAGCAGAAGAATATAGTAATTATGATTTATTAGAACTAACTAGAAAAGATGACTATAAGGGACTAGAAACAAACCTTGAAACAAGAGCTTATGATGAACAATTTAATAACAGAGAATATCTTTACAAGCAATTATTAAGAGCAAGAGATTATGGAGCAAAATATGTACCTGATGATGAAACAATGCGTAAAAATTTATTTATTATGGACTTATTAAACTTACAAACAAAGTTACCTCAACCAGAATATGACACTGTAGTTCCAGGAATAGATTATGAAGAATTTCAACATCTCAAAAACAATCTACCAGATGATTTCAAAAAAGATAAGCTACAATACAATGATGGTGAAGAATTAAGTGATAGACTAATAAATCCTAGTACTGAATTTTTATATGCTAGTAATGAAAATAATGATATTGATTCTAGGTTCATAGAATTAAACATGACTTTTAATGATTTTAATGATAGTGTTTATCACAAATTTAACGATGATAAAACACAAGCAGAATTTGTCTCCTCTCCTGATTTAATCAATTTTATAGAAAATGCTTCAGGATCATCAGATTTAACCAGCATGATAGGTTTTTTAATTATTAAAACAGCAGATGAAGACAACCAATTTGATATACCTGCCGATGAAAATGCTTATAAAGTACCTATATATTTATATATAGAACCCATACCTAGAGATAAGCAATTTGAAAAAATGGAAGAAAAGGATTTAAAATTTGGCGAAGCTCATAAAATAGGACACAAAATAAATGAAATTATACATTTTGAAATTATAGAAGATGACAATTTACCTATAAAAGAAGTAGATTCTGAAAGAACTCTAGAATATTATTTTCCAGAAGAAACAATGGAAGAAAATGAATATTACAGGGAAGAATTCTTTTATAAAATGCGTGCACATCCACAATATAGAAATAGAAGTATATACGGAGATGAAATGTTACCTGCTAGATGGCATGAACAAAGCCCTGCTAGGATTGTAAGTATATTTAGAACGATTCAAGACGATCATCGTATACCAATTGATGACCCTGATAAAATTAACAGTTTATTCTTTTATTAATTTTAAAAAATCAACCCTGAATATATTGATACTCATTAACAGCCTTTGGTAGCCTAACCTCTGGCTGTTTTTATTTTGTAACATAGCCAATCAAAAAAATAATATTTAAAATTTTCACCCTCTCCTTGTTACATAAGAATAAAAGTGGAAAATACCAACTCCCAAAACCCCCATTCCCAAGGTATCCCAAAATTTTCCTTAATAATAAAAGTGGAAAATGAGCAGTAAAATTATTCCTATATATTCTAAAAAGTTCCATAAAATTTCCAGCTCAAAGCGAATTTTGAATAATAAAAGTGGAAAATCAGGAGTTAAATTTTAGGTTATTTGGTATGTTTTAGGTGATGTTGCTTAATCATTTTTTGGGTGAGAATAGAAAGATAATTTTTGGAATATATCGGTGATGTTTTATTAGAATTTGGGGGATATGTGAGATTATTTTATTCGGGATTGGGGCTTAGTTGCTAAGTCACTTGAGAGTGATTAGGGAACAACTTAAGTAGGCTTAATGGGTCTCTTATGTTCCTGAAAGAGTGGTGAATTAGAGGTGACCACCTTAAAATTTTGATGGTAACACGACCAAAAATGCGGGTTTATACGAGGATCAGAAAGGATCTAGCATAGTCTGTAAAAGCTGATGTGTCAGGGGAGAAGAGATTTATTAAGACGTACTAAATACTAACTCAAGAAGACACCATCAGAACATGAAAATAATAATTACCACTTATCCTCAAGTTCACATTAATAATGCTTATTTATTCACACATTTATCAACACTTTTTGGACTCACTTATTAATAAAAAAATCCACCCCCAGTAGTAAAATTTCATGATCACCAAAGATCAACTGCGTTACTTAGCATCACCTAAAGGGGTGGATTTATACTATCGTGTCCTAATTTTACCTTGCAGATTATTCCAGAATTTTTTACCGTTTTTTTATTAGGGGACAATAGCATCTTACATACTTATTCATTACACAATTAACATTGATACATCACTCTAAACAGATCAATATCACAAAAAAACTCCTTCTTGAAATTTTTCACTCATTTAAGGGATCATCTAAAATAACTCCTTTTTTATTTTTATGACAATAGAAAAAGAGAGACTTCCCCAAAAGTTACTTCAGAGACAGCTCCCTTTTTTTGACACTTTAGACTAACTTAATCAATTATCAAATTAAAATAGATTCAGTTTTTCAAATCCAATGTTTTTTTACTCTATTCTTGCTGTTCATTGCTATCAGTATCTAATGTACTTTGCTGAACTCCTTGACCAGGTGATTGACCTTGAAATTGTGTTGAATAATATTCCTGCTGTTCTTTATTAATTCTTTCTGCCGTTTTATAGGCATCATAAATCATCCAAATCCAAACAATAGGGTATGTAATAAATCCAATCATTACAAATATTAAAAATGCATTTATTACCTGAACTATCATAATAGCAATTCCTTTACCTATCTGGCCATTATAGATCTGCCCCAAACCTGCCCATAGAAAACTCAAAACAGCTGCTACACCTGGATTTTTAACCTGAATAGATTGATACAATTTTATACCTCCTAACTGATTTAGTTTAAACTGTACTTCTTTCTACCTTTACTGCCCCCCTTTTTTTATAATTTTCAAGATTGACTACAAAAAGTCCTTGGCAACATGAACATCTATCACATGACTAGATCTAAAAATTTTTATTGAGATTCAGCTATGTCGTTTGGAACATTACTTTCAATTTCATTATCGCCTAAAAAAATGTCTTTGTCTCCCATTTCTAATGAAAAAATTCCTCCGCCATCAATTTGTGCTTTATTGTCAACAATGTGATTATCTTCAATAATATGATCTTCATAAGTCGCCGAATTAGTTAACGCTATTCCTCCTCCAAAGCCTTCAGCTTCGTTACCAACAATATCATTACCTATTATTTTCCATTCATAACCACCATGCATAATTAAAACACCACCACCATCTGGTTCATCAAAACCAAGTTCTTCAATTTCTCTAGCAACATTTCTTTTTATTTTATTATTTTTTAAAACTCCTTCTTTTGATCTGAAATCATACACTCCGCTCCCTCGATTATCTACAATCTCATTATCAGTGATATTTATTGTGGTGTTGTCTAATGAACTTATACCAAAACTATTATTATTATGGATTAAATTGTTAATAATGTCTACTTCAGCATCAAGTGTATAAATTCCTGAAACCCAATTTTTCGTAATTTCATTTTCTTTCACTAATACTTCTGGAATCTTAAACTCTGACTCAACTTCCCCTTTTTCCGTTACTACAGGTACTTGATCACTTTTAATTGAGATACCAGTCATTTCATCTTCATCACTAATCACGTTGCTTTTTATTGTAGCTGTTGAGGAGTTAATAAGAACACTCCCACTTGGTTGTGAATATCCAATTTGACGCATACCCTCTAACCTACTATCTACATCAGAAACTTCTGCAAAATTGTTTTCAATAATGTTATCCTTTACTTGAAGTTCAGATTTATAATTAGCTAAAATAGTCACACCTAATTTTGTCGAATTGTCTTTAATATTATTATTATCGATTAATGCTTCAGAATGACTATAAGCACTAATTGTACTAACTCCATCTTCTGAAATGTTATTAGATATCACATTATCACTAATTTTTATGTCCGACTCTTTCACCACTTGAATTGCACTTGCATCAAACTCAGTTTTATTATCTTTAATCATATTATCCTCTACAACGGCATCTGACTCATTTGAAACAGTAATTGCTCCACCATACGTAGCATAATTATCATGGATTTTATTGTGTTTTATGGCAGCAGAACTATCATCGTCAATTAAGACACCACCACCCAAAATCCAGCTTTCTGCCACTTCATCAGAATCTGGAATGAGTTTTAGCTCAATTTCTGTTCCAGTGCCTCCTGTAATAGTAAAACCACGAATTTGTGCATCTTTACTCTCCCCACTTTGAAAAGTTACCACCGATCCATCTCCCCCGCCATCGATGATTGTTTCACTCACAACCTCTTCATCATGGGGATCTGTGCTCATAAGCGTAATATCTTTTCCTTTAAAGTCTATAGTCTCCTCATATGTACCTGGCTCAACCATAATAATCTCGCCGTCTTCAGAAGCATCAATGGCTTCTTGAATGGTTTCATAATCTTCTGGGACTATGATATCTCCTACTTCTTCGTCACCAGAGCAGCCTGTAATTATAAATGACATAAACCCTATAAGTGCCAAAGCAATCGCACTAGTTTTGAGTTTAGGTAAATTCAAATTCTCCCATTTTAACAACATATTATCCCCCTTAATCTATTAATTTTCGCTTTATACAATTGATCCCAAAATATTAAATACTAAGAAATAAACTACAACTAATGATAAAGGCGTATAGATCTTTTCCTTATGTAATTCAACTATACCTAGATAAAATATACCTATAAACTGTAATATGTTTGCCAGTCTAAAAAGATAACTATCTAACCCTATGCCAAAGGGGTTCAACACTAATGCAGCACCCATAAGTACTAATACTGGAATAAATACAAGGCCAATTTTTTCTATCATATAATCCAGGGATATCTGCTTGTACTCCCACTTTTCAAGAATAGCCTTTCCTATAAATAATAATAGTCCAATTGATATAGCTAAAGTAAAGCCTTCTCCGATCATTGAAGTGAATATTTGTGTGAATTCTGGAGAACGAGGGGTAAAAACTAAATCACTCATCCTATATAACATCGTGACGACAACGACTGAGGCTAAAGTGATGAGTCCTTCTTTTTTAAAACTTAAATCCTGATCGTTTAAGTAAATATAGGGATCTTTTAAGAAACTTTTAACAAAATTAAAATAAGTACTCGCTGAGCTTTTTGTATAATCTAGCATTTTTCGTGCTTTTTCTTGTGACTCTGTGACATTTTGCTTTATGGGTGTCGTCTTTTCTTCTTGTCCACTGTCAGGCTGGTTAGTAGATGGCTCTGACTTTGAAACTTCAGCCACTTCTTCAGTCCTTTCTTCTTTTTTAGAACCTTTATTCACAGGCAGTTGTACACCTACAAAACCTGCTATTAATAACGCTACACCGACAGCTCCTATACCGTAGCCTGTGTACTGCAGGATATTACCCATTCGCATCATTGATTCTCCTTCTTCCATGTCTTTAAGTAGGTATGTTTCGTAGCCGCTACTATGATAAGAGTTGCCCGTAAAAGCCATTACAACCGCTGCTACAATCAATATCAAACCAATAATAACCTTTTTGTCCATACGATAACCTCCCTCTAATAATAAGATTTAAAAAAATCGACATTTAATAATAAAAGCTTATAATAATCACAGTACTACATAAATCTTTTTTTTACCTGCTAATTTTGGTAAAAAAAAGATTATATAACATAATTTGCAGGAATTTAACCGTAAAAATCGAACCTTCTAATTAGAACTAGTAAAAACACTGGAGGAGATATTATGTACGACATGTATAAAAAACCTTTGATTCTTTTAGGTTTTATTTTATTACTACTGATTACTGGACTTGTTATACCCATCGAAGAAACTAGCGAAGCTGACAGTGATGATGATTATCTAACAATCAAAGAAATTAATAAGATTGCAGAAGAAAAAGCAGAAAAATATAGTGATTATGACGTGCTAGAATTAGCAACAAAAGATGAATACAAAGGACTTGATACAAGTATTGAATTTAATGATAATATTCACAATAATAGAGAGTATTGGATAAATTATCATCTAAAAGCTCATGATTATGGTGCTAAATATGCTCCTAATGAAGAAGAAATAAAAAAGAACTTATTTATAATGGATTTATTAGACCTAGAGTTACGCCTACCTCAAACCAAGTATGATACAGTAACACCTGGAATTGATTATGAAGAATATCAACATTTTAGAAATTATTTACCTGATGAATTCGATGCGGATAAAATAAAACGTGAGGAAAATAAGCAATACGTAGAAGAAATCACTAAAACTAAAGAATATCTAAAAAATAGTTCAATTTTTGATTTTCGTTCAAGGTCATTTGAACTATTAGGTGATAGTTCAACAATAACTTGGAAATTAAAAGAACATTTTTCAGATGAAAAATCACAAGTTAATTTTATGACCACTCCTGATTTAATGAATTTTATAAGTAAGGATAATACTATGTCTCTTAAAACAATAGCAGGATATATAATTATTAAAACTTCTGATGAAGATAATAAGTTTGATGTACCTGCAGATGAAAGACCATATAAAGTACCTGTTCATGTATATCTAGAATCCAAAAGTAATGAAGAACAAGAAAAAATAATAGAAGAAAATGATGTTGGATTTTGGGACATATCACTTTATGCTCATAAATTCAATAAAATATCACACTTAGAAATTATAGACAATGAACATTTATCAACGGAAAAAGTTGATTGCAAAAGAACAATTGAGTACTATTTCCCCTATGAAAAAATGGAACAAATCGGTTATGAAGAAATAATTCCTAAATTAAGAAGAACACCTCGTTATATGAATAATAGTAGCCCAAATCATTATCATGCAATTAAGCCATTTAGATGGCACGAACAACGTCCTCACGTGTTATATCACGTATACGAAGATATAACACCTTCTTATATTGAAATAGACGATCCCGATGTTTTAAATGAAATGTTTTTTTATTAATCTCCTAAAACAGACGAAAAAGCTATATGTTTATTATAATTATTAACAGCCTTCGGTACTTTACCGCTGGCTGTTTTTATTCTGTAACATAGCAAATAAAAAAATAATTTAAAACAATATCTCTTTAAGATTTTCCAGAAAATTTCTTGTGGGCACTGTGTTAATTACATTCAACTATTCTTCATTAACTTTTACTATTACTGTGTAATAAAGTTCATGCAGCCTGGGGTGCAGAAAGAACACATGACATACTGGACATTTTAGATGATTATAATATCACTACAACTTTCTTTGTAACAGGATTCTGGTTAGAGAATTACCCCGAGATGGGAAAAGAAATTGTAGAAAGGGGCCACGAATTAGAAAATCACAGCTTAACTCATCCTCATATGACTAACCTGGAAAAGGAACAGATAGAACACGAAGTGGAAAGGGTTCATCATCAAATAGTAGATCTCACAGGTCATGAGCCAGAACTGTTCAGGGCACCTTTTGGCGATTACAATAATCTTTTAATTGATACACTAGAAGAAATGAACTATTATCCTATTCAATGGAGTCTTGATTCGATGGATTGGCAGGCACCAGATGCCGATTATATCGAAAAGAAAGTTATGGATGATGTGGGAGCCGGAGATATAATCCTATTCCACAATAATGCTACTTACACACCCGAAGCCCTGGACACAATCTTGGAACAGTTAATCGGGGAAGGCGAAGAAGAAGGATATGAAATAGTTCCAATTTCGGAGTTGATTTATAAGGATAATTATGAGATTGATACCAATACGGGAGTTCAAAAGCATGAATCAACTTCTATTGATCTAGAAAACAGTGACTTGGATGAAAATGATTAACACCGCCTAAAATGGCGGTGTTTTTCTTGATCCTTTTTTAATATAGTTATAATGTTAGTAAATATTTGTAGTTAGAGTTTATAGTATATATCTTATTAATTTCTAGTTTTAATTATTTACAGTTTTAAACACCACTTACTAGTGAATATAAGAAAAACAAAAGAATAAAGTAATATTAAACCGATCAACAAATTAATCACTAAAGGATTCCATAATACTAAATTAGCTATTGCAATAATGGTTGTGAAGTGTAAAGCCATAATTAGTAATTGAATGATTTTTCTATAAAAACCAATTAAGTCAATAGTAGCTAAGTTAACAATTAACCCAAGAATTGTCAGTAAAATGTTCATACCAATCCCCACTATTAAAATGCTGAACAATTTTTGAAACTCTAAGTTCCCTGATCCCAAAAACACAAAAGTCCCGAAAACAATTATCGCTATTATGTGATTTAATATGTTTTCAATAATAGGGAAAATACTTACTGATAGAATTTTCTTCCATCCTTTTGTCGGTAGTTGGTAAATTAATAAGCGCTTCAATTCTATAGCAGCCTTTCCTCCATTCCAACTACTATAAATGATAGGTAATAATATTAGCCACATAGATAGATTAAAATAAGCTACGATCCACCCTAATCCACCACTAACAACAGTCACAGCAATTAAAACTAATTTCAGTTCATTTAGTTTTAACCGCTCCCAATATATTAAATCTTTCCAGACAATAGCACTTAAAAAACCAGTTCCAATATTTAACCTGGAAATCAACTGTCCTGGATTCGGTCGTGATATAGTCATCAAAGCCTCCTGAATATCCATTTCATCATTGGTAGATTCTGAAATACGTTGAGAAGATAACATTGCTGTTATAATAGGTTCCCTAGAATTTGGTAAACATTTAAAAGCAAGTACAATTGTCAAACCTATGAGAATGATGCCTAGAAGTATATCAATATAAGGTAAGTCTAGTCTTGTGAAGAAACCAAAACTTATCAAGTTGAATAGCCATTCCAAAGGCCAAAGAAAATTATTGATTAGTTCTCCCCATGTTTCAATCAAACTAGTAGGACCATCTATAATAAGTTTAGTTAAAACATAGGAACCTATAGAAACTCCAATTATTATAAAAATCAGTTCTATGTTAATATTAAACCTTTTTTTGATTCCATAGGTTAGTAAAGCAAGACTTTGGCTCCAAATATTTAATAGTAACAGCCCAAGCCATGTTATTACCATCCCAGTAGTTAAAATTCCATCCGTTAAAAAAATAATCAGAGCATATGTAGCGACAAGTGTTGTTATAACATTAAACAATAACTGCTTTCCAAAAAAGTATCCAATAATAATTTTGGTAGAAGAGGTGATTTCAAAAATCAATTGATTGCTAGCATACGGGACCTGTAACGGAATTCGCTTACTTCCAATAGCGATATTTAGTCCAATAGTTATTATAATTAACAAATATATTAGTTCCTCGCTATAAATCACAAACCATTCAGAAATATCAGTAGAATGCGAATAGTTTGAACTAACAAAAGAAAAAATAACAGCTATTCCAAACAACAGCATTCCTAATACTTGAAGTTTAAATTTTTTAGCTTCTTTAATACGATTAATTATACTTCTTTTTTCCAAATATAGTAACGCTTTAACGGCACTCATAATCAGTTACCTCCAAGAAGAGATCCTCGATTGATAAATAATCTTTCTTTTTAAGTTCAGCCATTATGCTTTCCTTACTTTGATCTCTAATTAATTGTCCACGATTAATTATTAAAATTTTATCAGATAACCTATATAAATCATTTAAACTATGACTTGAAACAAAAATAATTCTATTGTCTGATTTCAGTTGTGAAATTAATTCTCTTAGTTGATATGTAGAATGTGGATCAAGTCCTGAAAAAGGCTCATCTAATAAAATAATTTCAGGCTCACGCAATAGGGATAAGGATAACATTAACTTTTGCTTCATTCCTTTTGATAATTCGCCAGCAAAAGCTGTTTCCTTATCATATAAACTAAACCTTTCAATTAAGGATTTTGCTCTAATTTCCCAGTCAGAAATATTATAAGCAATTCCCATAAACTTAAAATGTTCCCATACATTAAGTACTGGAAATAAGTCAGGGCGTTCAGGCATATAAGACACAGAACTTTTACTATAGGGATCGTCTGCTTTATATATATTAACTGATCCTTGGGTAACTTCTAAGAAACCGGCAATAATTTTAAGTAATGTGCTTTTTCCTGCCCCATTTGGACCCACTAACCCTACTATCTGTCCTCCATGAATTGTAGTGGAAAACTCTGATATAGCTTGAACTGATTCAAACTTTTTTTCTATGTTGCTTATATCCAACTTTAACATATAATCATATCCCCCTTCTACAATAGAATTAGGTACCATTATATAATGTTTTTAATAGTATTCTGTATATTGAATTATCCACCTCCACATTCGTTTGTATAACCATAATTTTCTATTTAAAATCCGATCATCATATTTAATCACCCGGTTATTGTAAGAAATTAGCATTAAAAATAATGTTTTACAGGAGGTGGTATGTCACCGCTGAAATTAAACGTAGACGCCAGTTTTCGGGGTATTAGTCTTAGAATATAAGCAGATAATGTAACATTCATAAAGTATTTAAGACATCGCAACGGTGTCTTTTTTTATTTATAGCGCTGTAAGCAAGGTTAGTGAAACACTTGATAGGATGACTGTCTTCATAGAAAAGATATTTTTGCTGTGGAAAATGAATTTTTATTAACTTGACAAAAATTAGTCCTATCACTAGAATTGTTACTAATCTATAATATCACTAATATCATAGATTTACTCATTTCAATAATCTTATAGATTACAAGGGAGTGGAGAGTGAGACCTATTGAATTAACATCGGATAAAATTGGTTATGTACTGGTTTTTTTAGGTGCTTCAATGTGGGGAACCACAGGCACTATCGGAAATCCCATCTTTGAAACTAATCTGGATACAATGCAAATTGTCAGTGCCCAGACTAGTATAGCCGCTTCCACCTTGATTGTTTATCTATTTATCACTAAACCAGGTTTATTAAAAATCAAGTTCTCTCACATACCCTTTTTTATTATGTTTGGCTTAATAACTCAAGTGATCTATGCCTATAGCTATTTCAATGCAATTAGATATATCGGAACTACCGGTGCAGTTATTTTATCGTTCACAGCACCTATTTTCGTCTGCCTATATTCAAGATGTTTTTTAGATGAAAAACTAACTAAAGAAAAGATCTTGGGACTCACTTTTTCTATAATAGGATGTTTTCTAACAGTTGGTGGATTTAATATAGATCAATATGACATAACTCCCTTGGGCATAGCTTTTGGTTTAATGACAGGTCTATCCTTTGCTTCATATACTGTGATGGGTAAAATAGCCCTAAGTGATTACTCTTCTTTAACTGTTACTACTTATTCACTATTTTTTGGTGCTATAACCTTGAGTGTCTTTTACCCACCGGTTGGTGGGTATCTAAGTGATTTTGATACTACATTATGGTTAAGTATATTAGGACTTGGTCTAATACCAACTGTATTAGCCTTCATTTTTTACACTAACGGACTTGATAAAATAGAATCAAGTAAAGCAAGTATCATTTCAACTGCAGAAGTGATTTCAGCTACCATCTTAGCTTATTTAGTACTAGGAGAGGAATTTACACCTTTAAGAGTGATAGGTATTTTTATGGTAATTATAGGTGTTATCGTTACTAGAACCAGTTCAACTAGTTCTTTAAAAGAACTGGTCTCTAAACCTACTCGGTAGTACCCACGAATATATTAGATCATATGTAATCAATAATAAAATAATAGGGACTTGGTAGCGTTTTTCCCCCAGCTTAATTGGGGCTTTTTATTTCCATAAACAATCATGATTAATAAATTCTATTTAAATCGTTTATCTAGGAGGTACACTATGAGACTTAAAGGGGTAGGATTCATTATGCTAGCCGCCATATGCTGGGGGCTCAGCGGTGGAATAGGAGATATATTAATGAATAAAGGTTGGGATCCAATTGTAATTTCCTTCTACCGAGGTGCTGTGGGTTTGGTCTGTTTTTTCGCCTGGTTTCTTCTTCGCTCCGGACAAAATTGGATTTCATCTACTCATTTTCACATATGGTCTGTTTTGGCAGGGGTAGGTGTTGCTGGAAACTTCACATTTTATTTTTTAAGTATTGAACTTTCAAGCGTTGCGGTGGCTGTAACGTTAATGTATACTGCCCCAGTCTTCGTTTTATTAATTTCCATTTTGTTACGATTAGAACCTTCGACTTGGTTTAAATGGGGAAGTATTTTTGTTGTTCTTATGGGGATTATCCTGCTTACCGGTGCCTACAATATTGGATCAATTTCATCAAGTTTTAGTTTTTTGGGAACAGCCGCTGGAATTGCTGCCGGTCTATCTTATACTTTGTTTATATTCGGTTTTAAGAATGCTTCATCTGTAGGAAAACCCCAAGCAAGCTTAACAACCGCCTTCTTTTCTTTTTGCCTGATTCTTTTTATGATTATGGATAAGGGACAGGCAGTTCAGGTGTTGACTTCAAGGGACATAGGGTGGTTTATTTTACTAGGAATCATGGGGGCCGGAATTTCATTTATACTTTATGTAATAGGCATCCGAAGAACCACCCCGACTAACGCTTCCATGGTGGCCATGGTAGAGCCAGTAACCGCTTCATTATTCGGTGTTTTTTTGATTGGAGATTCTTTGACCTTCATGCAATTGTTGGGAATGGCCCTTATTCTGGTTACCACCACTTTATTCAGTGTGAAACAGACCACTGAAAACTAAAAATCATTAAATGGTCATTTGGCATGACTACGGCTTAACTATGTAATCCTTTACAACCTCCTCCTTTCCAACAGTAAATTGATTTTGTTATACAAGCTAGGGATCTTTTAGAAAATAAAGTGCTTACACACTTTTCTTTGGCTTGACATTTAATATTCTTACAAAGGTTATGGTTAATGAAGTCCGTTAATACTAAATCTAATTCAGAGGGTAGTTCCATGGAACGTTCTTTTCTGCCTGTTACATGTTTTACTCGAGTCGCACCAACTTCTTGTTCTAAATATTCCTTAATCTTGTCTACTTTGTCACCACCTACAATTAGAACCGTCATATGTTTAGCCCTCCCGTATGCTTGTGATCAATTTAAGACTACCCATTGAGAAACATTCTAGATTAAAAGTAAAATATCAGTGGTTGAAAATGAGAATCATTTTCAACCACTGATATTAGTTTACACCACTAGCTATTTTATTGTCAAGCATTATACATTAGGTTCAAAATAATGTTTAATAAAATTTTTTGTCGACTACGTTCTATAAGTGATACAATAACTGTCAGTTAGTAGATATTTATAATTCAGTGTAGAAATAGAGTAGCACTCCATTTCTGCCATATAAAGAGGTGCTTTAATTTAAATGAACATATTAAAACAAGGTATCGGTAAACTTATATATGTAACTTCTCTAACAATATATAAGTTTTTTGATTTGATTATAATTTTTTTAGAAGCAAGTGTATCACTTGTCAAAAGTATTATGAGCTTATTTTTTGGTTTAGTGATGGTTGGAGGCTGTTTTCTATTACTTATATTAATAGGTCCAGTCACCTTAACTCTATTAACAAACCCACGACTACTAATAACGGTGATATTTCTACTCATATATCCGTTATTAGGAACTATCCTTACAGCTTATAGTAAATATTTAAAGTATATGATTACCGAATATTTATTTGACTATGCTAATTTTCTTATAGATGGTAAAGAACGACGATTTAATTCATTTTTAAAATACGGTGAAGAGTATAAAAGATTTGAATATGAAAGAAAAGAAAGAGAACGAAGAGAAAGACAGTACCAACAACAAAAACAGTGGGAAGAAACATTTAGAAGATGGCAACAACAATCAGGTTATGGACAAGGCCACTATGGTCAATACAATTGGCACGGTAATCATAATACCCATACGAATCCAAATGTTAATTTAAAACAAAAGTATGAAGAAAGTTGTGACATACTAAATGTAGATTACAATGCAGATAAAGATGAAATAAGAAAAGCATTTAGGAAGATGGCTAAAAAATATCACCCAGATATCAATGACTCTCCTGAAGCAACAAAAACTTTTAAAAAAATAAATAATGCTTATGAGTTCTTAAGTGATAATATAGAAAGATATAAAAACATTCAGTAGAAAAGGCAACACAACCGATCATGAAAACAGTGACTTTAATGAAAATGATTAACACCGCCGAAAAAGGCGGTGTTTTCTTCGAATACCTTCATAAAGTGCAGATTGTTCAGTGATCAAAGATAATCTATAAATATATTTATAGATTATCTTCTAATTTATCCCTTAATTCATCATCGAGTAAATGGGTGATTCCTGCAACTCTTTTGACTTCTAAAATAAAAGAAATTCCCTTACCTGGCTTGTTAAGTTCAGCTTCCTTAATAATAGCATCTAGTATATCTTCAGCATCTTCTCGTGGTACTAACGTGAGTATTATTTCTTTTTCTGGCTCTATAGTTATCCCAAGTAATTTAGCTTTTTCTCGTACTCCCGTGCCTCGTCCTCCTAGAACTGTACCCCCTTCAGCTCCAGCATTTTTTGCCGCTTCTACTACTAATCTAGATCGTCCTTTGTTTACAATAGTAATTATCAAATCAAATTTAATTTTACATTCTTTTCCTCTGCACCTTTCAGTCATTTTGTGAAGCCTCCTTTAACAAGTGTGCAATACCATCAACTTTCTTTAAATCCACTATAAAAGTAATTCCGGTTCCTGGTTTATTAAGTTCACATTTATCTAAAATTTCTTCGAATACTTTATCTTCTAATTCCTGCTTTACAATAGTTAAAACAACCGCCCTTTGTTCATCTATAGAAATACCAAATACTTTTCTAAAGTCTTTTATACTAGTACCTCTAGCCAATAATGTTGTTCCACCTTTTGCTCCAGCATCTTTCGCTACCTGACAAATCTTTTTGGCTTTCCCTTTTTTTACTATGGTCACTATTACACTATGATTCTTTTTCTTCATATTCAAGGTCTCGTTCATCTTGTTTCTCCTTTCTTGAATAAATTAAACCCAATATTAGTACGGATAAAATCGGAATCAAAGCTACCAATGCTATCATCCCAAATCCTTCAATCAAAGGATCTCTACCTTCAATTTCAGATGCCACACCTACTGAAAAAGCCATAATAAATGTAACCGTCATTGGGCCAGTAGCTACTCCTCCAGAGTCAAAAGCAATGGAGACAAAGTTTTCTTTCGTAATAAAAGTAGTGGCCAAAGCCAATCCATATCCTGGAAGTAGTAAGTACATTAATGGTATACCAACGATTATCCTAATCATTGCCAAAGCAATGGATAAACCTACACCTAATGACAGAGTTACTAATAATATGATTTGTGGAATATATCCTGCAGATACTTTTTCTACCTCATCACTTAAAGCCCTAACAGCAGGTTCAGCGAAGGTTGCCACAGCTCCTAGAATGAAGCCTACAGGAATAACAAACCACTTTTCTGTATGTTGAACCAAACCCTGTCCCAATAATTCTCCAATAGGTAAAAAACCTACATGTACACCTTGTAAGAAGAAAACTATACCAAGAAAAGTTAAAATAACACCTTTAGCCATGTTGGCAACTTCCACTCGTGGAAGCTTTAGGTACACTAATTGAAAGTAGGCAAAGAAAGCTATCAATGGAAGTAAAGCTATAAAAACTTCTATAATGGTATTCCATAGGCCTTCAAAAATAACAACTTCACTCACCCGTAAATCACCCCCAGTATCATCACTCCGATTATCGGACCAATTGATGCTAATGCAACAAAACCAAAGTTGTCATTAGCAGTGGTTCGGCTGCTTAATACAGAACTCACACCAACACCTAATGCTATGATAAAGGGGGCTGTTAATGGACCTGTAGTTACCCCTCCCGCATCGAAAGAAATAGGGACAAAATAAGTAGGAGTAAAAACAGACATAATAAAAACTCCAATATAGCAAACAATCAATATATACTTCAACGGTATGTCTAAAACCACTTTAATCATAGACAGAGATACAAATACCCCTACACCAATAGCAACAGTATAAATTAATACATGATGAGGAATAGCACCATCAGAGACCATGTCTATTTGAGAAGCTAACACCCTGACATCTGGTTCTGCAGCTGTCACTAAAAAACCTAGTAAAAAAGCATAGAATACAACAAGTCCTAATTTCCCGGTTTGCGGAATTGAGTTTCCAATGGATTCACCCATAGGAAGTAGTCCTATGCGTATACCGACGAG
This sequence comes from Natranaerobius thermophilus JW/NM-WN-LF, assembly GCF_000020005.1. NCBI lineage: Bacteria > Bacillati > Bacillota > Clostridia > Natranaerobiales > Natranaerobiaceae > Natranaerobius > Natranaerobius thermophilus. Next base: position 355,945 of record NC_010718.1, on the reverse strand, counting down.
GAATAATATTAAACCTAAAACTACGAAAATCAATCCGACTAAAAATTGTAAAACTTCTTCAGCTGGAGATGACAAAGCAACTACTTGTAACAAAAATACAACAATAGTCAGAGGAAGCACAGCCTGTAAAACTTCTATTGTAATTTCTTTAAATATTCTCATTGGGATTTCTCCTTTTAGCTTTATTAGTAGGGACAGCAATAGTTAAGAATTCCCTTATTTGATCTTCGTTACCCAATACAATTAATTTATCTCACATTGCAGTTTGAATAATTCCACTCTAAATGACCAATAATTCCTGTTGTTATTTGTTTTCAACATTTTCGTATATAACCCTTTTGAAAATTTCATTTATTATATATATGACGAGTACATCGAAAAGAAAGTTATGAACAATATGGAGCAAAGATTCCTTAAATTATAAATAAGTTTTTGCTTTTTGGAAACCATAAAATCAGGAGGTGAGGCAGATGCAAATAAGTGGTAGAAATAAAATCACAGGTACAGTAACCAATGTTAATCCTGGCACAGTAAACTCGGAAGTAGAAATTGAAACACCTGGGGGTGATAAAATTGTAGGAATGATAACAAAAAGTTCTCAGGAAAGCATGAAAATTACAGAGGGCGAACAAATAACAGCTTTAATAAAAGCGTCTTCCGTAATGTTTATAAAAGAATAGTTCCTATTACAGCAGAATCGGAATACAGCCATGGACTAACTTTTTTTGGTTAGCCATGGCTTTAGCTTTAATTACATTAAATCACACTAAACTACCATTTATATATATTATATTTTACTTTTTCAGGTACTACTATTTCTCTGCGCTTTTCAATATTAGATAGTTCAATTAAAACCTCATTTGTTATGAAACTTGATGACAGTAAAAATCTATTTTTGAAGTAATCAAAAAGTTCTTTAGTTAGGTTCAATTTATAGTCAGTAAAAGGTGGATCATAACTGATGCAAAAAGCACACAATTTACCAATATCCTTTGATAGATGTCCTTTTTCAACTGATTCAAAATCTAGTCTGTAAATTTTGTTTTTGTTTTTATCAATAATGAAGTTTCTCAGATTCATATCCCCTAAAATAACGTTGTTTTTATAAGAGTCTACAGCCAATGCATTATAAACTCTTTCGAGAGTTTTACCTAGCTCATTAATTAAAGAATTTCCCCCTTTGAATAATTCATCAACCAATAAAAACCCGTCAATATATTCTGTTATTATTATTTTATTAGAACTATATAGAAGTCTTGGTACTGGAGCATCAATCTTTGATAGCTTATTTAGAGTGCTGAGTTCTTGATAATATTTTCGGTAATTAGTAAATGACTTACAAACTAAAAAATGTTCTTCATTGTTTTTAGTAATTACTTTTAATTTTAGTACTTGATTCTTCTTACTTTTAAATTGTTGTACAAAGTCATAATCTTTAATTTGCCAATTTTTAATGAAATTATCGGGAAGTACCATTTTTATCACCTATTGTTATTTCAATTCTGGCATTTTTCTTGTACCCATCTAACTCTTTTACTACACCTTCAACAGCATTTCTAAGTATGTCTTGTACAAAAGGAACCATGTCTATTTCATGACCATCAACTTTAAGTTGAACTGAATTTTCACTTCCAATAGGACAGTCATTCCTATCCCTCTCACCCCTTAAAATTTCCCCTGTTAATTCCTTGCATGAATATCCACATGTTCCGCAACATTTTTCAGGTAAATTAGGAAGAGCAGGAAACACTTTTTGCTCAATCAAATCTACCATTTGATCAATATTAGTGATTGTATTAATCACTGGTATCCCTTGATATTCTTCAATTTCATTAGAGATTCTACCGGAGATTGCAAATACAGTTTCATCAAGCTTTGCTTCGATTTCTTCTATATTATGGGCTGATATAATTTTAGGAACAAAAAAATCCTCAACACCTTCTAATACTACGTAATCATGGTCATACTGCCTAAGTATATCCTGTACAGATAGACGTTTTTTGTATAGAATATCTGTTTCAAAATAGCCTCTTGCTGTAACCAGATCCGCTCCTGCTTTATAATGTCTATCAGTATTAGTACCTTCTTCATCAATGGCAAACTTCTCATAGTGAATTTCTTTAATTGACCCTACGGAATACCGTCTTTTTGTTAATTCAGTAATAATATTTTCAATAATTGTTGTTTTACCAGATCCTGTAATACCTGCAACTGATAGTACTCTCATGTTATACCCCCTTACCCTGCTAAGTTAATAAAGTCCCCGAAATAAATTGATAATATAGCTGCAGTTATCAAACCTGCAGAAAACATCACTGCATAATCTTTTATAGATAAATGTAATACCCGATAACTTGTCCGAGTTGGATAAGCTCTGAAACCTCTCATTTCTACGGCTATGGCCAGTTCCCTGGATTTCACGATAACACTTGATATCATTGGCATTATCAGGTAGGAATAAATTTTAATTTTTTTGCCCCATGGGACTTTTTCTAATTCTAGTCCTCGTAACTGAATAGCAGTGATTATATCAACTGCTTCTTCTTTTAACAATGGCAAAAATCTTATTGCTATGGCAACCATAAACGCTAATTCATAAGGAATTTTCCATTGATAGAGACCTTGAACGATATCCCTTGAGCTGGAAGTACCCATAATAGTGGCTGATACAAGTATAATCATAATCCTGAGAATTATGGATATACCCCTGGTAACCCCTAAGGAGGAAAGAACAGTAATATCACCGATACTAAATAACTCTTCTCCTCCAGAGGTGAAAATACTTTGAATAAAAACCATGGCAACAAAAATCCACAAAAATTTTCTGAGCTTATAAATTGCCTTTAGAACTTCACTCTGGAAATAAAATGATATACCAAGGGCTACAATCAACACTCCTGTCATCAATACTAAATCTTCTAGAAACACTGCCAAGCTGGAGAGACACATTACTATAAATAGTTTAGTCCTGGGATCATATTGATTGTTCTGCACTTGTTCGTGTGTCACTAATAATCTCACCTCCAGCTATCTTAATAATCCTATCAGCATATTGAGTAACAAATTCGTAATCATGACTTATAATCAGCATACCAACATCGTTATCTAAAAGCTTCTTTAATATTTCCAAAAGTTCAGACTTACGTTTTATATCTAAAGCTGTTGTTGGTTCATCTAAAATTAAAAAATCAGGTTTATTAATTAGTATTGAGGCTAGAGCAAGGCGCTGTTTCTCTCCCTTACTTAAATAAAAGGGAAAACTAGACCTTAAATGATCCAGGTGAAACAAGGACAACATGTCATTTACCAATTCACTTATTTCATTATCTGAGAACCCTCTGACTTTTAATACAAAGGACAGCTCTTCTTCCACAGTTGGAGCAAATATTTGTCTGTCTGGTTCTTGAAATAGATAACCTATTCTTTTTCCAATTTCTCCGAGGGACATTTCTCTGGTATCTTTATCGTCAATTAATACTTGTCCTGAAGTTGGTTGTAAAACCCCCGCCATTAATTTTCCCAGGGTGGTTTTACCACTTCCGTTAGCACCTATTAAAGCAGTCAATTTACCATCAGAAAGAGTCAAATTCATCCCATCTAAAACCTGTTCTGTACCATTATAACTATAGCTTACATTATCAACTCTAATCAGCTTTATCACCCCTAACAATACCTATTAGAGTTTTTGAACCTCTCATGACTAAAGTCACTAGAATACGTGACGACTGGTTCTTAAGTTATAAACTTCCTGTAAAATCAGTCAGTTTCCCACCATCTAAAAGTTTCACTCTATCAGCTATATTTAGATTAGCCATATCATGCTCAACCATAATAATTGTTCTTCCTTCATTCTTTAGATCAATAATTAAATCTTTGATCATTTTTTTACCATCAGGATCTAATTTGGACATGGCTTCATCAAAAATTAGTATTTTAGGATTCAAGCTTAAAACAGAGGCTAGAGCTATTAATTGCTTTTGTCCTCCAGAAAGATGATGAGGATTTTTGTATCTTTGTTGTTCCATTCCTACTTTTTTAAGGGATTCATCAACCCTTTTTTCTATTGCATCTCTTGCAAAACATAAATTTTCTGGTCCAAAAGCAATCTCATCCTCAACGGTAGGTGAAAACAACTGGGTTTCCGGATTTTGAAAAACGATCCCCAAATTAGTAGCTATTTGTGATAAACTTAATTCCTGTGTGGATCTACCATTAATTAATACTTCCCCTTCCATAACTCCTTGTTTTATTAAAGGAATAATACCGCTAATACAGTAACACAAGGTACTTTTCCCGCATCCACTAAGGCCTACAATTGCCAGTACTTCTCCTTCTTTGACCTTTAGGTTGATATTTTGTAATAAATCACTGCTGTTACTGGGGAACCTGAAGCCAAGATTATTTATCTCGACAGGAAAACTCAATTTACATCAATCTCCATTAAAAATTTATTCCACCGCTGTCCAAACTCATCCTGGCGGATAATTACCTGATAAGGACCTGATCCTCCTTCTTCTTTTGGTGAAAGGGGTTCCCCGTTAACTTTGTACACAATATATACATTTTCTTCATCAAGTACCTCATCCGGGGTTAAGGCAACGGTATAGCCGTCAGCGGCTCTAGTTACAACCTGTTCAGAGTCTGATAAAGAAATGTCATATTCCTCAATTAAATCCTTCATTAAAATACCAGTATACATATTATCCCTATCAGGACTATCACTGCTTCTTAAAGTTTCTTCAAATTCATGCTCATCGAGTTCTAAAATATCCTCAAACTCTACAGTGGCAATATCTTCTCCATCAGATTTTAGATAAATTTCAGCTTCCCTTTGACTTTGTAACCTGTCTTCACTTTCTGCAGCATTTAAATAGGCAAATACCACCACTATTACAATAAGTACCGCCGTTGCAGCTAAAACCTTTTTAGTCATTAATTTCACCTCCATCAAATTTCCAGTAAGGCATAAACATATCTTCAGTCATTAGTGAATTGTGATCTCCACCTTCCTCGGTTTCATGCATGCCATGATCGGCATAGATAATTACTTTACCTTCCCAAGTGGTTACCAGTTCTTCTACAAGTTTATCATTCCAGGCTATAGCTTCCATAGTCTCTTCAGCCATATCGCCATAATCGTGTCCAACTATATCAACATCTTTGTAGTGAACAAACATTAGATCATAGTCTTTTGACATTTCATTTAAAGCATTTTCAGTTTTTTCATAATCAGTACTCCCATCATCGTTCCCATCCATAGATAGTATTGGATCAATTTCCAACTCTATTGTTCCCTTAGGACCTATAATAGCCGTTGATTTCTTCCCGTGATCTTCACAATATCCAAAAATTGTAGGAACTTCTGTGCGCCTAATCCCTCTTTTGTATACACCATTAATATGAGGAAGCTCTCCTGTTAAAGATGATGCCACATTAACTGGTGTTACCGGGGGATATGTCACCATGGCTTTCTCTGGAGCAGGGAGTTCCTTTAAAAATGGCGCATACCCATTGTCGATTGCATATTCATACTGATGATAACCCAAGCCGTCTATTAAAATAAGCAGTACTTGTTCATCTTGGGTTAACAGCTCCTTGGAATCATGGTAAACCTCTGTAATCATTTTGTCAGGGGGGTCTAATACGATTCCTGCAGCCTGATCGATTTCTATATCATCTCCAGCCATATAACCAATATTATTTTTATTAAGAACAAAGGTACCATCTTGTCGATAATTTTCTACTTCACCTTTTTTTCCAACTACAATAATTTCATCGCTATCATCAAGGGTTACGTAGTTCTCAATATCAATTATTTTCTTTCGATTAAAAGTACTGGCTTCTAAGTCTTCACCATTTTGACTCACACTTGAACTCCCTCTGTACATAGTTGAAACATGATATCCATTTTTGTATATCTCACCCGGAGAAATGCTAGTTATATTTTCTCCTGGTTTTATGATATTGAAGCCATCTTCAAGGGATAAATTATTAGCAACCACTGCAATACTTTCAATATCCTTGATATTGCTGCTTACGGGGTGGTTATTATTGATAGCTTCCCAACCATTTTCCTGCGTAAATGCAATATAACATTCATCTAAATTATCACTTGATATAGAGGCACTGAATCCGTCATGACTAACATAAAGAACCTTAAAATCTTCAGTATAAGGTTGTGATTTGTCCAGCAGCTTATTTAATGGTAATGCTTCTAATTCTTCTTCTCTGTGTTCGAGGCTTACAGTGTCAGATATATCATTTATATTTTCAATCGAAACAAAATCTTCTACATCACCTACTATCTCTAAAGGTTGTATATAGTCAATGTCCTTACTCTCTTCTTGAGAAGTGTCATCTCTACTGCATCCTAAAAATAATAGAGAGAAAATAATTGGAATAATAATGACAACAACAACAAGTTTTTTATACCGTTTTATATTCCAGTTTATTTTTTTGTCTAATATCAGCATTGAATCCCTCCTTATACTTGTGTCAGCTTATATCTGAAGTTTACTTTTAAACTGTTTTACTACTGCGTTGGCTATAATTCCTCCAAGTCCTCCAGATAAAGAAGCTGCCGATAAACTTAGTACCAATGGAATAAAGGGCAGCCTAAAAAAGACCAGGTTTACCAGAAAAGTCCCGCTAATATTGGCAGCTATCCCGGCCACAAAGCAACAACCAATACAGCATCCTCTATGTCTCGAAACTAAGAATATTAAATCTACTGCTAGACCTGGTAATATATATGTGAATAGGCTCATAAATCCGTGGGTTCCCAAAAAACCAATTGCCATGATGACTATAGCCTGAACAGCTGCAATTAATGTAGCTGTCCCTAACTTACCTACAAGACCTGCACCTATTACAATCCACATCATGTAAAAACCACCGGCCACAACACCACCAGGTATGAACAAGGGCCCTGTAATAATATGGGCTAAAGGAACAATAACGGGTTTTGTAGCAAGTCCCAAACCAGCCATCAAAGATATGACGATTAAATCAAATATGGAAAATCTTTTTAGTATCGTATTAATTGCAGCCATTCTATCCCACCTTTCACTAAACTACTTTCTAATAGTTACTTTACTGGTCGTATAGATAATAGGTCTTTTACGGCTTTACTTCTTGGAAGCCCATCAAAAGCTGATGAAACTTCTCCACTATCTCTAATGTAAACAATACCTGAAGATAAATCTTCACGATCTATTTCCACGGAATATCCGTCAATTGCCTCAAGTTCATATTTGTCAGATTCAGAAAGGCCAAACTTGTCCACTAAATCTTTTAAAGATACACCCGTATCATCTTCTACTGACATCTCTTCAAATTTTTCCATTCCTTGTTCTACTGAGAAGAAGCCAGTTTCACCTGTTAAAATCCAAACTAGGTCTCTAACATGCATCCCCCGAGGGAGTTCTGGAGACCTAAAAGCAGGCGTGTTATCTCCTTCGGTTAAAATATAAGCATCGATAAAAGTTTTATACTCTTCATTTTTGTCAAATCCATCTGAAGCCAGTAAGTAGACGTCCTGGGTTGTATCTAAATCTGAAAATAAGTCTGATGTTTTAACAGCTTTACCTTCATCTTCGCCTTCATAATCAATCTCATCTAATTCTAATACCAAAGTCTCTAAAAAGTTAATTTCTTCTAGTGTAGAAGCTTCTTGGTCACTAATTTCAGCATCATAGCCAACTAACTCTATCTCTACCAGATTACTAACCCAATACATTGCTTCTTCTTCAGGAATAAATGCCCTAATTGGTCTTGTATCTTCATGCAAGGGTTCATTATCAATTTCATAAGCAAGAATAACATCCCTATTCTCTAAAATTTCATCTGGTACTTTAACTGAATAACCATCACCGGCTGTTAATCTAATGGCATCTAAATTATCACTGTCTTTATCTATTAATGCTAATAGATCTTTAAATAATGTTCCTTTAATTGGATACTCATCCTCGATTTCACCGTCATCATCTGTTCTAACTATGTCTTCTGTTACTGATTTTAGCTCCATCAACTCTTCTACGCTAAACTCAAACTCTCCATCTTCTTCACAAACAATTGTGATTACATCCTTTTCTCCCGGGTATTCATCGGCAACTTCTCCATTTGCACTATCCTCTTTTTGATCAGTCATATCTTCCCCTCCACATCCAGTTAAAACAACTAACAAAGATAAAATGACAAACATTTTAACAAAACTTTTAAATAATTTAAACATTTGAATCCTCTCCCTTCATAAATAGAACGCTTGTTATATTTGTAACTTATTATACCATGCGATATGTTTTGTTGTACATAGCGAAAAACAAAAAAACTCTCTCTTTAATAATGGCTTGTATTAATGGAGCTGTTATATTTATTGTTGATACTGTAAATTTTCAATTGACGGATTATTCGGATTTGACAGTACTCTTAACGAGTGAACATGATAAGTAAACAGAGGACAAGATCAGCAAATAACATGCTGCTTATTTGCTGATCTTATTCAAGGATAAATAGTGAAATTTTACAGTTATCAACGTTCAATTTAATACAGCCATATTAATAAAAAGGGGGCTCGTTATGTCTGTGTTGACATATCGCTATATATATCTATTTTCAATATTTTTATAAGAATTCCTTCCTTAAGGAAGAATAAAATTTTAATTCGCTCAAAAAAATTTATTTGAGTTATTATTCTAGTCCTTAAAAAAATTAGAATCTAAAAATTCCTCAAATTGTTCTTGTACATAATTCTCAGTTTTGTGGTATAGCTCATCATAGTTTTTTAGCAGTATATCTCCTTTTTCAGTAAGAGTAGTCCCTCCACCACTTTCCCCACCATATTTTTTCTCAATCAATTTACAGTTAAGTCTATCTTCTACTTTTTTTAATCTTCCCCACGCTGTGCGATATGACATATTTAGTTTTTCGGAAGCTTTACTTATAGAACCTGTTTCCTTTATTGCTAAAAGTAATTTAAGTAAACCTTCCCCAATTATCAATTCACCATCATTGTTTTCTACCCAAAGCTTAAATTTAATTTTCATTTTTACACCCCTAGTATATAATATCATGTGATCAATTCAATTAACAAAAAGTATCCTCCAAAAATTTGTTGATCTAGTTTATCATTACAACATATTTTTACAAAAATTTTAATATAGTTAATTATAAAAATTGCAGGATTTTAAATTTTTATATAGAATAATTATCATGCGCTATGTTTGTCACGACATAGCGTTAGCTTATAGTAATGAGGTGATTACAATCATGTTACAAAAAACACTAGCTTTGATTTTGGGATTAACATTAACTCTAACTTTAATTGGATGTTCTGAAGATGAAACATCGGTATTAACTATGGCAACTACAACCAGTACTGAAGATTCGGGATTATTAGATGAATTGTTGCCAATCTTTGGAGACGAAACAGGTTATGAAGTGGATGTTATAACTGTTGGGACTGGACAGGCTTTAGAAATTGGACGAAGTGGTGATGCGGACATTTTACTTGTTCATGCAAAGGAACTGGAAAAAGAATTCGTTAACGATGGTTACGGGACTGAACGTTTTCCTGTAATGTACAATGATTTCGTGATCTTGGGACCTACAGAGGATCCAGCGAAAGTTTCAGAAGCCAATGATTTAGACGAAGCAATGTCTTTAATCTATCAGATAGGAAAAGAAGGAGATTCCACCTTTAGCTCAAGAGGAGATAAATCTGGGACTCATGTAAAAGAGACCACCCTTTGGGAAGAGTTCCAATTAGACATTGAGGGAAAAGAATGGTATGATTCCTTAGGTCAAGGTATGGGAGATACTTTAATTGCGGCTAACGAAATGAGAGCTTATAGTATTTCAGATAGAGGGACTTTTCTTTCTATGGAAGATAGTATAGAAAATCTCCAAATTGTCTTTGAAGATGATGATATGCTTACAAACCCGTACGGAATTATCCCAGTAAATCCTGACACCCATGAAAATGTTAATTACGAAGCAGCTAATGAGCTGGTAGAATTCTTTGTGAGAGATGATATTCAGCAAAAAATTTCCGAGTTTGGAATTGAAGAGTACGGCCAACCTTTATTTTTTCCGAATACCGACTAGACACTCATACTTTTATGGAGGGACAATATGGATGCATTTATATCCGGACTTTCAGAAGCTATAGAGTTATTAATCAGTTTTGACCCTTATGTGATGAATATAATTTCAGTTTCAATGATGGTATCAGGAATAGCTCTTTTAATTGCTGCCATAATTGGGATACCATTAGGTGCTTTTCTTGGTTTGACTAATTTTCCTGGTAAACATCTGGTGGTTGCTCTTTTATATACTGGCATGGGTTTTCCACCCGTAGTCATTGGCTTATTTGTTTTCATCTTATTCTCAAATGTTGGCCCTTTTGGTTCCTTGGAGTGGTTATATACGACAAGAGCCATGATTGTTGCTCAATCTGTCATATCTTTTCCATTAGTAGCAGGTTTCACTATGACTGCCGTTATGGGAGTTAATCAAAATCTTTTGCTCCAACTAAAAGCTCTCGGAGCTACTAGACGTCAAATCCTTTGGGCAACAGTTAAAGAAGCAAGACTCGGAGTTTTAGTATCTGTTATTGCAGGTTTTGGGGCTATTATATCAGAAGTTGGTGCAGTTATGATGGTGGGAGGAAATATTGCAGGTAAAACCAGGGTCCTTACAACTGCCATTGTTCTAGAAACAAGACAAGGTAATTTTGGACTTGCCATGAGTTTTGGGTTAATTCTTTTAACTATAACTTTCATTGTTAATTTTATCATGCTACATTTTCAAAAAAGGAAGTTGATTGGCCGTGACTGATAAAGTGATATATAATCTACAAAATATTTCTAAGACCTATAGTGATAAAACTGTGCTAGATATCGATAGCCTAACTATCCGTAAAGGTGAAATTTTAGGTTTAGTTGGTCCAAGCGGTGCAGGGAAAAGTACATTACTGCGTATTTTGAATTTTATTGAACACACTGACAGTGGAGAAGTACATTTTCTAGGTAAGGTATATAATAAGGACAGCTTACCTGATTTGCATACTCGACGAAAAGTTACCACAGTTTTTCAAAGGCCTTATTTAATGACTAGTTCAGTATATCAAAATATTATTTATCCTCTAAAAATCAGAAAGCAAAACTATGATTCCCAAAGAGTAGAAAAAATCATTAATAAACTAGGGTTAACACAATTAAAAAATCAAAGAGCTGATAAATTATCAGGTGGAGAAGCTCAAAGAGTATCATTAGCCAGAGCGTTAATTTTTAATCCTGAAGTAATACTCCTTGATGAACCAACTTCAAACTTAGATCCTGCCAATGTAAAAATCATTGAAGACATGATTGCAGACTATAGAAATGAATTTAATGCAACTGTCGTAATGGTCACTCATAATGTATTTCAGGCTAAAAGACTGGCAACTAAAGTCAGTTTACTTTATAAAGGTAAAATAGTGGAAATAAACGATAAAGACGAGTTTTTTACTAATCCAAAGCATAAAGTTACAAAACAATTTTTATCAGGAGATCTTGTATATTAATTTAATTATTTTGCCAATATGATAACTTCATAAACTCGAGGCAGAAAGGATTTTCACAAATCTTATAACACAAGATAAAAAAATAACCGAGGCAGCAGATTAACTGCTACCTCAGCCAGTTTACGTTCTATCATGATTTAAAGTCTAACTTTAAAAGAAAACTTTAATTTTTAGCTGATTTTGTACCCATACCGGACATTAACAGTTCCATTAACCATATTCCATTTGATCTAAAAGGTAAGTAGCATAAAGTATAGGCATAGATAAAATTCTTCTATAATCTATTTGTGGCATTACGTTATTCAAACCAGCTATATCTGGTTTACTATTTGCTTCAATTAACCATAACTGTTGATTTACATCCACCGCTACATCAAGTCCAATCTCCCCTTGCATTCCAAAAGAAGCTTCTATAGCATCACATATTTTGGTAGTAAACTCGTGAAGGATTTCCCAACCAGGGATTGGGTATGCTAATTTATCTCCTGGAACAACAATCAGCTCATCAGCCCCACCGGCAACATTAGTTATAACTGCATTTTTTTGACCTATCCTAATTGAAATAACCGTAAGGCTCCAACTGTTAGAATGATCCTTCTGAGCTAGAATTCTCATATCAAAGGGGCGGCCATTTAGATTAGCCAAATAAACAGGCTGTTGGACAATTCCATTCTCTCCTACAAGTTCAATTACAAATTTAATTAGTACCTTCTTATCTAAAAAAGTCCAAGTTTCTACTGTTTTCCCCCCTATTTCGCAGCAATACCCATGATTATAATTATAAATTCTAACAACTTCTGTACCATGGCTTCCATAATTACTTTTACAATATATCATTTGATATTTTGCTAACATTTCATGCAAATTGTTTGAAGTTAGTATTCTAGTCTCTGGTAAATGTTGTTTCAATTCTTCAAAAAAGTTGACACTATCCCATGTTTCCCATTTACCAAAAAACCTCTTATTATTAATTGCTTCTAGTTCACTAAGATTTTGTCTTAATGATTGATTTTGCTCCTTTATAGTCTGTCTTCTAACAGGTTCACCGGGGTAAGTAGCTTGATCATAAAGGATTTGAGGAAACTGTAACTGAGATTCTCTCCACTTTTGCGAATTTATATCATAATATAGTCCTTTAATGGTTTGCTTATTCCAATCTATACTTTCTAAATCAATACAATAAAACATAACACCGTATTGACTTGCTAAATGTACGGTTTCATCCAATTCTGTACCCTGTTCGTTGCTTTTTAAGAATTTAAATGTAGTTGATGAAATAGTGATCCCCATTGTTATACCAAACTGGAGTTTGGATCCTTTTTTAGCAATAAACTTTACTAAGGTATTGCTTGGAATAGCAAAATCTTCGTAAGCTTTACTATCAAGATAAACAAAATTTGGATCACTATCAAAATTTTGTTGTTTAACTATCATTTCCTCACTCTTTTGTCCAATTTGTACTTCTACTTTATCGTATTCATTTAGCTTAAATAATTTTATTTGATAGTTATTCAAATATATTGGCGGATACTCTAATTCATTTCCAATAATTTTATTTGGACTTTTCTTAAATTGAAAGACATCATTTTTGTTGTATTCAGAGGTCAATTTTTGTTTTGGATGAATTTTAGCTGGGTCAAACCCTGATAATTCACACCCTAGAAGTATGGGGATTTGGTTGATTCTCTTTTTTAGCCCTTTATTTTTTAATCTGTTAAAACTAACTTTTAAGGGTTTACTATTCACTTCTATTAATGAAATAGCTCCATTAGCTTCTAATGCCAGGTCAACTCCTAGCTCTCCTATAAACCCATATTTTTCTTCTAAAGATGTGCCAATTCTTTTGGAAACAGATATTATCCTATTTTTTACGTACTCCTCTTTGCCTGGAAATACCCTTTTAAGCAGTTTATCTATAGCTATTACCTTACCACCACTTCTTGGACTTGTAATTATACTATCAGTTGGTGAAATACGAGCATTTATTCCCGTTACCTCCCATTTATAACGATGTCTTCGTTGTAACATCACCCTAATATCAAAATTATTCCCTAAGAAAGTCCCTAAGGTTATTTTCTTTTGAATTACATACCCCCTAGAAATATCTAAAATTTCATTGATTTTTTGTATAGCTGAATCTAGATCTTCAAATTCATGCTTGATTTGATCGTTATCTGATTCATTAGTTTCATCTTCTAAACTGTATTTTAGTATATATTTTTCGTCTTTTTTTTCTAATGAAGCAATTCCTTTACCTTTATACATTTTATCCGGTTTTAATATGATGGCCTTGTGGTCATTAATAAATTTTTGCAGGTTTTCTCGAGAGTAATCTATAAAAGGCGGAATTACTCCTTTTAAATAGGGGAATGTTTTTAAAGATTCGTATGTTTCCAGTTTGCCAATTTTAACAGGCCAGTTATAAATAAATGTGTTAAGACCATGAGTATTTACTAAGGACCTTAGTTTGTACGAATCAGCCCTTCCTTCTAATCCAAAGCAACGGTCATATACTACTTTAGGAAAAGGAAATTTCTTTTGTGACCAGTTTGAATCTTTATCCCAATAATGTCCTGTGACTATTAGATTATTTATATCAATATCTTTTAGAGTAAAAAAGTAAATTAGTCCATTTTTTTGTGCCATCCAATTTTGAAAATTCGAGTATATACTATCAAAGTCACCAATCACTAGTTTTTCGTGTTTACTTTCGCTGATTAAAACACCCAAAAAAGGACCTAATTCAAGGCCTTGTTCAGTTAGTTTCAAATTTAATTGATAGGAATCGGATAACATTAACTCTTCTTTCACTGATTCTGTCATATAAAAAATATTATCAAAACCTTTTTTAGAAACAAGCTTTAGCTTAATCCAGCAGGTTCTGTTACCAGCAATTAGCTGAACATCGGTTTTCTTTTCCCCTAAGCTTTTTAAAATTATATTTTCTTTATCAGATATTGAAATAACATTTTCATTGCTGGTCATTATTGTTACTGGAATCATAGACAAGTTATTCACCTCCTTACAACATATAATGTATTAATATATATTTTAGTGAAGTTAATAATCAATTCTTGATTAAAAATGACATAGTATTATATTGAATAAAATTCCTGAGTGGAGGTGTAATTATTGGGTCATGAAATGAAAAGGGTAAATTTACAGGCTAAAGAAGGTGAACAACTCAATGTCAATATCAAAGTTCATGATGAAAAAAGAGCTATAATCCACGGAGTCGTAGTTGATAAAGATAATAAACCGATAAAAGATGCTGTAGTATTACTTTTTAAAGACTTAAATTATGATCCTTGTAAGGTTGAACCGTACTACAGTACTTTTACAGATGATTGTGGACAGTTTATTTTTGGACCTTTACATCCCGATTGTGATTACACAATTAAGGTATGGGCTAATGGATCATGCACTTTCAACCTTTACAAGTAAGTTTAATTAAAGTACTTAGGTAGTTTATATTTAAATAAAAATTCCCACCTATAGGCTATAGGCGGGAATTTTTATTTTTAAATTATTGTCGCTATTATATTTAGTTGTTGAACTAGCTAAGTGCGGCCGTCCTACTTATCCCTGTATATCTCGATTATTATATCCCTTAAATCCAACTATCATTAAAACAAGTGCAAATACCGTCATCACTATAACACTAAAATAATTCATTTCTTCTACGGGCAGTTGTGGAATATTGCCAAAGGGCGACAATTTAGCCAGCCATTCGGGAAGTTGTAATATACCACTCAGATATACCACGAAAAAAGAAAAACCTAAATACAACCAAGTTAATACTGTAGCTTGAGGCCAAATACCAATCAGTAGTACTGCTGCTCCAATCATAACCCACATAGCAGGTAAATATACCATGGCAGAATTAAAGGCAGTATAAAATGGAATAGGCTCCTCCATTACTACTGTTCCTGCTGACCATAAACCCAGCATAGCAAGTAAAAGCATAATGAAGCCAGTAAAAAGTGAAATCACCAACATACTTGCCATTAATTGATTTCGTGAAACAGCTCGAGTCAAGAGATTTTCTGTTCGATTCTTGTTTTCTTCTCCTCTTAATTTCAAGATCATCATTAAAGCTGGTACAGTACTTAATATTGAAATCACTACCATTAAAAGGGTCAAAAACTGTTCCGTTAAAGTATGACCCTGTCCGGGAGGCAGAATTTGCTGCATTATTTCATTGTCAGTGAAAAAGGCTTCTAAATCACCGAAAACAGAGCCATAAGATGCACCTAAAACTAGCATCCCAATAGCCCAAGCAATTATACTAGTACGTTGCAGTCTCAACCCTAGGCCTAAAGGGCTTAGTAAAAAAGGTGTTGCCTTCCTTCTACCTGGCCTGGCCGGTATAAAACCAGCTCCCAAATCTCTAATTGAATTTAAATACAGGGAGTAGGCTACGATTCCAAAAGCTGCTGCTAAAGTTAGTAATATAGGCCACCAGTAATTATTTACATATACTTCTGATCTTAACACCCAACCTAAAGGAGAGAACATAGATAGGGTTTCATTGCTCACATCACCAATAGCACGAACAAGATAAGCTAGACCCAAAAATCCAAAAGAAAGTCCAATCGTGCTCCGGGTATTTGCGGACAACTGGGCAAATAAAGTGGTAGAGGCTGCAAAAATCATCCCAGTCACCCCGACTACTGCCCCGTATAGTAGTGACCCTTCTAATTCCATATTTTCAATACCTAAAGCAAATAGTCCAAAACCTAAACAAAGGGCTAAAATAACATTTATTCCAAAAGAAACTATTATAGTGCTTAAAACATTGGAAAGCCTTCCAACGGGTAGGGAGCGAATCATTTCTATCCTACCCTCTTCTTCGTCAGCCCTGGTGTGTTTGATAATAAATAAAATATTCATAATTGCTACGGCAATTGCCGTAAACAGTAGCATTTGATGTCCCATCATAGCTCCGATAGTATAATTATTTAAGCCATAACCTGGACCTACCATTGCTGTCATAGCAGGGTTTCTCATGGTTTGTGCAATAGCCTGTCGTTCTAGTTCGGTTGGATATAACTCAACAAAACCTTGGGCAGTAATCATGGAAATTAAAATAACTGCTGTTAACCATATTGGAATACTAATCCGATCACGACGCAATATAAAACGTACAAGTTGACCTGTATTACTATACATTTTATCTGCCATCAGAACTCACCCTATCTTCACTGTAATAGCGCATAAACAAGTCTTCTAATTTAGGTGGAGCACTTTCCAATTTGATTATGTCAAATTGACTAAGATATTTAATGACAACTCCCAATTTCTCTGAATCAACCTGAAAAGATAGTCTATTGCCCTGTTCTTGAATGTCATGAACTCCATCGAAACCTTCAAGAGATGTTGATGGTATAGCTTGCTTGGTCTCAACCATGACATCAGTTCTAGTTAAATGACGTAGTTCATCTAGAGTACCCGCTTCTATAATTTCACCTTCTTTAATGATACTCACTCTATCACATAACCGTTCAACCTCGGATAGTATATGACTTGATAGAAAGATGCTTTTTCCAGCAGCTTTTGCTTCGTTTACACATTCTTGAAAAACTCGCTCCATTAAAGGATCTAAGCCTGACGTAGGTTCATCAAGTATATACAAATCTGCATCTGAAGCAAAAGCAGAAATCAAAGCAATTTTCTGACGATTGCCTTTAGAGTAGGTCCTACATTTTTTACTAGGATCTAGATTAAATTTATCAATCAATTCTTTCCGACGTTTTTTATTCAGCGAACCTCGAAGTTTGGCAAACAAATCAATAACTTCTCCCCCGGTAAGGTTCGGCCACAAATTTACATCACCAGGAACATACGCAATTCTCTTATGCAGTTCTACTGCGTCATTCCAAGCATCTTTTCCAAAAATAGTAGCTGCACCCTCAGTTGCCTTTAAAATTCCCAATAAAATACGAATTGTAGTAGTCTTACCCGCTCCATTCGGCCCAATGAAACCAAATATTTCACCTTTTTTAACTTCCAGGTTAACCTTTTTTAGAGCAGTGAACTTCCCAAACTTCTTAGTAATATTGTCTGCTATCAAAATGGTCATTTTTACCCCCCTCTTGTCTATAATAAACTTTTTTCAATATATCTAAATACTGATCCAATTCATCCCAATAAGGTTCATAATCAATTTGTGATAATTTCTGGCCCTCCAACTTCTTGAGTATCTCTTGTTCATAACCCTCAAGAGTCCAGTAAATAAGTTTTAGGATTTTATCCGAATCAATATCTTGGCGAAATAAAGAAGTGTCTACATTTCTAAATAGTACTCTATAACCATATTCTCTTGCATCAATAAAGCGCTTTTGTAGTTCCTGTGGTAATTTAACATCTTTATTTATATAAATTGAACCCAAAAAATTAAAAACGTGAGGATTTTCAGCATATTTTTTCATTTTTATTTGTGCGATCTGTCTATATCTTTCTATAAAATCAACTACATTTTCATTAATATGGCCGAGGTACTCATTAGTCACATAGTCTATGGAATAATCAATTAAATAGTAATAAAGTTCCTTTTTATTCTTGAAATAGTAGAACAGCATACCTTTGCCAATCCCCGCTTGCTTAACTATTCGATTTGTAGAAGCTTTTTCATACCCATGTTCTGAAAACTCTTTTAAAGCAGCAGTTATAACTCGGTCTTGTTTTTCCGGTTCTATATTGGTAAATTTTTCTGTCACCATGCATCACTCCTAAGGATATTTTTCTAGATTACACGAATTGTTCTAAATTGTTCTAATAAATTTCACTTTTTTTGACCACATTGGTCTAGCTTGATTGATATAAGTATATCACCATCGACCATATTGGTCAACTAATTTATATTAATTTTAAAAACAAACAAAACTCCCCTCAAGGTAACAAAATTATCACTAGCTGTTATCCTGAGGAGAGCGCAACTTTTCTATCTCTACTAACTTGTTTTAAGTCAAGAAGATGATGAGGAGGAAGGAGGCGGCGTTTTTTGTTTATAAGCGTATTTATCCATAGGACTTACATATAGATTAAATTGGGTATCTAAACACGCATAAAAAATTTCCTGAGGAGAGTCAAAACCGCGCTTGTTTAGCTCACTTACTAACCATTCCTCGGATAAATTAAGTTCTTGTAAATGCCCATATTCTATTTCCCCATCCATGATCAAGTGAACCGGGATACCGTCAAAGGATGTTTGAATATTTAAATCTTGTCTAGTCACCGGTCGTTTATCACTTTTGGTGATAACACTCATCTGCCCACTTGGCTCCACTATAGCGTATTCCACATCTCTAATATTGTGTACATTCTGCTGACGAAGCTGAGAAATTAGGTCATTTAAATCAAACCTGACTTTCCGCAACTCATTTTCCAAAATTCTACCCCTTTCAATAACCACACTAGGGGTCCCAGTAATCAACTTTTGCACGAGTTTATTCTTCAGCCCCCATTTGACAAAAAGAACTTCTAAGCTCATTAAAGTAAATAAAGGAATGACACCGATATAAATGGGCATGGTTTCATCTTCTATAGTGACAACGGAAATCTCGGCAATCATGATTGAAACAACCAGGTCAAAAGTAGACAGTTGACCAACTTCACGCTTACCTAAGATCCTCATAATCAATAATATGGTGAAATATATTACAACAGTTCTGAGAAATATGGTTAAAGCCAAAGCTAATAACCCTCCTGATCTCGTTGGTGTTACAAATTATAATTCTTTTATTAT
This sequence comes from Natranaerobius thermophilus JW/NM-WN-LF, assembly GCF_000020005.1. NCBI lineage: Bacteria > Bacillati > Bacillota > Clostridia > Natranaerobiales > Natranaerobiaceae > Natranaerobius > Natranaerobius thermophilus. The sequence continues at coordinate 336,635 of NC_010718.1, read as the reverse complement.
TGTCGCTGTTATATTTAGTTGTTGAGCTGTAAAATTGAAATTTTACAGTTATCAACATTCAAGCTTTAATACAATCGATATAAAAATAAACAGTAGGACAGCTTGTTCCTGTCCTACTGCCGGTTAGATCATCTAACCTTCCATGACTACAACATTTTCAGCTTGGGGTCCCTTGTCCCCTTGGGTAACTTCAAACTCCACTTTTTGACCCTCTTCTAGGGTCTTAAAGCCTTCTTGTTGAATGGCTGAAAAGTGGACAAAAACATCTTCTCCATCATCTTCCTTCTCAATAAAACCATAACCTTTTTTAGGATCGAACCATTTAACAGTTCCTCTCATCGTTATTAACTTTCCTCCTTAACCAGTGTTCTGTTACTTACTCTTAACCAAAAAAGCTAAAATAATACATTTTCAAAGGAAAATCATGAAATTTTAGAGAATCAAAATATATATGGGACCATTTAGAACAAATTTTAAAATATCAGGAGGGAATAATTATGCAATTTCGAACAATTCCCAAATTAAACATTTCTGTATCTGCTTTGGGTTTCGGATGTTTGAGATTCCCTATCCACAATAATGACTACGAAAATATTGACGAAGAACAAACCATTAAATTGCTCCGTCACGCCATAGACAATAATATTAACTTTATCGATACTGCATATCCATATCATGGAGGCAATAGTGAAACAGTAGTAGGAAAAGCATTACAAAATGGTTATCGAGATAAAGTTTATCTAGCCACCAAGTTACCTGTACCCAAAATGGAAAGTGAAGAGGATTTCGATAAATTTTTGGATGAACAACTTCAAAAACTAAATACAGATTGGATTGATTTCTATTTCTTACATGCTTTGAATCCTGTGAACTGGGAAAAAACAAATAAATTTAATTTATTAACCAAGCTAGACAAAGCTAAACAGGAAGGTAAAATAAGATATCCTGCCTTTTCCTTTCATGCCGGTACCGAATTATTTAAAGAAATCATTGATGCTTACGACTGGCCATTAACACTTGTTCAATTTAATTATCTGGACGAGTATCATCAAGCTGGTATAGAAGGAATCAAATATGCTGCCCAAAATGATGTCGGAGTAGCTATTATGGAACCTCTTCGTGGTGGTCGGCTGGGCCAAAACCTTCCCCATGAAGCGAATAACTTGTTTAACTCAGTTAACGAGAATCGTTCTCCCGCTCAATGGGCTTTAAGTTGGGTATTAAACTATCCAGAAGTCACCACTGTATTGAGCGGAATGAATAGCTTTAAACAGTTAAAAGAAAATATGACCATAGCTACAGATACTTATCCCAATAGCATGACTAGAGAAGAACTTAAAACCATCGAAGATGTTAAAGAAATATATAAGGAGCGAATTCAAATAGGGTGTACTGATTGTAGATATTGCCTGCCCTGCGAACCGGAAAACATTCCAATTTCATCGATTTTCAACCTGTACAATGAGCTGCACTTATTTAAGGATCAAGACAAAGCCAAACAGACTTATCAAAAATTAATCGACGGAGAAAGAGATGGAGGAAGATGCATAGAATGTGGAGCTTGTGAACAGGAGTGCCCACAAGATATACACATCAGAAGCTGGCTAAATAAAATTCATAAAGAATTGCAAGCGATTAATTAGTTTTCCTAGCTTTCCGCGAAATTCAATATTTACAGCCTTTTCAGGACAGAGTTCATGACAACAGTAACATTCAATACAATTATCAGGTGTTATAGTATAGAGATTTTTATCTCCATTAGTGCTTCGTTGTGTTTTAATAGCATCAACAGGACAACTTTTTTGGCAGATACCGCAGTGAGCACAGCTATTACTATCTATTTGAGGGACAGTTCTTAACTGGTTAATTACAGCTCGAGTCAGCCAGGATGGTACCATTTCAACAAACCTGGTATCAGGTAATTGAAAATTATCAACGCGATATTTAGAAATATTGTCAGGCAAACTAATTTGACCTAAATCTGCCGTTCCAAATTCCAATGCTTGTGCCATCCTGGTAGTTTTTACTTGTAGTGGACGAAAGCCGATAATATTACACGCTACTTCATCAAGGGCCACTCCATCTTTACTTGCCAAAATTAAACCCAAGTCTTTTCTAGTACCAGCCGAAGGACCATTTCCTTCCATAGACCAAATTCCATCCATAATTGTCAAATCAGGTTTGACCGTATCGTATAAAACAGATAATAAGCGTGAGAACTCATCGGTATCTGGATATTTTCTGTGTAAATCCCGCTTTTGATTCCCAGGTAAAACTCCGTACATATTTTTAACTGCCCCAGTGAAATACGTCAGGCCGTGGGTTTTTAGTTTAGGCAGGTTGATTATAACATCAGCTTCTATAACAGGTTGAGCTACATAGAATTGATAAGTATTACCTTGGACTTGAGAAGTCATTTCTACAGAGCCAGCTTCATCAAAATTTACAATTTCCGCACCCGCTTCCTCAGCCGCCTGTTGTATACCGCTAATCTGAAAAGCCCTGTTCGTCCTTGAGCCTTTACTGGTCATACCACCGGATGAATCACCTACTATGGGATTAGCTCCTAGTTCTTTAACTAGTTCGCAAATAACTTTCACAAGTTGTGGGTGGGTAGTGACTGCTTGTTCTGGTTCTTTAGGGCTCAACAGATTAACTTTCAGTAAGACTTTATCACCTTGATTAACTAATTTCTCTAATCCACCGAAGTAATTAAGGGTTTTGATGACGGTTGATTTAAGTTGTTCATGTTTGTAATCTAAACATCTTTCTATACCAACTTTTACAAGTTTATTTTCCAAGATCAATTCCTCCCAAAAAGTTATCTAAGCTATCTTTAAAATTAGTCTAAATTTTAATATCTGTTAACTGTTATTATAACAAAATCATCTTTAAAAAAAGATTAGTTACTTTTCAAAATTTATGCTAAAATATACTCGTGACTCTAACAAGGAGGTGAAGTAATATTAGTAGAAAAAGACATATTTTCTTTAGCAAAGAGTTTCTAATAGTGCTATTGTATTTATGTGCTTTAATTATTGCTGGTTTTATTTTTGGCTTTGAGGAAGGATTCATTCAAGATTTACGTGAAATCACCACAGTACCAGCTGTTCTAGTTACTGACTTTTTTGTTGTTGGAAGTTTAGGAGCTGCTCTTGTAAACTCTGGTCTTGTAGGAATTGTAGGTTTGTTTTTTGCATTTTTCTTGAAAGTTCCTATCAAAGGACCCATAATTGCAGCTATTTTTACAATGGCTGGCTTTTCTTTTTTGGGAAAGACTATTATTAATATTTGGCCGATATTTTTAGGGGTATGGCTATATGCAAAAACCCAAAGGGAAACTATCCACCATTACATTTTAAATGCTTTATTTGGAACTGCCCTTGCGCCTATAGCTTCAAGTGTTTCCTTTGGTCTCGGTTTAGGAATTTGGGGAGGTTTGATATTAGGAGCTTTAGGAGGTTTTTTAGTGCCACCCCTAGCCGGACATTTCCTAGCTACTCATCAAGGTATGAACTTATATAATATTGGCTTTACAGCAGGTTTTGTGGGCACTTTATTTGCGGGCTTATTTAGAGGTTTTGGAGCTAGTAAGGATCTGGTAGAAATGTGGGGTACCGGCTTTAACCCGGCAATATTTATACCATTAACAATATATTTAAGTTCCATGATAATTGTCGGACTAATCTTAAACAAAGGTCAGTTAAAACCTTATTTTGAAATTCATAAAATGTCCGGTGCTCTGGTCTCGGATTTTGTCACGCAAAAAGGTATTGGATCAACTCTTATGAATATGGGAATAGTAGGTTTAATAGGTACCCTTTACGTAATAATTGTAGGAGGAGAGCTAAATGGACCAAGTATGGCGGGAATATTTACCATAGTAGGATTCGGTGCTTTTGGTAAACATTCCTTAAATATGACCCCAGTAATGCTAGGAGCTTTCCTTTCCTTACAGCTGTTTCACTGGAGTCCCACTGAAGCCGGGCCAATTTTAGGAGTATTATTTGGGACAACCCTTGCCCCGATTTCAGGTAGTTTTGGACCAATAGCCGGAATCATTGCCGGATTTTTACACATGTCTATGGTAATGAACGTAGGATATTTACATGGAGGATTAAATCTCTATAATAACGGCTTCGCTGGTGGTTTAGTAGCCACTATGATGGTAGGTGTATTAAAGCATTTCCAAACTGATTCCGAAAAGGAGGGTGACTGATGACCGCTAGATGGAAAAGAATCAAAGGGCTTATGGACGAATTAATTACTAACTCATTTAAAGCAGGTGCTACTGTCCTAGAATCTAAAATTATGGATGAGGACGATAAACACATTGTGTACGTAAAAGATAATGGCAAGGGCATGTCTGAAGAAAAACTAGAACAAGCCAAAAAACTATTGGACCAACCTAGAAGAGATGAGTTAGAAGAATATTATGGAGAACTTGCGGGGAGAACTGCCAAAAATTCTGGCTTATCTATTGTGGGCATGATGGTAGATGAGTTTGAGATTAAGTCAGAAAAGGGACAGGGAACTGAGATAAAATTAATTATTTATAAAGAGGATTAAGAATTGATCATTAGTTATCACCTAGTGGTATTCTGCCGCACAAGGGACGTGATGTTATATTATGAATCATAACGGAATCTGCGTAATTGGAGGGGCCAAATAGATATTAAAGCAGCTAAATTGACTGTTTCAACAAAACAAGTGTTAATAATAATCTCTTGGGATTACTCGCGAGGAGTGACTAAAGTATGGAGAGTGGCGAAATGCTAAAAAATAGCCCAAGTTATTTGCATTTTTCACAGACAGTAGCCCAAGCAATTAAAAATCGTCAACCTATCGTGGCACTGGAGTCTAGACTTACCTCTAACCCTAGAATACTTAGAGACTCAAGGGGTTCCAGTGATAGGGTTGCAAACTGACGAGTTCCCTGCCTTCTACACAAGGACAAGTGGTCTCCCTATACCAGAAAAAGTTGATTCAGTCTCAACTGCTAGTGAAATTATGCAAACAAAGTGGGAATTAGGTAAAGAAGTAACTCCTTTTCTGCTCTCTAAAATCGAAAAAACCGGGGGCAAAAGCCTTGACGCAAATATAGCACTAGTAAAAAATAATGCAAGAAAAGCAGCTGAACTGGCCTGTGAATATAATTACCTAGAGCAGTGAGGTGTATATCATGAAAGATAAGTTTTCAGCACAAAGAGAAAAAATGGTCCAAAAGCAGTTAGCCAAAAGGGATATTGAAGATCCCAAAGTTTTGGATGCATTTAGGAAAGTTCCCCGGGAAGAATTTATAACAGAGTCTAAGCAGCATCAAGCATACGGGGACCATCCTTTACCAATAGGTCATGGTCAAACCATATCCCAACCTTATATTGTTGCCATGATGACACAAGCTTTAGAACCAAGTTCTCATGACATAGTCTTAGAAGTAGGTACAGGTTCTGGTTACCAAACGGCTATTTTAGCTGAGCTAACCAAAAAAGTATTTTCCCTTGAAAGAATTCCTGAGTTAAGTGAACAGGCTGGGCGTATTCTATCTAAACTAGGTTATCAAAATATTGTTTTAAAAATATCTGATGATGACAACGATCTAACAATTCATGAACAAAAAGAATTTGATAAAATAATCGTAACTGCAGCTGCCTCCCAAATTCCTCCTGAATTAACACAACAGTTAAAAGAAGGAGGAACCCTGGTGATACCAGTAGGAGAACTTATGTTTCAAGAACTACTAGTGGTCACTAAACATAATGGAGAATTAAGGAAGAAAAGTTTAGGGGGATGCAGGTTTGTTCCATTAAAGTAAAACCTCCAGTTTAGCTAATAAAGACCCCAATCCTGTAATATAGGGATGGGGTCTTTTATATGGAAAGCTAAGTTCAGTTGTAATTAGCATCTCCAGATAAATTCGTTAGCATCTCCAGATTAAAATTCGTTAAAATTTGCTTCAGCAAGGAAAGCAGATAGTAAGTTTACTGACGCATCTAAATCCTCTTTATGGATCATTTCATTGACTGTATGTACATACCTGCATGGTATAGATATTGTCCCCACAGGAATTCCAGATTTGCTTCTCTGGATTGAACCAGCATCGGTTCCTCCTTTAGGTAGTATTTCCATTTGATGATTAATATCTTTTTCATTGGCTAGGTCTTTTAATGTCTGAAGTACTTTTCTATTAGTTATGCTAGCAGAGTCCATAATTTTAATAGCTGCACCTTCACCTAATTTGGTAACCTGTTCTGATTCCTCGCTTCCTGGAGTATCTGCCGCTATAGTCACATCAAGGGCAATGCCTACATCAGGCTCGATGCCATAAGAAGATGTCATGGCTCCTCTAATACCCACTTCCTCCTGAGAGGTAGCTACAAGATAAATATCTGCATCATGGTCCTTAAGCTGTTTTGCAGCTTCTAACATGACATATACTCCCACTCTGTCATCAAGGGATTTACTACTATACATGTTCCCGATTTCTTCAAAATCTTGTTTTAGGGTGACAGGGTCACCGATTTCTACCAATTCCTTGACTTTTTCACCAGAAAGACCCAAATCAACAAAATAATCCTTTACTTGAAGTTGTTTTTTCTTCTCTTCAGGACTCAAGACATGAATTGGCTTAGTAGCTGGGGCTAAATTGCCAATCAAGTCTTCCTTTCCATGAACAATCACCCTTTGAGCCATTAAACTTCGGGGATCGAAGCCACCTACAGGCTGTAAGCGAATAAATCCATTCTTATCGATATGCTTTACTATAAAACCTATCTCATCCATGTGACCAGCAACCATTACCTTTTTGTTTCCATTACCTTTTTTAAGTCCTATTACACTTCCCAAGGGATCTACCCATACTTCATCGCAAATTTGGTTCATTTCTTCTTTGATTAATTCCGCAATAGGCTCCTCTCTTCCCGGTATTCCAGGTGTTTGAGTGAGTTTTTTCAATAGCTCCATAAATTCATTCCTCCTCTGAAATAAGTTATATTTCAAAAATTAATGACCTAAATATCCAGTAAATATCCTTATCAAGCTACCAAATATCAATAGCTATTTTTCACTTTTATCTAACAAGCATTAGCATAGCTTGCATAGCTTCATATATAGATAGCATATCATCATGCTGATAGATAACAGTTGTGTTTTCTAATTTTGTATTAGGTAATTGAGCAGCCTTTTCTGCCATGCCCCGATCTAAAAAGCTCATAGACAATTCTAGGGGTTTTTCTGCTGTTAAGATTGTATATTTCTTCTTGGACAGCTCTGACACTGCTTGTGTGGCGCGTTCCTCTATTAATTTACAGGCCTTGGTGGGAGTCATACACTTAGCAGCTGACCTAGATAAGGCAGATTTAACAGCAACTGTCTTTAATTGTTCCCCAATCAAATCTTTGGTATTGGTTGTTACCCTGTCGTCACCTGTAACTAAACCAACGGGGACTTGATAATAACCTGCAAGATAGCTATTCATCCCCGGTTCTCCTACCTCTAAACCATTCAATTTAATTTGTTTAACTGTCCCCCCGCTGTATGAATGGGAGAGTATACCAGGATCTCCTTTTTTAGAATGATAGCCAATTAAAAACACTAGATCAAATTCTTCCGTTAAACCAGCCATCATTCCTTGAGGCTTAGGAGTACCTGTAATTAGCTCGGCCTCAGTTTCTAAATTTTCAATCATCAAATTAGTCATGGGGCCATGGGCATCGTTTACTACTACATGTTCAGCTCCTCCTTGATATGCACCTTTGATAGCGGCATTAACTTCTCGAGTCATTAAATCGCGAGCCCTTTGATATTCTGAACCCTCGGGATTTACATGTTCTCTACCTACTACTCCTGTTATCCCTTCCAAGTCCGCAGATATATACACTTTCATAGTATTTCCCTCCAATTTTCGTTTTAACTATTTATATTAAATTATATTACACAAAATTAAGGGTAAAAGCTGGTCGAACTTGTCCTACTATATCCTTTTTAGCATTTTTTATTTCCTGGTAATGAAACTTTTTAAGCTGTTCCAGTTCATTATCGGTAATCAAATCTAATTGGCAAAGAACCTCCACGGTAATGGGAGCAATAACCTGATTAGAGCCGTCATCAACTTTAATGGTAACCCCTAAACCTTTGTCGGGAACGGCAAAACTGAATACTCCCTGAGCACCACCCTTAGCTACAACTTTACCGTCCATTACTTCCATTAATTTTGAATTGAACCTTTCTGTACCGGCTACCATTTTAGGATTAGTATTCATAGCCTGTGCCACTACTCTATAACTTTCTTGTAGTTCTTGTTCCATTTCTTGAGAACCAAATAATGCATAAGAGTATGCCATGTTATGTATTGGTAATCCAAATACTGGGACACCACAACCATCTTGGGCCAACTTGATGTCAGCTTCCGGAGTTTCTGTCACTTTAGAAATAATAGATATCATTTCTTGTTGCACAGGATGTTCTGTTTGCCAATAATTATCGTAAGAAGTCTCCATCAATTTAGCTAAAGCCAGCATACCAGCATGTTTTCCGGAACAATTGTTATATATTTCTGTTTCTTCCTGATCGTTTCTTATGAGACGTTTTCGTACTTCCAAATCAACTGGAGGATGTGTACCACACTGGAGATATTCTTCAGTTAAACCGATTTTATTCAAAATACTTTGTACTGCCTCAGTATGAATATCCTCTGCGGCATGAGATGCACACATAACGGCTAGTTCCTTATTAGTAAATCCAAATTGCTCCACGCCTCCTCTTTGTATTAAAGGGATGACTTGTAAAGGTTTGGCCGCACTTCTCCAGTAAGTAACTTTATCGGCATCTCCCAATTTAGCAAATAATGTACCCTTTTTATCTACTACAGCAATGGTTGCTCTATGTAAGCTTTCCACTAAATCTCCTCTAGTTTTTTCAACAGCTACTTTACTCAAGAATCTCCCCTCCCAATAAATCAAATTATAAATTAGTTATTTTTACATTCCTCTTCATAGGCAAATACAGCCGGCATGCCACCGGTATGCCAGAAGATTATTGGATGCTCTGGATCAAAGGAGGATCCTGGTCCTGATAATGTATTAGTTTCTTTTAAATGAAGTAAACCCTTCATTGCCTTACCGGTATACACAGGATCTAAGATGACTCCTTCTGCTTTAGCTGCAAATTTGATTGCGTCAATTGTATCTTCATCGGGGATCCCATAACCAGGCCCTACAAACTCATCAAAAATTTTCGGAATATTTTCTCGAGATACATTAAGCGAATATTTATCTACCACTTCATCAACAAATTCTGAAATAAGATTGTTCATGGTATCTTTAGATCTACTGACACTAATTCCTACAAAATTTAGGTTTAAATCCCATAGATTATTTGCCAGTACTAAGCCAGCCAGGGTACCACCTGATCCTACTGGTAAAACCACCGTTGCTTCACCTATATTCCTATTATCAAGTTGTTCTCTTAATTCTAGAGCTGCTCTTACATATCCCATTACACCAATTACATTAGAGCCACCTAGAGGAATAGTATAGGCTTTATTACCTTGATTTTGTAATTCGTCTCGTAACTGACTAATTTTCTGATCTATTTCTTTTTCGTCCTGAACCAGATGGAAATTTGCATCCATTAATTGATTTAGTAATACATTACCATTGGATTTCTTGCCCTGATCCTTTAAAACTAATTCGGGTTGTAAATTATATTTCCTAGCAATGGCAGTTGTCAGGCGAGCGTGGTTGGATTGAAGTCCTCCTGTTGTAATCACTGTATCAACTTCTTTTTCTAAAGCATCATAGATCAAGTATTCAAGCTTTCTTACTTTGTTTCCTCCTAAACAAATCCCAGTAGTATCATCTTCTTTAATTAATAGTTGCTGATTTAGCTTGTCCGACATATTCTTGCTTTCACGTAAGGGCGTAGGTTCTGATACTAATGATACTCTCTTTGTTAACGCTTTCTTAAACTCCTCCATAAAAAACCTCCTCTACCACTTTAAAATATAAAAAACGCAGTGATTACACTACGTTTTAGAATTCTATTAATCCAAGACTGATCTTAATTGCTTCACTTATTTTATTCATTAATTCTTTATCAATATGGGTGATTTTTTCTTTTAACCGCTGTTTATCGATTGTGCGAAGTTGTTCAGTCAATACAACTGAATTTTTATCTAAATTATAATCTTCAGCGGTTATTTCTACATGGGTCGGAAGTTTAGCTTTTTGAATTTGAGAAGTGATTGCTACTACGATTACAGTGGGGCTGTACTTGTTACCGATATCATTTTGTACTACTAAAACTGGTCTGACTCCACCCTGTTCTGAACCGATCACAGGGCTTAGGTCTGCATAATATATATCTCCACGTTTTATATTCACTTTTCTCACACTCCACTAACTATATCTTCTGCTAATTGATTAGCTTCATTCTCAGCCTCCAGTGCTTCATTAGCTATCTCCAAATTGATTGAGGCCATCTCTTGATAACCCTTTTGCATCCTCTCACGAATTTCTCTTTTTCTCCTCTCCTCTATATACAAGCGCATAGCTTTTCTGACAAATTCACTTCGACTGCATTGTTCATTAGAAACAATACCGTCGATCTCTTCTAGTAGATTTTCTGGTAAACTTATCATAATTCTTTCCGTTTTTGACAACTCAACCCACCTCCTGGAACTACAACTCTCCTGTCTAGCGTAAAAATACAAAACAAGGACAAGGAATATTATAACTAGCTCATTATCATTATGCAACAAAATATAGCGCCTTATACAGACTAGCATTCACATTTTGTTACAAACTAATACATTTTGCTATTTAAAGATTTCTTTTTGATTAATTTGCCATTTTTTAGATATAAACGTGGCACTCGTTTGTCCACCATAGTAACTATTTCATAGTTGATAGTTCCTAGTTTATCAGCTATATCCTCAACTGTAATTTGAGTACCATCTTGTTCACCAATAATAACTACTTCATCTCCGATTCCAATCTCCGGTACATCGTCACCTAGGAACATGCATTGGTCCATACATATGGCTCCTACAATGGGCACTCTTTTACCATTAACTATGACTTCACCTATATTAGATAGTAATCGTGTAAAGCCATCTGCATAACCAACTGGTAATGTGCCAATAATACTTTCATCTTCAGTAATAAACTTCCTACCATAACTTATAGAAGTTCCCTTGGGAACTTGTTTCACATGGGATACTTGAGTTTTAAGACTCATTACTGGTTTTAGTGAAATTTTTTCCTTCATGTGCGGAGAAGGATATAAACCGAATAAGGCTAGTCCAACCCTAACCATATCAAAATATGCATCTGGCAAGTCAATAGTAGCAGGACTGTTAGCAGCATGTTTTAGAGGAATTTCAATACCTTCATCTTCTAACATCTTTAAGGCTTTTTCAAAGCTATTGATTTGCTGTTGTGTATAAGTCTTATCTTCCTCATCTGCTACTGAAAAATGCGTGAAAACACCTTCCACTTCTAAGGATGGCAATTTGCTAATATTTTTGACAAACTCAGCACTATTTTCTGGAGCTATTCCTATCCGACCCATGCCTGTATCAATTTTTACGTGAACAAAGGCAGTTTTCCCCATTTTTCTAGCGGTTTGAGAAAGGGCTTCTGCCATTTCATAGGTATAAATTGTGGGAGTGATACCATATTTCAAACATACATCAACATGCTCTACAGGTGTATAGCCAAGAATTAAAATAGGAGCAGCGATTCCTGCTTTCCTTAGTTCCACAGCTTCGTCTAAAATAGCTACACCTAAATAATCTACACCTTGATTCAATAGTTCTTCGGCAATTTCAACAGCTCCATGACCATAACCATCAGCTTTAATGATACCCATGATTTTTTTATTGTTCACATGCTCTCTTATCCGATTAAAGTTATAAGAAAGATTGTCCAAGTTAATTTCAGAAAAAGTCGGTCTTACAGGAATAGATTCAGACATATTGTCACCTCACACCTCATTATGCACAATTATAAAGGTAGTCCTGTAAATAATCAAATTAATTACACCTAAATAATATATTCAATGTAAAAGAAAATTATCCTCCCTTAAATATATTTTTTAAAGATTCTACTAAATCAGAAAAAATAGTGGACCTCCAAAAAGGCCCACCTACTTACTTACAAAACTCTTTGCCAGTGATAACATTTTTTCTTCGTCCTCAGCTCCTATAATTGTAAATTTTATATCTCCATATCGCCAATAAATAATATTCTTGTCTTCTACTGTTTCTAACCAAAAATCTACATTCTCTTTTGATTTGTGTTCATAATCACCTTCATCGGATAAAATACTTGGATCCTCCTTATCTTTATTTTCTAGGAGGGTCTGGGTAACAATATACTCTTCCTCTATTTTTTCCTCTATTTCTTCAGCAATTATTCTCATAGAAAGCCAGTCAGAATGTTCACAGGCGTATATTGATTTAATAAACTCATCATCTAACTCTGGTACTTTGGGATCAAAGTTAAGTGCTAGTTCATCCAAATTTTCCTTTTTATACTCATGTAATTCACATTTAGGCTCTAAAGGTTCTTCAAAGGCCATTTCTAATAACTTTTCATCAAAGTCAGTATGGCTTATGTGAGATTGATTCCACTTAACTTCTTGATAAACAAGTTCTAGATAAGGTGAAGATTTATCTTCTCGATATAATTGGATTTTTTCGGGATATAACCCTTTATCCAGGTATAATCTATAAGTTCCAAGACCCGATTCCTTAAAGACACCTTCAAGTTTGTAACCTTCTTTAAGACTGGCAACCTCAGGGGTCAATTCACCTGCAGCCATTAATTCCAAAAAATTAATAAATAAAAAGGATAACTTATTTGATAAATCCCCTTCCGAAATATGGTAGTGTTCCTCTAAATCCCGGTGGAAAATATCTATTTCTCCATTCTTGGCAATAAAGGTTTGGTGACTTCCTGTAGCTTGATTTTTTTCAGTTATATCAACTCTTAATTTATTAGGATGGAGATATCTTTCCTCAACTGCGTAGTCACGTAAATTTTCTGCCCCTTCCTCTCCTACCGTTAAATGTCCGCTTAGGTAATAATCATCAAGATCAGCCAAAGTTTCTTGAGACCAAGTTTGTAGCTCCTCTGTGGTTAATTTTTGACAAGAAGTAGTAACTACCATAAGAGTTACAGGGATTATAATAAGTATAAATATTCCCTTCACTCTAGGAATTTGTTCCACCTCCGATCTATAGCAAAGCTTTCAGCAAGTCAGCCCTGCTGACTATTCCCAACAACTTTCCTTCTCCCACTACGGGCAAACGTTTTACATTTTTTTGATCCATAGTAGTAGCAATTTCCTCAATGCCAGCTTCAGGGCCAACAGTAACAACTTGGTCAGACATTAAATCCTTTACTTGAGTAGCTACATATTTTCTAAGTTGTTCAAAAAATTCATCCTGACTTTCAGTAAAGACTATGCCACCTAAAAATTCAATATATCCTGGAGGAGAAATCCGTTTGTGTTTTCCAAGTAAATCCCCTTCAGTTATTATTCCAACAAGGTCATTTTGTGAATTAATAACTGGAATTCCGCTAATCTCCCTATCTGCCATAAGTTTAGCAGCTTCCTCAACAGTACTTTCAGGGGAAACTGTCACTATATCCGTTGACATTATGTCTTTTGCACGCATGTTATTAACCCCTTTCTTGTAATCTTTTGGCGTTCTTAAACTGATATTTTTAAAATAATCTCTGATTAACTTTTATCGTTAAGATATTGAAATGCATCTGGTAATGAATTCCACAGATCAGTTGCTGTCATACTTGCTTCTCCACTTTGGGATCTAGCTTTTTCACCAGCAATTTTATGGAGATATACACCAAGAATGGCACCTTCTTCAACAGTCAAACCTTGACCAATTAAAGAAGTAATGATACCTGTTAATACGTCACCACTACCTCCCGTTGCCATCCCGGAATTACTGGTGGATACAATATAAGAACTACCATGGGGAGAAGCAATTATAGTCGGTGTCCCTTTAAGTACGATAACAGAATTCCATTCCTGAGCACTTTGTGTCACCAGATTTATTGGATTAGATTTAATTTCATCTATTGATTTATCTATTAACCGACTATATTCTCCAATGTGTGGTGTTAGAACTTTAGGTGTAGCAGAACTACTAAGCCAATTAGTATTCCCCACTAAAACATTTAAGCCATCTGCATCCAATACAAGGGAAGTGTTAAAATCTAACAGAGCTTTTTTTACAACTTCTTCAGTTCCTTTTTCCGTCCCCAGGCCTGGACCCACAGCCATAACATCTGGACCGTGTTCTAAACCAGTGACAGTTTTTTCTAATTTTTCGTGGACTTGTTGTGCTAAGACACCGTCCTTTGATGGTAAACACCAAGTCATAACTTCTGAACCTACTTTTGATTGAGCCGTTCTTTCTTCTGATTCAGGTACAGCCCATGTAACGAGTCCAGATCCACTTTTTACAGCGGCCATTGATACTAATACCCCAGCACCCAACATATGGCTAGAACCTGCTATAATAGTCACTCTACCATAATGACCTTTATGGGTATCAGGCAAGCGCTGTGGAAGTAGGTTAGCCGCACTACCTTCGGTGACTAGATAATTTTGTGATTCGTTTTTCGTTACAATCCAATTGGGAATCCCTATAGGCACAGTCAGTAATTCTCCAGTAAAATGGGCTCCTGGATAAAATAATAAACCTGTTTTTGGTTGAGCGAAGGTTACTGTTATATCTGCCATGACGGCATTACCATCAACTTCTCCTCCTGAGCCAGAAACCCCTGAAGGAATATCTACACTGATAGTTAGACAATCTTTTCTTCTACTTTGGTTGGCAATTTGAATACAGGTATTAAATGGTTCTTTAGGTGCACCTGCTAAACCTGTACCGAGTAATGCATCAAGGATAATATCTGATTCAATAATTAGATTGTTCAGAGAAGTTAAATTATCCGTACTTCTTTGGTCTATTGTATGTATTTTAATGTCATCTCTATGCTTGATAATTTCCCAATTTGTCAGGGCATCTCCTGAAAGTTTATCGGCCTTACCGATTAAAACCAAGCTAACATTAATTTCTTTCATGGCCAGCTGTCGAGCTACTGCAAATCCATCCCCACCGTTATTTCCAATCCCGGCTAAAACAGTGACCTGAGTTTGATTATAGTCGGCCTTCATGTTGTTTAAGAAATTTAGGACTACATTAGTAACGGCAGTAGCGGCATTTTCCATCAGAACTATCCCGGGAATTCTACCCTCATCTATGGCCATTTTATCAATTTGAGCCATTTCCTCTGGAGATACAACCTTTAGCATGAAAAACCTCCTAACATTAAGTTTAGATCACTTATTTAAAGAGTATAAATATACAGTTAACTACGGTAAGAATGGCTTAATTAATACTTCTCCAAAAAACAGATAGTCCCTGCTTTTTAGGCAGGGACTCCTTGTATTTAGTGGAAAATATGGAAATTAATTTATCATATACTATCTCATTTTATATTGACTCAGATTAATTTATGGATTTTACTGGGTTTCATTGGATTCGTCTTCATGTTCTTGTTCTTCGTCATCTTCTTCTCCCAAATAATTTTTAATGGCCTTAGTTAGAGCATCAGCAGCCAAATTAGAACAGTGGAGCTTATTTTTTGGTAAACCATCTAATTCATCAGCTACATCCTTATTCTTAATATCTCTAGCTTCATTAATATGCTTTCCTTTTGCCATTTCAGTTACTATGCTGCTTGTAGCAATAGCTGCTCCGCATCCAAAAGTTTTAAATTTAATATCTTCTATTTCTTCATTGTTATTAACTTTAATGCTAATCCTCATAATATCTCCACAAGTTACATTTCCTACTTCACCAACCCCATCAGGGCTTTCTACCTCTCCCACATTCCTCGGATTTTGAAAATGGTCCATCACTTTCTCATTATACATCTATCATCCCTCCATTAATTACTGTAATTAGCTTCTTTACCCTTCCAAATGGAAGACATATCCCTTAATCTGTTGACTATTTCAGGAACAGCTTCGATGACATAATCAATTTCCTCTTCGGTATTATCTCTACCTAATGTCAATCTAAGAGAACCATGAGCAGTTTGATGACTTAAACCCATTGCCATTAACACATGGGACGGATCAAGAGAACCAGAAGTACAAGCAGATCCACTAGAAGCTGCAATCCCCTTCATATCAAGGTTTAATAACAGGGATTCACCTTCTATATATTCAAAACTCATATTGACATTATTGGGAAGTCTGCGTTCAGGGTGTCCATTCAAGCGACTATCTTCTACTTTAGAAAGACCTTCAATTAATTTGTCTCGTAATTTTTGAATGTGTTTTCCTTTAGTATCTAATTCTTCAGTGGCTAATTCTATTGCTTTACCTAAACCTACAATTCCTGGAACATTTTCCGTTCCTGGCCTGATTTTTCGTTCTTGAGCCCCTCCGTGTACTACTCTCTGTAATTTAGTGCCTTTTTTGATATATAAAGCGCCAATTCCCTTGGGTCCGTAAAATTTATGGGCTGAAAGAGTTAACATATCTATCCCCAAGTCTTGAACATCGATTGGGATATTCCCTACTGTCTGAACTGCATCTGTATGGAAATAAACATCATTATCTTTAGCTATTTCAGCCAGTTCTTTGATTGGCTGAATAGTTCCAACCTCGTTATTACCATGCATGATAGTAATTAAAACAGTGTCTTCATTGATGGCTTCTTGTAAGTCCTTGGGATTAACCAGACCATATTTATCAACTGGTAAGTAGGTGACTTTATATCCCTTTTCCTCCATTGCTTCACAAGTATCTAAGACAGCATGATGCTCAATCTGAGTAGTAATTATATGATTTCCTTTATCTCCTATTTTTTCAATAACACCTTGAATAGCTAAATTATCCGATTCTGTGCCACCAGAAGTAAAAATAATCTCCTCTGGTTGAGCATTAATGGCATTGGCCACTTGTTCTCTAGCCTCGTCAACTGCCTTTCTCACTTCTCTTCCAAAGCTGTGGATACTGGAAGGATTTCCGAAATTATCCTGTAAATATGGTTTCATTGTTTCAAATACTTCTTCACGCATAGGAGTTGTAGCTCCATGATCAAGATAAATTTTATTCATTATGTTCCCCCCTTAATTTTTCGATATCATTATCTGTAACGGCTAGATCTTGCAAGGTGAATTCATCTAATACTTCAGATATTCTATCTCTCAATTCCAACCATACTCCTCTGGGAGCACATGTTGATGACCTATCACATTCAGTATTTTCGCTATTTGTTGACTTGGCCACACAACTAACTGGTGCAATGGGGCCTTCTACAGCCCTGATAACATCTCCGACTGTAATTTCTTTTGGGTGACTTGCAAGAGTATAACCACCTTTTGCACCTCGAACACTTAAAACCAAGGAATTTCTTCTGAGATCTAAAAAAATTTGTTCCAAATATTGGTAGGATATATCCTCTATTTTGCTTATTTCTCTCAGGGAAATAGGGCCTTCATTGTAATTACATGCTAAATGGACTAAAGCCCTTACTCCATATTCTCCTTTAGTAGACAGTTTCACATTCACACACACCTTTCTTCTCGGCTGAACTTAGTTTTCCACATTTTTTTATAATAATCCAACATTTTGTGTAAAATGTCTAGCTTAATACTAGGGTTTTAGTTTAAAAAATAATCCCGACCTCTTTAGTTAGGATTTGTTTCCATTTTATAGTTTTGTTTAATAATTGTCAAGTTTAACTTAATCACTCCATAAAATGGCATTGGCAACTGCTGAAGTTTTAGAATGTGAAATAGATAAATAAACTTTTGTTACTCCCAATTCCTCGGCTTTATTTAAAGCCTCGCCGTGTAAATTTACAACTGGATATCCTTCATCAGCAGTTAAAATTTCGATATCTTTCCATCTAACTTGGCCTATTCCCGTTCCAAAAGCTTTAGCAACTGCCTCTTTGGCAGCAAAACGACCTGATATGTATTCATTTGGATTATGTAAAGTCATAAGCTTTTTTTGCTCCCTATCAGAAAAAAGTTTATTTACAAATTTCCAGGGAAATTTATTATATACTTTTTTGATCCTAGCAATCTCTATGATATCTACACCTAATCCTATTATCACACGCTTACCTCCCCAAATATCATTAAACAATACTAATTAATAAATTCCAACTTGTAAATAACTTGTTAATTCCTCCAGGACATTAAAGCCAACTATACTTGTACCTTTATTATTTAAGGCTGGACCGTATAGACCTATACCCATATAACCGGGAACTACTCCAATAATTCCACCTCCAACACCACTTTTAGCAGGGATACCAACCCTAACAGCAAATTCACCAGATTCATCATAGAAACCACTCATGGCCATAATTGCGCGGACAATTTTACATACCTTGGCAGGTATCAGCTGTTTTCCTTCTATATCTTTTCCGTCATTAGCGAAAATATAAGCTATTCTACTTAAATCTTCGGCAGTTACTAAAATAGAACAATGTCGGAAGTAAGTTTCTAAAATCTCTTCTACATTCCCATTAATAACATTGGCATCCTTCAAATAATAGGCAAGGGACCTGTTCATATTTCCTGTTTCTCTTTCAGATAAAAAAGCATTTTCATCGACTTGAATGTTTTTATTATCAGCAAGTGCCCTGGTAAAGTCAAGAATTCGTTCAAATTGTTCGCCTGCTGTTCTACCTTTTATCAATGATGTTACAACAATTGCACCCGCATTGATCATTGGATTTGGTGGATAAGCAGAACTCATTTCTAATGGTAATATGGAGTTAAATTTATCTTCAGTAGGCTCCATCCCTACCCTACTAAAAACTAATTCTTCTCCATTATCCATAATTGCCATAGCTAAAGTTATTATTTTCGAAATACTTTGAACAGTGAATGGTATTTGAAAAGACCCATAGTAATGTGAATTTCCATCGAGTTCAGTTATATGTATTCCAAAGTCTTGCTTATTTGCATTCATTAATGCAGGAATATAAGTTGGTAATCTACCATCATGGGCCAAGGGACGATTATTTTCTACAAATGCCCTTAATATCTCCTGATTAACATTATTAATCATATAATCCCCCATTCTATCTTAATTTTAAGTAGTCGAATTATAGTTCTTGATCAGCTATTCATCCTTAAAAAAGATCAGCAAATTACGTCCTGTTATTGCAGCTAATTGCACACTATTATATAAAAAAAAAGACCTTTATAGGTCTTAGTATAGCAAAAATCGATTATTTTATTAAGGGTTAATTGTTAATAAATATGGCTCCCCAGGCAGGATTTGAACCTGCGACCTACCGGTTAACAGCCGGTCGCTCTACCGCTGAGCTACTGAGGAGCGTTTATTAAAGCCCGGCGAAGACCTACTCTCCCAGGAGCTCACGCTCCCAGTACCATAGGCGCTGGAGGACTTAACTACTGTGTTCGGCATGGGAACAGGTGTGGCCCCTCCGCAATTTTCACCGGGCTTACTTTAGACTTTAATCAAATTTAAAATTTTAATCTCAAGCTTAAGTAAATATTCCAGTTGTAAACCTAGAACTATTTATTTAAACTTAAGTTTGTTCTTTGAAGACTGCACATTGAGAATAGAGGGTCAAGGCCTCGACCTATTAGTACCGGTCAGCTAAAGGGATTGCTCCCCTTACACCCCCGGCCTATCGACCAGATCATCTATCTGGGGTCTTACCCTGGACGAGCGCCAGGCTGGAGACCTCATCTTGTGGAGGGCTTCGCGCTTAGATGCCTTCAGCGCTTATCCCGTCCGGACGTGGCTACCCAGCGGTGCCCTTGGCAGGACAACTGGTACACCAGGGGTCCGTCCGTCCCGGTCCTCTCGTACTAGGGACGGCTCCACTCAAGTCTCCTACGCCCGCGACAGATAGGGACCGAACTGTCTCACGACGTTCTGAACCCAGCTCACGTACCGCTTTAATGGGCGAACAGCCCAACCCTTGGGACCTACTTCAGCCCCAGGATGCGATGAGCCGACATCGAGGTGCCAAACCTCCCCGTCGATGTGGACTCTTGGGGGAGATAAGCCTGTTATCCCCGGGGTAGCTTTTATCCGTTGAGCGACGGCCCTTCCACACGGAACCGCCGGATCACTAAGCCCTACTTTCGTACCTGCTCGAGATGTCTCTCTCGCAGTCAAGCTCCCTTGTGCCTTTGCACTCTGCGCGCGATTTCCAACCGCGCTGAGGGAACCTTTGGGCGCCTCCGTTACTCTTTGGGAGGCGACCGCCCCAGTCAAACTGCCCACCTGACACTGTCCCGGAACCGGATTACGGTTCGCGGTTAGAATTTCAGTACTGGAAGGGTGGTATCCCACGGATGGCTCCACCGAGGCTTGCGCCCCGGCTTCTACGCCTCCCACCTATCCTGTACATCCAATACCAAAACCCAATGTCAGGCTGCAGTAAAGCTCCACGGGGTCTTTCCGTCTAGTCGCGGGTAACCTGCATCTTCACAGGTATTTCAATTTCACCGGGTCCCTTGTTGAGACAGCGCCCGAGTCGTTGCGTCTTTCGTGCGGGTCGGAACTTACCCGACAAGGAATTTCGCTACCTTAGGACCGTTATAGTTACGGCCGCCGTTTACTGGGGCTTAGGTTTGAAGCTTCGCCTTACGGCTAACTCCTCCCCTTAACCTTCCAGCACCGGGCAGACGTCAGCCCCTATACTTCGTCTTACGACTTAGCAGAGACCTGTGTTTTTGGTAAACAGTCGCTCGGGCCTCTTCACTGCGACCCCCTCGGGCTCATGTATAAACAATCACCCTAGCGGGGCACCCCTTCTCCCGAAGTTACGGGGCCTTTTTGCCGAGTTCCTTAACAAGGGTTCTCCCGGTCGCCTTGGGTTTCTCACCCTGCCCACCTGTGTCGGTTTACGGTACGGGCACCCAAGAACCTCGCTAGAGGCTTTTCCCGGCAGTGGGGGATCGGTGAGTTCGCTACTTCTAGTTTCACTCCCCATCGCGCCTCAGATCGTTACAGGGACGGATTTGCCTATCCCTGCTACCTCGGTCGCTTGGACGCGGATAACCAACACCGCGCTCAACCTACCCTACTGCGTCACCCCATCACTCAAACGGTTCTTAGGTGGTACTGGAATTTCCACCAGTTTCCCATCGCCTACGCCTTTCGGCCTCGGCTTAGGTCCCGACTTACCCTGAGCGGACAAGCCTTCCTCAGGAAACCTTGGGCTTTCGGCGGACAGGTTTCTCACCTGTCTCTCGTTACTCATGCCGGCATTCTCACTTCCCTACAGTCCACCGCACCTTCCGATGCGACTTCTACCCGTAGGGAACGCTCCCCTACCCTCGCGTGGCACTTAACCTAAGCCTCTAAATTTGGCTTTAGCTGGTTTGATTTGGTGGTTTTTTGCTTCGCTTACAACTATCAAAATCGCTCGCAAAACATCCACGAAATTTCTAGTGCTTTGCTTAACCTAAAAGATTAGGTTAAGTGCCACGCAAGCCATAGCTTCGGTGACAGGCTTGAGCCCCGGAAATTTTCGGCGCAGGATCGCTTGACCAGTGAGCTGTTACGCACTCTTTAAATGATGG